>NZ_AGSX01000153.1 GCF_000235745.1 Stutzerimonas stutzeri SDM-LAC | reverse complement strand
GGGATCGGTGGTGCGGCCGATGTCGGTTTCGACAGCGGCAAGCGCCGCTGCGGCTTCTTCCGCGGCGGCTTCATCGGTATCGGCTTCGGCCAGCAACAGGGCATCGGCATCCGGGGCAACCTCGAATACATTGATACCCATGTCGTTGATCATGCGAATGATGTCTTCCACCTGTTCCGGATCGGAAATATCCTCCGGTAGGTGGTCATTGACCTCTGCGTAAGTCAGGTAACCCTGCTCACGGCCACGCTGGATCAATTCTTTGAGACGGGACTGCTGTTGCGCTTTTCCGGACATATAACCCTATCCACTGACGGTTCTGGCGGGTTGAAAACAAGCTGACCATTATAGCCGAGCAGGGACCTCACGCGCCAGTTGAGGTCGATTTAGGGCGCCTCTTAAAACTATCTGCGTTGGCAATACCGCGTTAAAAACAGGCTCGGACTGCTCATTTAGGCCACTAAACTCCGCGTCCTCGCCTGTTTTTTCCTTATCTTGCCTGCCTCGCCTACGTTTTTAGACGTGCCCTATAGCGGGTGTTGAGTTGCGATTTAACAGGTTGCGCAGCTGTTCTTTCTCCTCTGCGCTGAGTTCACCCTGGCGAGCTTTGCGCAGCAGCGTTTCAAGGCTGCGGTCGCGTTGTCTGGCGGCAAGGCTTGTTATGGTGTCGAAAAACTGTTGTTCAAGGTTATCGGCCGAGATCAGCCATTCTTTCTCGGCCAATGCACGTAATAAGCGCCCTTGGTCGGTTCCGTGCCAACGTGCGATCAATTGCAGGCTGCGCAGCTTCGGGTTTTTCTGCAAAGTGCCGAGGAGGGCGACGAGCAGTTGTGCATACGTGTCGTCTTCGGCGGCAAAATGGCTGGCATCTTCTACTTTCTGAGCGAGCTCAGGGTGGTGCAGCAAGGTACGTAGCGTGGTCAGGGCCGGCGGCTCTACCGTTGCCGGTGTTCTCGGTGCGCGTGCTTTAAAGTCTGGACGCTGCCCGGGCTTTTTCCAGTCCTTTTTCCATTCTTTCTTGCTGTTGCGCTTCGGTTGGGCGGGTTCAGGCGGAACATAGTAGTCGCTGTCGTCCTGTCCGGAGCTGGTGTCGTAATAGACGCTGTCGTCATATTCGAAGGCTACTTTCGGCGACGAAACGCTCATCTGCTGAAGCGCTTCGCTATGCAGTCCGGTGATCTCGCCGAGGCGCTGGCGCATCAGTGCACGCAGGTTGGCGCCGGGTATCTTTTCGATGAGTGGCGCCGCCAGGGTGGCCAGGTGTGCCTTGCCTTCCAGTGAGCGCGGGTCTGCTTCTTCGCTGAGCTGCTGGAAGAAATAGTCGGCCAGGGGCTGTGCGTGTTGTTGTATCCGAGCCATGAAGGCATCGGTGCCTTCGCTTCGCACCAAGGTGTCTGGATCTTCGCCTTCCGGCAGAAACAGAAAGCGGGCGCGGCGGCCATCCTGCAGATTGGGCAGAGCCGATTCCAGCGCACGCCAGGCGGCCTTGCGGCCAGCTGCATCACCATCGAAACAGAACAGCACGCTGGGTACGATGCGAAAAAGGCGCTTGAGATGCTCGTCGCTGGTGGCCGTACCAAGGGTGGCGACGGCGTTACGCAGGCCTTGCTGGGCCAGCGCGATCACGTCCATGTAGCCCTCGACGACCATAATTTCATCCAGATCGCGGTTGGCCTTGCGTGCCTCGTAGAGGCCGTAGAGCTCCTGACCCTTATGGAAAACCGGTGTTTCCGGTGAGTTCAGATACTTCGGCTTGTCATCGCCCAGTACGCGGCCGCCAAAGGCAATGACGCGCCCGCGGCTGTCGCGGATCGGGAACATCACCCGGTCGCGAAAACGATCGTAGCTCCTGCCGGTTTCGGCGTTTTCAATCAGCAGGCCGGCATCGATCATCGCTTTTTGCTGTAGGGCGTCACCGCCCAAGTGCTTCATCAGGTTGTCCCAGCCGGGTGGCGCGAAGCCGAGGCCAAAATCTCTGGCGATGATGCCGGACAGGCCGCGGCCTTTCAGGTATTCCACGGCGGCCTTGCGTGCCGGATGCCCTTTGAGGGCTTGCCGGTAGTAGTCGGCGGCGGATTCGAGCAGGGGGTAGAGCGGCGAGTCCACAGGTTGGCGTGGTTTACGCCCTGGTCCGGTTTCTTCGCGCGGCACTTCCATGCCGGCGCGCTTGGCCAGCTCCTCGACGGCCTGGGGGAATTCCAGGCTGTCGTGATCCATGATGAAGCCGAGCGCGTTGCCGCCAGCGCCGCAGCCGAAGCAGTAATAGAACTGCTTGTCTGGGCTGACGCTGAACGAAGGTGTCTTCTCTTTATGAAACGGACAGCAGGCCGTGTAGTTCTTCCCGGCTTTTTTCAATTGAATGCGCGAACTCACCACCTCGACGATGTCGGAGCGGTTGAGTAGGTCATCGATGAACGATTGCGGGATCAGACCGGCCATAGGGGTATGAGAATACGCTCGCGGTGTTCGGGCCGGAATGAAAAAAACTCCGGCCATTCGCCAACCGGCGAAGCGGAGTTTCTTTCAAATGCAAAGCCCGGCTTAGGCCGGGCTTGATGCAGCTTCAGCTGTACTGGATCAGTACAGGCGAACGCTGCGGCGCTGTTCGCGCTGCACTTTCTTGGCGTGACGCTTGACTGCGGCAGCAGCTTTGCGCTTGCGCTCAGCAGTGGGCTTCTCGTAGAACTCACGGCTGCGGACTTCAGCCAGAACACCGGCTTTTTCGCAAGAACGCTTGAAGCGACGCAGAGCTACGTCGAATGGTTCGTTCTCTTTAACTTTAACGTTGGGCATCCAGGACGTACCTTCACTTGTTTACCGGTTACAACGCGCTTCGGCAAATATCGCGAGCACGCTGGTTTTAAGGGTTGCGGATGTTAACGCCTTGCGGCATGGAATGCAAAGCCCCCTGATCGAAAAGCGCTGGTCGGTCGCCGGTTACGGCGATTAATATGCGCGGCTTCATTCGCTTCTCTGGAAGGTCGTACCCATGCTGGTGCTGGGGCTGGAAACTTCATGCGACGAGACCGGCGTCGCCCTGTACGACAGCGAGCAAGGCCTGCTGGCCGATGCGCTGTTCAGTCAGATCGATCTGCATCGCGTCTATGGCGGGGTGGTGCCGGAGCTGGCCTCGCGTGACCATGTCAAACGGATGCTGCCACTGATTCGTCAAGTTCTTGCAGAAGCCGGTCGCGATTCGAGCCAGATCGATGCGGTTGCCTACACGGCCGGTCCCGGTCTGGTGGGGGCGTTGCTGGTCGGGGCCTCGTGTGCCCAGGCAATGGCGTTTGCCTGGGGCGTGCCGGCGGTCGGCGTGCATCATATGGAAGGACATCTGTTGGCACCCATGCTCGAAGAGCAGCCACCGGCGTTCCCCTTCGTGGCGTTGCTGGTCTCCGGTGGGCACACGCAGTTGGTTCGGGTCGATGGCATCGGCCGCTACGAACTGCTGGGCGAGTCGGTAGATGATGCTGCCGGCGAGGCATTCGACAAGACAGCGAAACTGATGGGGTTGCGTTATCCCGGTGGTCCGGAGATCGCTCTGCTCGCCGAGCGCGGCACACCCGGTCGCTTCCTCTTTCCACGTCCCATGACTGATCGGCCGGGGCTTGATTTCAGCTTCAGCGGCCTCAAGACCTCAACACTCACTACCTGGCAGCAATGCCGTAGCGCTGGCGACGGCGGTGAGCAAACCCGTTGCGATATTGCGCTGGCCTTCCAGCAGGCAGTGGTCGAGACGCTGACCATCAAGTGCCGACGCGCACTGAAACAGACGGGTTTGAATAACCTGGTGATCGCTGGTGGCGTAAGCGCCAATTCGGCATTGCGCAAGAGCCTCGAAACGATGCTCGGAGAGCTGAAGGGGAAGGTGTTTTATGCGCGGCCACGTTTCTGTACCGACAATGGTGCGATGATCGCCTACGCCGGTTGCCAGCGGTTGCTGGCCGGCCAGCAGGACGGGCCGGAGATTTCGGTTCAGGCGCGTTGGCCGATGGAGACGCTGGCAGCGGTATAAGTCGCTGGTCGGTTTAGAAGTGCCGCTCCGTGCCCGTTAACAGGCCGCGGACATTGTTACGGTGACGCCAGAGGATCAGCCCGGCCAGCAATGCCATGGGCCAGAGCCCGTCAGGCTGCTGCCAGGCTAGCAAAGGCAGGCACAGCGGCAGTGCGGCAAGCGCGGCAAGCGAACTGGTCCGGGTGACCTTGAATACCAGCAGCCAGATGATCAGGGCTAGCAACGCCGCTGGTGGATACAGGCCGAGCAGGGCGCCAGCAGCGGTCGCCACGCCCTTGCCGCCACGAAAGCGGAAGTACAACGGATAAAGATGACCGAACACCGCCGCCAGTGCGATCCAGGCTTGTTGCTGAACAGATAAGCCCAGCGCTGCGGCGAGCAGGACCGGTAGCAGGCCCTTGAGCAGATCGCCAAATAGCGTGCTGATTGCCAGGCGCCTGCCAGCGAGCCGCAGCATGTTGGTCGCGCCGGGATTGCCGGAGCCACCGACCCGCGGATCGGGCGCGCCGGTCAGGCGACTGAGTAGAATGGCGAATGACAGAGAACCGATCAGGTAGGCGAGCAGAATCAGTTGCCAAAACATGGCATCCATCCGGGGCAGGGAGCTCCTGAGTCTAACGGCGTGCGGTGAAGTTGTCGTGCCGTAGGAGAGAGTTGCGTGGATACAGTTTTCATCGAAGGGCTGGAAGTGGATACGCTGATTGGCGCCTATGATTGGGAGCGTGGAATTCGGCAGTGCCTGCGTTTGGATCTGACGCTCGGCTGGGACATTCGTCCCGCTGCAGAAAATGACGAATTGGACAAGGCGCTGGATTACGCCGAAGTGACTGCTGCCATCGATCGGTTCGCGCAGGCGTCGCGCTTCGAGCTGGTCGAGACCTTTGCCGAGCGACTGGCTGCTGGCCTGATGCATCAGTTTGGCATCCCCTGGCTGCGGCTGCGGGTTACCAAGCCGGGCGTCAATGCGCGCGCCTCGGCGCTCGGCGTGGAGATCGAACGCGGATGCCGCTGACTCGTGTACTACTGGGGCTCGGCAGCAATAACCGACGCGAACAGAATCTCACCGCCGGTCTCGATGCGCTGGAACAGATGCTCGGAGATATGCGCTGTTCGCCCGTTTTTGAAAGCCTCGCGGTGGGTTACAAGGGCGACAATTTCTACAACCTTGTCGTATGCGGAACCACCGACCTGTCGTTGATGGAATTGGACCGGAGGCTCAAGTTCATCGAGGCGGATAACGGTCGCTACGCGCCGGACCGCAAAGGCCTGCCGCTGGATATAGATGTCCTGCTGTATGACGATCTGGTGGGCAACTTCCATGGTTTGGAGCTGCCGCGACCGGAGACGCTGAAGAATGCCTTCGTGCTCTGGCCGCTGGCGCTGCTAGCTCCGGATGTGATGCATCCCTGCACGGGGCGAAGTTTCGCCGAGCTGTGGCGCGAATCGAGCATCCAACAGCAACTGTGGCCGGTGCCGTTTCGTTGGCAGGGCGATGAGCTGACACCGGCCGCGCTGCTAGCCTCTTTTTCCAGGCCCTAGCTAGGCAGACCTGCGAGCGCGCCGCGTCTCGTACGCTGGGCTTCGCTAAAGCTCGGCGCTGCTCGTCCCGATTGGGTCAGTCGGTGGTGCCCTGGGTCTGACGTTGGTATGTCTGAACCGCAATCAGGCGACCGCGCTTGAGTGCTTCGCCCAGCTCGGCTCCCTTGTAGCCTTGGTCGATCAGCGGTTTCACCGGTACGGCGCGCGCGGACTCGGCGGCGCCTCGCAGGTAGTCTGCTTGCGGATAGCCATCTGCCTCCATGCCAGGGCCTTTCGCATCCATTTCGCAAGCCGCAATGAACTGCTCGAAGCGCTCCGGGCGACGGTAGATATCGAAGTGCTGGAGCAGCTCGAACAGCTGAGGCGCGGGTAGCGTCATGGCGCCATGGGCCTGAGCGTGAAACTCACCGGTCAGCATGGCCAGTTCCTGGCAGTCTCGCGGCACTTTAAATCGAGCATTGACGGTCTCGATCAGCGGCAATCCCGCTTTGCCCGACTCTGGTCCACGCATCGGCGCTACCGTTTCACCCAGGTGCTGTAACAGGCAGGCCCAGCGCACCGTCAGCGGCTGTCCATGAGCAGCGCACTGGCGCATTACCGAGAGCATGTGTTCGCCCGTTGCTGGCTCGGGGGTGCTGGCCTGCGCTGCCGACCTGTTGAACAGCCGGTCGATTTCGGGAAACAGTTCCTTCAAAGCACCACATTCGCGAAGTACCTGCACGAACACGTCAGGGCGGGGCTCCATGAGGGCGCGTGAGATCTCTTTCCAGCTGCGTTCCGGTGTCAGCGCCTGCAGTTCTCCCGACTCGGCAAGCTGGCGCATCAGCGCTTGTGTTTCAGGCGCGACGTTGAAACCAAGCTCGGCATAACGCGCCGCAAAGCGGGCCACACGCAGCACCCGTAACGGGTCCTCGGCGAACGCAGGGGATACATGCCTGAGCTGGCGTGCGGCGAGGTCGACCTGGCCTCCGTAGGGGTCGATCAGATTGCCCTGTTCATCTTCGGCCATGGCATTGATGGTCAGGTCGCGACGGGTCAGGTCTTCTTCAAGCGTAACGTCAGGGCTCGCGTAAAAGGTGAAACCGCCATAGCCGCGGCCGCTCTTGCGCTCGGTGCGGGCAAGGGCGTATTCCTCGCCTGACGCCGGATGCAGAAACACCGGGAAGTCTGCTCCTACCGGGCGATAGCCCTTGGCCTGCATCTCTTCGGCACTGGAGCCGACCACGACCCAATCCACCTCGGTCACTGGTCTCCCCAGCAACCGATCACGCACCGCTCCGCCGACTTTGTAGATCTGCATGTGTTCCTCCGTTGCGGCGGAGGATAAACGAAAGCCCCGCAGCAGCAAGCCGCGGGTACCTCGGGTCGGCCGCCACTCGAAGCGTGATCAGGTCGGTGGTAGCGCCAGGTTCATGCCTGGGAATTTGCTTTCGGTGTCCGACTCTACCCGCGGCGGCATGTGATGAGTGGTGACCAGCTTGTCGTCCTGCATCGATTGCAGATGTACGTCGAACCCCCAGAGTCGGTGCAAGTGCTTGAGCACTTCATCGGTGGAGCCGCCCAGAGGTTTGCGGTCATGCTGTTGGTGGCGCAGGGTCAGCGAACGATCACCGCGGCGATCGACACTCCAGACTTGCACGTTGGGCTCGCGATTGCCGAGGTTGTACTGCGCCGCGAGCAATTCGCGGATGGTGTGGTAGCCGCTCTCATCATGGATAGCGGGTACCAGCAGCTCGTCCTTGTGATCGTCGTCAAGAATGCTGAACAGCTTGAGGTCGCGAATGACCTTCGGCGAAAGGAATTGCAGGATGAAGCTTTCATCCTTGAAGTTATTCATTGCGAACTTCACGGTGGTCAGCCAATCGCTGCCGGCGATGTCCGGGAACCAGCGCTTGTCCTCCTCGGTGGGGTGTTCGCAGATCCGGCGGATATCCTGATACATGGCGAACCCGAGCGTATAAGGGTTGATACCGCTGTAGTACGGGCTGTCGAAGCCGGGTTGATAGATCACGCTGGTGTGCGACTGAAGGAACTCCATCATGAAGCCATCGGTTACCAGCCCTTCGTCGTATAGGTCGTTGAGCAGCGTGTAGTGCCAGAAAGTCGCCCAGCCCTCGTTCATGACCTGAGTCTGGCGCTGCGGATAGAAATACTGCGCGATCTTGCGCACGATGCGCACCACTTCGCGCTGCCAGGGCTCGAGCAATGGCGCGTGCTTTTCGACGAAGTAGAGGATGTTTTCCTGCGGCTCGGCGGGGAAGCGCTGGTCGCGTTCGCGTTCGTCGGCTTTCTCACCGGACTTTGGAATGGTCCGCCAGATGTCGTTGATCTGCTTTTGCAAATGCTCTTCACGATCCTTCTGCCGCCGCCGTTCCTCCTCGGCGGAAATCGGATAGGGGCGCTTGTAGCGATCGACGCCGTAGTTCATCAGCGCATGACAGGAGTCGAGCAGGTCTTCCACTGCATCGATGCCGTGGCGTTCCTCGCATTGCATGATGTACTGCTTGGCGAATACCAGGTAGTCGATGATCGAGCTGGCATCGGTCCAGGTGCGGAACAGGTAGTTGCCCTTGAAGAAGCTGTTGTGCCCGTAGCTGGCATGGGCAATCACCAGCGCCTGCATGGTGATGGTGTTTTCTTCCATCAGGTAGGCGATGCAGGGGTCGGAATTGATCACGATCTCGTAGGCCAGGCCCATCTGTCCCCGGGTGTAGGATTTTTCCGTGCTGAGGAAGTGCTTGCCGTAAGACCAATGGTGATAGCCCAGCGGCATGCCCACCGAGGCATAGGCGTCCATCATCTGTTCGGCGGTGATGACTTCGATCTGGTTCGGGTAGGTATCCAGCGCGTAGCGCTCGGCGATACGACCGATCTCGCGGTCGTAGGCGCGGATCAGCTCGAAGGTCCATTCCGAGCCGGTGGAAATGGGCTGTCGTTTCATACTGCGTACCTCAGCTAGCCATGCGCCGCTGGAACAGTTCGCGGAACACCGGGTAGATGTCTCCTGCCGTTACCAGTTGCTGCTGGGCGAACGAGTCACCGAAGGCTTCGGCCACCTGGTTGTATTCGTACCACAGCGCCTGATGTTCGCGCGGGGTGATTTCGACGTAGGTGAAATACTGGACGAAGGGCATGATCTGGTTGATCAAGATGTCCCGGCAGATCGGCGAATCGTCGTTCCAGTTGTCGCCATCCGAAGCCTGCGCCGCATAGATGTTCCACTCGTTGGCGGGGTAACGCTCAGCCATGATCTCCTGCATCATTTTCAGCGCACTGGACACAATGGTGCCGCCGGTTTCGCGTGAATAGAAAAATTCTTCCTCGTCGACTTCTTTGGCGCTGGTGTGGTGGCGAATGAACACCACGTCGATCTTGTCGTAGTTCCGCTTGAGGAACAGATACAGGAGGATGAAGAAGCGCTTGGCGATGTCTTTGGTGGATTGGGTCATGGAGCCTGACACGTCCATCAGGCAGAACATCACCGCCTTGGAACTGGGATTGGGGTGCTTGACCAGCAGGTTGTACTTGAGGTCGAAGGTATCGAGAAAGGGAACGCGGTGAATACGTGCGCTGAGGCGCTCGATCTCCTCTTCGGCTGCCTGGATGTCGGTGAAGTTGGCCGGCTCCTCAAGCTTCAGGCGCGCCAGCTCGGCTTTGATCTCGCGCAGCTTGGCGCGGCTGCTGCCCGACAATGCGATGCGCCGCGCATGTGCCGAGCGCAGCGTGCGGATAATGTTGATGCGTGATGGGTTGCCTTCGTTGCTGATGCCGGCGCGGACAGTCTTGAAGGTATCGGTGCCGGCCAGATGTCGCTTCACCAGATTGGGCAGTTCCAGGTCCTCGAACATGAAGTCGAGAAACTCCTCCTGGGTGATTTGAAAGACGAAATCATCCATGCCTTCGCCGCTGTTGCTTGCTTGTCCCGCGCCTTGGCCACCGCCGCCGCCCTGAGGCCGCGGGATGCGCTCGCCAGCGACGAACTCCTTGTTACCGGGATGGACGATGGTCTGCCGACCGCCGCGCCCATGGTGCAGGATCGGCTCGTCGATATCGCGGCCGGGAATGCTGATCTGCTCGCCGTGCTCCATGTCGGTGATGGAACGGCGTCCAACAGCCTCTTCCACCGCCTTCTTGATGTGCCCTCGGTATCGCTGCAGGAATCGCTGGCGATTCACCGTGCTCTTGTTCTTGCCGTTCAGACGGCGGTCGATCACGTAGCTCATACGAGCCCTCCGGGCTGAGCTGGGAGTCTTAGGCTCGAAGCCGGAAGCGCGCTGAGTGGGCTTCCGGCTTCGAGCGCTCAGCTGCTTTACTGCGATTTACGTACCCGCAGATACCATTCGGAAAGCAGGCGTACCTGTTTCTCGGTGTAGCCGCGTTCGACCATGCGTACGACGAAGTCGCTGTGCTTCTTCTGATCCTCCTTGCTGGCTTTGGCGTTGAAGCTGATGACCGGCAGCAGGTCCTCGGTGTTGGAGAACATTTTCTTCTCGATCACCACCCGCAGCTTTTCATAGCTCAGCCAGGACGGATTCTTGCCGTTGTTGTTGGCTCGGGCTCGCAGTACGAAATTGACGATCTCGTTGCGGAAATCCTTCGGATTGCTGATGCCGGCCGGCTTTTCGATCTTCTCCAGCTCTTCGTTGAGCGCGGCGCGGTTGAGTATCTCGCCGGTTTCCGGATCGCGGTATTCCTGATCCTGAATCCAGAAGTCGGCGTAGAGCACGTAGCGGTCGAAGATATTCTGGCCGTACTCGCTGTAGGACTCGAGATAGGCGGTCTGAATTTCCTTGCCAATGAAGTCGACGTAACGCGGCGCCAAATATTCCTTGATGAATCGCAGGTAGCGCTCACGCACCTCGGCAGGGAATTGCTCTTGCTCAATCTGCTGCTCCAATACATAGAGCAGGTGCACAGGGTTAGCCGCGATCTCGTGCGGATCGAAGTTGAATACCTTCGACAGGATTTTAAAGGCGAAACGAGTCGAGAGACCGTTCATGCCCTCGTCGACGCCGGCTGTGTCGCGATACTCCTGGATCGATTTGGCTTTGGGATCGGTGTCCTTGAGGTTTTCACCGTCATAAACCCGCATCTTCGAATAGATATTGGAATTTTCCGGCTCTTTCAGACGGCTCAGCACCGAGAACTGCGCCAGCATTTTCAGCGTATCGGGCGCGCAGTGGGCTTTCGATAGTGAGCTGTTGAACAGCAATTTGTCGTAGATCTTGATCTCGTCAGTGACACGCAAGCAGTACGGCACCTTGACGATGTAGATGCGGTCGATGAACGCTTCGTTGTTCTTGTTGTTGCGGAAGGTGTGCCATTCCGATTCGTTGGAGTGGGCCAGCAGGATACCGTTGTAGGGGATCGCACCGAGGCCTTCAGTGCTGTTGTAGTTGCCTTCCTGGGTAGCGGTCAGCAGCGGGTGCAGCACCTTGATCGGCGCCTTGAACATTTCGACGAATTCCATCATGCCCTGGTTGGCGCGGCACAGCGCACCGGAGTAACTGTAGGCATCGGCGTCGTTTTGGGGGTATTCCTCAAGCTTGCGAATATCGACCTTGCCCACCAGCGCCGAAATGTCCTGGTTGTTCTCGTCGCCCGGCTCCGTTTTAGCAATTGCGATCTGATTGAGGATCGACGGGTACAGCTTCACGACGCGGAACTGGCTGATGTCTCCGCCGAACTCCTGCAGGCGCTTGGTAGCCCAGGGCGACATGATCGAGCTGAGGTAGCGACGCGGGATGCCATAGTCCTCTTCAAGAATCTGAGCGTCCTCAGCCGGGTTGAACAGCCCCAGGGGCGACTCGAACACCGGCGAGCCCTTGATGGCATAGAAGGGAACCCGCTCCATCAGTTGCTTGAGCTTTTCTGCGAGGGATGATTTACCGCCGCCTACTGGGCCGAGCAGATAGAGAATCTGTTTCTTCTCTTCCAGGCCCTGGGCGGCGTGCCTGAAATACGAAACGATCTGGTCAATGCAGTCTTCCATGCCGTGGAAGTCTTCGAAGGCCGGGTAACGGCGGATGACCTTATTGGAAAATATTCGCGAGAGCCTCGAGTCGGTCGAGGTGTCGATCAGCTCGGGCTCGCCGATGGCCATCAACAGGCGCTCGGCAGCGGTTGCGTAGGTTCCCCGGTCTTCCTTGCACAGGTCGAGATATTCCTGAAGCGAATATTCCTCCTGACGGGTTGCTTCGAATCGTTGCTGGAAATGACTGAAAATGCTCATGACTTCACCTCGGACGATGCTCGGAGCCGGTGTTGTCATCAGGCATTCAGGTGCGGCCGACTGCTCGGCCTGTGGAGTCCCCCCGAACACCTAATGGTCGAAAACCTGAGGCCCGGTAGCCGCTACACGGCTTCCATTTGTTTGGATGGCCTGAACTGAAGGATAGTTCGGATTCGGCAAATTCAAGGGTGCAGAACCGCTTTTACCGCTGCGTTTCGTCGGAAGGAAGGCTCAAGGCCGCATTATTTGCGGCCTTGAGTGTGTGATTTTTTAGGTGGGATCGCCCCGTTCAGTCTCTTGCGGAAACGCCTGTTGCCAAAGCTCGAAACCGCCGTCGAGGCTGTAGACGTCAGAGAAACCCTGGCCTACCAGATAGGCCGCTGCGCTTTGACTGGAGTTGCCGTGGTAACAGACGACGATCAGCGGTTGGTCGAGATCAGCGGTTGCGATGAAGCCTGGCAAGGATTGATTGTCGAGATGTGTCGAGCCGGTCACGTGACCATTGGCGAAGCTGTTCGGGTCGCGGATGTCGACGATCACGCCGCCTGCACTGCGCAGCGATTGTGCCTGCTCGGGCGAAATACGTTTGAAGTCGGTCATGGCTTGGCCTCGCAGTCGCAGCGGTACAGTTCGTTGCTGTCGACGTTCATCAGTGTCATGGAGTTGCCCCATACGCAGCCGGTGTCCAGGGCGTATATGTTTGGCTCGTCGCAGTTGCCTTCCAGCGCGGCCCAGTGGCCGAAAATGATCTTTTCGCCGCGGGTCTTGCGAGTGGGGTGGCTGAACCAGGGCGCAAAGCCTGCGGGGGCCGAGTCGAGCCCTTCCTTGGCTTCGAGGTCGAGGGTCCCGTCGGCTTTGCAGAAGCGCATCCGGGTGAAGTAGTTGGTGATCAGGCGCAGCCTTGGGACGCCGTGTAACTCCTTGTTCCATTTGGCCGGCTGATTCCCGTACATGCCGTCGAGGAAGGGCTGCAGCATGGCGTCATCGCGAAGCGCCTGTTCGACCTCGGCCGCGCGGCGCAGGGATTTGCTCAATGTCCATTGCGGTGGGATGCCGGCATGGACCATGGTGACCTGGCGTTCGGTATCGTGGTGGACCAGCTTCTGCTGACGCAGCCAGAAAATCAGATCCGCTCGGTCGGGGGCATCGAGTATCGCCTGCAGTGTGTCGGATTTCTTCAGCCGTTCGATCTTGTGGGTCACGGCCAGCAAGTGCAGGTCATGGTTACCGAGAACGGTGACACCCGAGCCGCCCAGATCGCGCGCAAAACGCAGCGCTTCGAGCGATTGCGGACCGCGGTTGACCAGATCGCCCGCCAGCCACAGGCAGTCGCGCGATGGGCTGAAGTCGACTTGCTTGAGCAGGCAGAGGAGGGGTTCGAGGCAACCTTGCAGGTCGCCGACAGCGTAGGTAGTCAATGCAGGGCTCCAGGTACGGCCAGCCGAAACGGCGCAATCGTGGCATCGAAGCGGTGCCCGTCTTCGGCGAGCATCTGATAACTGCCTTGCATCGTGCCGACGCGTGAGGCCATTAGCGTGCCACTGGTGTAGACATGGCGATGGCCCGGAGCTAGTACCGGCTGCTCACCGACCACGCCTTCGCCGCGCACTTCCTGTACCTGACCGTCTCCGTCAGTGATGATCCAGTGGCGTGACAGCAACTGCGCAGTCAGCTGGCCCTTGTTTTCGATGGTTACGGTGTAGGCAAAGGCAAAACGGTTCTGTTCCGGTTGTGACTGGTCTGCCAGGTAGGCAGGGCGGATATTGACGTCGATCCAGTAGCGGAGGTCTTCAGGCATGGCGTGCTCCTTCGCGTGGGTCGCTTTCAGCCGCGGGCAGATAGTTGATCCGATAGTCTTACGAACGCGGCCAGGTCCAGCTGTTCCGGGCGCAGGCTGCCATCAACCTCGGCGGCCGCGATAGCGTCCGTGTCCAGCAGGCCTTTAAGCGTGTTGCGCAGTGTCTTGCGGCGCTGGTTAAAGGCCTGGCGAACAACCGTTTCAAGTTGTCGATGATCCTGGGCCGGATGTGGCAGTACTTCGTGCGGTACCAGGCGAACGATGGCTGAGTCGACCTTTGGCGCCGGGTTGAACGCGCCAGGGCCAACGTTGAACAGGTGCTCTACGCGGCAGTGGTACTGGACCATGATCGACAGACGCCCCCAATCGCCACCGCCGGGCACTGCAGCGAGGCGTTCGACCACTTCCTTCTGCAGCATGAAGTGCATGTCGCAAATCAGGCTGGCATGGTCGAGCAGATGAAAGATCAGCGGCGTGGAGATGTTGTACGGCAGGTTGCCGACGATGCGCAGGCTGCCGGGCTCCTGGCTGAGTTGCGAGAAGTCGAACTTCAGCGCGTCGCCCTGATTGAGTGCGAAATTTTCGCGGCCGGCAAATTTCTGCTGCAGGATCGGGATCAGGTCCAGGTCCAGCTCGACCACGTCAAGGTGTGCGCCGCTGTCGAGCAAGCCTTCGGTCAACGCGCCCTGGCCCGGGCCGATCTCGACGATCTGCTCACCCGGTTTGGCATGGATAGAGCGCAGGATGCGATGGATCACGCCCGCATCGTGAAGGAAGTTCTGGCCGAAGCGCTTGCGCGCGCGGTGTTGGTAGTTCTCGGACATATACAGCAGTCTCAGGAGCAGCTAGAAGCGTGAGGCTTGGAGCTGGAGGCGAAAAGGCCCGCAGTTTAGCAGCTGCGATAGGCGAGGCGAGTGCTCCGCCGGTAAGTGCTGTACGAGCCGTTGCCGTCTGGAGGCACGCTGGGGAGCTCGGAGGCGGTCCATTGCAACGCCTGACTGCTGTTGCGGTACGCGCGGTGGGCTGCAACCGCCGAGCGACTTGCCCAGTGCGTTCGTACGCGGACACTCGTCTGCACACAGCCCTCTAGCACTGGTTCCTGCGCTGCCTGCCGGGTCTAGCTGCCGCTCATCTCATACGCCGTTTCCAGCGCCACTCGCAGGCTGCCAGTGTCGATCCGGCCAGTACCTGCAAGGTCCAGAGCGGTACCGTGGTCGACCGAGGTGCGCACGATCGGCAGCCCCAGCGTCACGTTCACGGCTGCACCAAAGCCCTTGTACTTGAGCACCGGCAGGCCCTGATCGTGATACATCGCCAGCACCGCGTCGCAGTGTTCGAGGTATTTGGGGGTGAACAGTGTGTCTGCCGGTAGTGGGCCGACCAGGTCGAGCCCGTCGCGTCGCAGCGCCTCCAGTGTCGGCTCGATGATCTCGATTTCCTCGCGGCCCAGATGTCCGCACTCACCCGCATGAGGATTGAGCCCGCAGACCAGGATCCGCGGTCGGGTGATGCCGAACTTTTCCACCAGGTCGGCGTGCAATATGCGCGTCACGCGCTGCAGTCGGTCAGTGGTGATGGCGGCAGGCACATCCTTGAGCGGCAGGTGGGTGGTGACCAGTGCAACCCGTAACCCACGGGTTGCCAACATCATGACGACCTGCTCGGTGCCGGTCAGCTCCGCGAGAAACTCGGTGTGCCCCGAAAAAGATATGCCTGCCTCATTGATCACGCCCTTATGCACCGGTGCGGTGATCATCCCGGCGAAGCTGCCATCGAGGCATCCTTTGCCAGCACGGGTTAGCGTGGCCAGCACATAGTCGGCGTTGGCTGGGGTGAGCTGGCCGCTTATGGCTGGTGCACCGAGTGGCGTGTTCCATACGTACAGGGTGCCGGCGGGTGCCGGTTGGTTCGGCCAGTTGCCTGGCATGACCTCAAGCAGGGTGATGTCAAGTCCAAGTTCTGCTGCACGGGTGCATAGCAACTCGGTACTGGCGATGGCGATCAAGACGTGTGGATGGGTGTCGCGTGCGAGCAACAGACAGAGGTCGGGACCAATACCGGCGGGTTCGCCGGGCGTCAGGGCGAAACGTTTGCTGGTCATGTCGATGCCTTCATCCGGGTGAAAAGAAACGGGCCGGCCGATT
>NZ_AGSX01000154.1 GCF_000235745.1 Stutzerimonas stutzeri SDM-LAC | reverse complement strand
CCCGATGCGGTGCATCGGGCGTTCTGAATACCTCAAATTTAGCCGAAACGGTGTAAACCTATTTCAGGACTAGACACTACTCAGCTGGCGCCTGTACACCTTCATAGCGTTCGCGTCCGCTTGGACTTTATTACGGGCGCTTGAGGCGAAGCTGCCTGATGCCTTGGTTGATGAAGCGCATCTTGTTGCCTTATTGCCCGCGCAGTCTTTCCGTCATCGTCATATGCGATGAGCCGACTACGGCGATGAAGTCTCGCTGCAGAGCGATAGGGATTTACTGAATGGCATGCTGCGCGCTCGTCTTCCCTGTGTGTGGTAAGTCGGGCGGCGGGCTTGGCCATGGTTGAACGTCCTTGTACATGGGACGTGCATTTTGGGGGGTATTGGTGAGTCTCGATGTGGTTGAGGTCACTGTTCGAAGCGTTGGTATCCAGCAGGCGTGCCTGCACCATGCCTAGGGTATCGATCTATACCTTGTCATTCATGGACGTCTTCATTTCGTGAGCCGATTAGCGAACCTATTCGGCTCATCTCGTGGCTGCGTCGGTGGCAATGAACTTTGGGACGACCACCAATAATTCGTGGCTCATGGGCTGCAAATTGGGTAAGTCAGCCCTTAGGGCTACAACTACTAGGGGTGATTTAGCACCTGCCTCGGTTTTCCGATTAGAGGTGCAGCTAGCTTTTGCTGGCGAGGGCCGGCTATGCCTGACGACGATGAGCGGAACGCAAAGCGGCGCCCGCAAAAATATTCGGGCCAGAAAAAGAAAAGGCCAGCTCGAAAGCTGGCCTAAATCTTAACTTTAGTGGTGGGCCCACACGGACTCGAACCGTGGACCAAAGGATTATGAGTCCTCTGCTCTAACCAACTGAGCTATAGGCCCTCAGAGGCGGGGCGGATTATACCGGTGGTGTTGCCGGCGCGCCAAGCGAAGCTCAACGTACGTTGTTGATTTAGCTAATGCTGAATGCAGAACCCCCGGCGCGGGCCGGGGGTTCTGGTTTACTCGTCGAGGAAGGAGCGCAGGTGCTCGCTTCTCGTCGGGTGGCGCAGCTTGCGCAGCGCCTTGGCTTCGATCTGACGGATTCGCTCGCGGGTGACATCGAACTGCTTGCCAACTTCCTCGAGGGTGTGGTCGGTGTTCATGTCGATGCCGAAGCGCATGCGCAGTACCTTGGCTTCCCGTGCGGTGAGGCCGGAGAGGACTTCGCGAGTGGCTTCCTTGAGGCTCTCCACGGTCGCCACGTCGATCGGCGATTGCATGGCAGAGTCTTCAATGAAGTCGCCCAGATGCGAGTCTTCGTCGTCGCCGATGGGGGTTTCCATGGAGATCGGCTCTTTGGCGATCTTCAGCACCTTGCGGATCTTGTCCTCGGGCATTTCCATGCGCTCGCCAAGCTCTTCAGGTGTGGGCTCGCGGCCCATCTCCTGCAGCATCTGACGGGAGATGCGGTTGAGCTTGTTGATCGTCTCGATCATATGCACCGGGATGCGGATGGTCCGCGCCTGGTCGGCAATCGAACGAGTGATCGCCTGGCGAATCCACCAGGTGGCGTAAGTGGAGAACTTGTAGCCGCGACGGTATTCGAACTTGTCCACCGCCTTCATCAGGCCGATGTTGCCTTCCTGAATCAGGTCGAGGAATTGCAGGCCGCGGTTGGTGTACTTCTTGGCAATCGAGATAACCAGGCGCAGGTTGGCCTCGACCATCTCTTTCTTCGCCCGGCGAGCCTTGGCTTCACCGATGGACATGCGACGGTTGATGTCCTTGATGTCGGCAATCGCCAGTACGCATTCTTCTTCCAGCGCGAGCAGCTTCTGCTGGCAGCGTTGGATGTCTTCCTTGCGCGCGGCGATGGCTTCGGCGTATTTGCCCTTGCCGCCGGCGAGCTGATCAGCCCAGCCCAGGTCTGTTTCGTTGTTCGGAAACTGACGCAGGAAATCGGCGCGTGGCATGCGAGCGTCACGCACACAGATCTGCATGATGGCGCGTTCCTGAGCGCGAACCTGGCTCAGAGCTTCACGTACACGCAGGACCAGCGCATCGTACTGCTTGGGGATGAGCTTGATCGGCATGAACAGCGTGGCCAGTTCCTGCAGCGCGTCGGTGGCCTGCTGGCTACCGCGACCATGCTTCTTCAGGGCCTTCTTGGCGACGTCCAGTTGCTCGGCAACAGCGCCGAAGCGAACGCGAGCGACTTCCGGATCCGGACCGCCATCACCTTCTTCTTCTTCGCTATCGGAGTCGTCGTCATCCTCGTCGTCCTTGTCATCGCCGGCTGGCTTTGCAGCTGCCTGTGGGGTGACGGGCTCGACTTCCTGCTGCGGGCCGGCAGCGCCGTCGTCGTCAGGGTCGATATAGCCACTGAGGATGTCGGACAGGCGGCCGCCTTCGCTGGTGACGCGCTCGTAATCAGCGAGAATGCTGTCTACGGTGCCCGGGAAGTGGGCAATGGCGCTCATCACCTCGCGAATGCCTTCCTCGATGCGTTTGGCGATTTCAATCTCGCCTTCGCGGGTCAGCAGTTCGACGGTGCCCATTTCGCGC
>NZ_AGSX01000155.1 GCF_000235745.1 Stutzerimonas stutzeri SDM-LAC | reverse complement strand
ACTAGTATGGCCCGGGGGATCCTTGGACCGTTAATTCATATATCGAAGTAGCAGGTTGTTGCCCCGCCTGATGTTGCCACTACTTGCTCATGACAGTTTTTTTAGGCAATGCAAACTACTATTTGATATTTTTTTCCAAGTACAGTTGTAGGGTACTCCTTATACTGATTCTTCTGAGCCTGTACGGGGAGCATTAGGTACTGATGTAGTAGGAGTTGAGCTTCACAAATTCACCAGGTAAGCCCAAATTTATTTTCTGCTTGGACAGGTCCACCTCACATGGGTCTGTCTAATATATTAAAAGAGGGATTTTCTTTGCTGTATTGCAGCCCAGTATATCTGTTACTTACAGTAGTAGTCCATTATTGCTGGCCTAGGGGCTTTTGCTCCTA
>NZ_AGSX01000156.1 GCF_000235745.1 Stutzerimonas stutzeri SDM-LAC | reverse complement strand
TTGATCGGAAGCGGTTGAAAGAGGTGGTTGACAGCGGGTTTAGACGCTGTATGATTCGCCTCCCGCTGACGAGAGACGCTAGGTTGATCGGAAGCGCAAGCGGTTGAGAAGAAAGAAAAACTTCTTCAAAAACAGCTTGACGAGACACAGGGCTGCTGTAGAATGCGCGGCCTCGGTTGAGACGAAAGGCTTGATCGAAACGCTCTTTAACAACTGAATCAAGCAA
>NZ_AGSX01000157.1 GCF_000235745.1 Stutzerimonas stutzeri SDM-LAC | reverse complement strand
TCGACCGGGCGTGCGCCGATCCAGTCATGACGCTCAGGCCTGGTTCGCCGCGAGCCGGTCCAGAACAACAGGCCGGTGCCGATCAATACGCAACCGCTGAGGCCGCCAGCGAGGTACAGCCAGCGCAGCGTCCAGTGGTCGAACTGGGTGAAATGCGGGCCTGTGAGAAAGCGCTGCACGCCACAAACATCCATTCGGCGGAACGGGCGGCTCAGGTGAAGCGGGCTAGCGGTTCTTGCGCATTTGCTCGCGCCATTTCCATGGCGGTTGCTGCTCGGTCTTGTGCAATGACCACAGGCCGCGCCTGAACTCGCGCGCGACCGCCTCCAGATCGAGCAGTGTGCGGTCGTCCAGGTGACCGCGATATGCCCAGGCAGCGCCGCTCCTGACCATTCCCGAATTGACGTCGATGTTGCCGACGTAGACGCGTGCCAGGGTTCGCCCCAGCTCATCGCGGCCCTTGACCGTGAGGGTCACGTTTTTGCCGAAGATCTGGCTGGAGAGCGCTTGCCGGGCCTGAATGCCATAGGGCTGTTTTAGCTCCGGGGCATCGACTTCCGCCAACCTGACCCTGAGCCTGTCGCCCACGTTAGTCCGGCAGCTGAAGCTGTTGCCGTCTGCGATTCCGATCACCCGGCAGTCGAATGATTCTGCCGAGACAGACATGGTAGTGATGAGCAGAACGGCAAGTAGAGAGCGCAGCACGAGGGCATCCATGCAGTTTGGAGCGGGCGAGGGTAACAGGCTGGTCGTTTCGCTAATCGGAGGCAGGTCTCAGAGGGTTCGTCTGGCGCTGGCGAAATCGCGACCGGTCGCGCATGGCGGGAAATACGCTGCACCGCCGCCTGATTGCCATGGTGTGCGCAACGTTCAGAAGGCGGCAAGCTGATACCGATGCAGGATCTTCGGCACCGTACCATCGGATCATGCCTGGTCGTATCCGTGCTTGCGGCGATTCGTCCAGATACTTTTCTTGCACTGACTGAACCAGGCTGTCCGCCCGCGGGAAAGGACAGGGCAATATCACCTGATGCTCGCTACGTTTTGGCGCTGCTCCCTTGCGCATCATAAAGATGCTTCTGGAAACCGAAAAAAAGATTCTTGATCAGCTCCGGCCTACCCAGATCTGTAACTGCATCGTTAATCGCGTTTTTGTAGCGAAGCTTCAACAAAGGGGAGAGCTTTTCCGGACCTCGTCCTCATCGTAGAAAAAGCTGACAGATTGCCGAACAGGCTTTCAGAGGGAGGTCTCCGAACAGCTCAACGAGTATCCGAAGCACGTAAGGGCGGGCCGTATCTCAAGTCCCAGTGCTGGGCGCAGCTCTTCAGGAACGGCTGGAAGCTGCCATCTGTACCGCCTTGTGTACCAAGGTAGGCGGGCTTAGCAGTGCCGTAGACACAAAAAACCCCTGACTCCGTTAGGAGTCAAGGGCTTAGATGTAATGGTGCCCAGGGACGGAATCGAACCGCCGACACTGGTTGTAGACATGTAAACCCTTGTAAAATCGTCCTCCGGGGAGGTCTGTAGTTCGCAAGTGTACCCGCAATGTGTACTCGGGTGCCACCGGCGTTTTAGTAGTCCACTGTCTGGTGCTGGAGTTTATTTACTCAGTTCGGTCAGTGCCTCGAAGAAAGTGATGATGTCATCCGCGATTTCTGTCTGCTCAAGCGTTCTTCCAATGTCCTCACGAGTTAACCCAAATTTGGATTTGATGGAGTCTCCGGATGTAAATATCTCTTTGGCGTGAGCTTCTCTAATCGCTATGGCTACATCTGACTTGGTGTGATCGGTAGGAAGTGAAATTGCATGGGCGTTAAAGAAATCTTCAATTTCGATAACTTCAGTTTTGGCTGCTCGTGCTATTGCGGTCTTGCATAGAAGATAACCTTCGATATGCCTTCTACGCCATTTCATGGCTTGGAAAGAGGGCTGGGGCGTGAAACCCTTATCCATGAGGTTTTTACCAACAGTAGCATCTGCCTCATTGTCTCTGTCGCGGATGCTTATTGCTTGAAGCCCTGTTATTTCTTTTTTCAGTTGAACAAAAAGCTTGTGGCGTTCGGATGCAGAACCAGTCCAGAACCAAGGCACAATATTCTTTGGCCAGGAAA
>NZ_AGSX01000158.1 GCF_000235745.1 Stutzerimonas stutzeri SDM-LAC | reverse complement strand
GTAGCGTGGAAAACCGCAAAGCGTTTTCCACGCCGTGTCTGGTATCGCGCCGCACGGCGCTTCAATTTGCCAGCCGGGTCACTTCCAACACCGCTGCTGCGATGCGATCACATTCGGTATACGCGCCCTCCAGCAGCTCTTCGCCGAACACATCCGGGTCGACTTCGCGGTAGGTCCATTGCAGGCCGCGGCCCTCCAGACGCTGGTTGACCTCGCGGAGGAAAGGGTCCTGATTGCCGACCATCGCTACCCCGGTGTAGAGCAGCAGTGTGCCGCCTGGAGCGAGGCGTTCCAGCGCGCTTTCGAGGATTGCCAGTGACAACCCGGCACCCAGCGGACCGCCGCCGTGGCGATAGGCGCGCTCGCCCGGATCGACCAGATAGGGTGGGTTGGCCAGGATCAAATCGAATTCGCCCTCGACACCGTTGAGCAGATCGCTGTGCCGGGCCACCAGGTTGTCAGCGCCCGCCAAGGCTGCGTTGATACGCGTCAGGCGCAGCGCTGACGGGTTGATATCCACGGCCAGTACCTCAGCCTGTGGCCGCGCCAGCGCGGTGAGGATGGCGCCAGCGCCGGAGCCGCAGCCAACATCCACGACGCGGCCGATATGGCCTGGATGATTGTTCAGGTGCGCTTGGATGGCATGGGCGAAACGGTAGGTGTCCGGGCCGAAGAACACCGCATCCGGTGCATCGGTGGGGTAGGCCGAGTGCACGAACAGCTGTCCGTCGAGTGACGACAGCCGCACCCGGCTACGCCAGCGGGTATCGCAAGGTGCCAGCACTCCGGCTTGATCCATCAGGCTGAAAATTGCTGGCGGCAGCAGCTCATGCTGGAAGGGTCGGCTCCAGCCGAACACGCCCTCTAGATCCTTCGCCATTTGGTTTTCCACCCGCGCATTGACCCGTTCATGGGTCAGGGGCGTTGGGGTGATGAAGTGATAACCGCGCTCGCGCAGTGCCTGAGCCAGGTGCAGCAGTGCACGGTCCTGGGCATTTTCCGTGGTCATGTCAGGTTCCCTGGCGAATTCGCCTCAGTTGAACAGTCCGGTAAAGATCCGGGTGGCCAGAAGCCCCGCCGCGCTGTGATGACGGGTCGGCGCCAGCAGCGGCAGAAGATGGTGCATGCGCGCCTCGCGTGTTGGTAGCTGCGCCAGTTGTTGTTCGAGCAGCTGGGCTTCCTGATCGAAATCACTGATGGCCTGTTCCGGGTTGTGCACCAGAGCGGGTCTGGAGCGCTCGCTTGCCGCTCGCCGACGACCGCTGAACTGGCCCTGGCGCTGCGCCAACGCGGGATGCGGCTTGCCGCGGATTGGGGCCTGTTCGGCCAGCCAATCGCCAGCGATCCAATCGTGAATCAATTGCTGCTCGTGAGCGCTGAATACGCCGAACATCGGTGCCTGTTCGCCGGTGATCAGCTGCCAGAACCGACTGTTTTGCGGATCTTCGTGACGCTTGATCCAGCTGCGGCGCTGCAGTGTCTCGATGAATTGTGGAATCAGCGCCGGCTCGGCCAGCCACTGGTTAACGGTGCGGCCGTCGAAGCGGCAGTAGTCCGAATGCACGAACTGGCCGACGCCGGCCTTGCGTTCCAGCACGCGCAGGACTTCCTGTTCGGGATCGAAGCCGGCGATCACCGACAGCGTGCTGGCACCCAGCTCATTGAGGCGATAGCCGTTCATGACCCGGCGATAGAACGCTTTGCTGTCGCCCACCTGGGGCCAAGCCGCGAGCAAGCCCTGAATGGCCTTTTTCGCGTGACCGTTGTCGGCGTTATCGACCGTCACATGCAAGGTGAAATAGTACGGATCGATGCCCAGTTCGGTGAGCTCGTAGGCGCTGATCAAGAGGTGCAGCGGAAGCTGTTCATAGCCGAGATTGAAACCGATCACCTCGGGCAGGAACTGCTCGGCGTGCTCGGCCAGTGCCAGCTGGATGGCCCCCTGGACGAAATTTTCGTCGTCCAGATTCTGCCAGTCGTCGCAGCCCTGGCTGGCGAGCAGCTTGCGATAGAGCACCACGTGGTTTTTTTCCGGTTGGCCTTCGCCCAGCTCTTCCAGATAGGTCTGGATCAGGGCGGTAAAGCGCGCGTCGTCCCAGCGCTGTAGCAACCCGTAGAGCCAGGCGCCGTCGACCAGCTTGGTCGGTGCCACGCCGCGCAGAAAGTGCAGTGCGTGGGCCTTGCTGGCGAAGTAGCGGCGTGGCCCGCCGGCGCGGCGTTCGTCTAGGTAGGCCTGATATTGCCCGCCGACCTTTGCAGTGTGCGCCTCCAGCCAATCGCCGAGCCCGGACGGATCTGACGGCAGGTCGCAGGGCAGCGCTGATGCAGCGTTCAGCTGTGCATTGAGGTAGTCAGCGGCGCGATTGCGCACGGCTATGTCATCGGGAGCGTCGAGCAGGGCGAAGTAAAGCGCCCTGGAAGGCGCTGCTGCCTCACAGGTCACAAGCGTGGTGTCGACGGGCAGGCTTCGAGTCAGTTGCATAGATTCACACGGCGGCAGTGGGGAATCCCCCAGATGATTTTTTGGCCGCTGGTGCCCCGTATAAGTTCAGCGCGCCTGCCGAATGGCCAGTCATCTCGGCAGATGGGCATGCAACTTCTGCGATCGCGCGTCTTCCTAACCTGTAGAGATGCCGAGCGGTGTCCGAATGAGCAACCAGCCGGAGGTCCCATGAACCAATCCGAACGCGGCAAGGAAAACCTGGAAACGATCAACGATCGAAACCATGAGCGCATTGACCAGGCGACTAGAACCACCAATGGCGAAGCTGCCGGCGGCGATCGTGACGATGTGCCGGGCGGCGCTTACAACGTCCCGCCTGGCATGGCCGACGATGTCAGCGAGGACGAGGCGTTGAAGCGCGGCAAGCAGGATCGCCCCGAGCGCTAATCGTTTCGGAGCGGGGCATCGCCCCACTCCGCTGAAAAATATTCGGATTGCCCCTTAAGTTCCGTTGTGTTTCGGTCGCTTGCAGCCTGTAGTACGCCGCCGCCGTCATACCGGGAGCACGCTTCCGACCGATGCGCAGCGGAACAAAGGACTGCCAGAGTCTCGTCATGCGCCAACACAGCCGCCTCACCTTTCGCCATCTCAGTCGTATCCAGGTCACCAATCGCCTCAGTGGCGACCCTATGGGGTACGTGGCGGACCTGTCGATGGGCGGGCTACGCCTCGTCGCCAAGCAGCCATTGGGCGTGAACGGCTGCTATGAAATGTGCCTGCACGTGCCGACAGTAGGCGAGCGGGCTCGCGAAGTGCAGGTCGTGGTGCTCTGCCAGTGGGTGCGTAAGGATTCCCGCCGCGACAGTTTCGAAATGGGCTTCGCCCTGGATCGACCGAGCGAGGATTACACCCGACTGATCGGCGAGCTGATGCCCAAACGGCGCAGCTAGCGATTCACCCCCGTTGGCGGCAGCGTGATTGTCAGCGGCGAGCCGGGCGCCAGACACACCGCGAAAAACCACAGCGCCTCACCGCTTTCTGCGGTGAGGTTCAGCGCGACGCCGATCAGCGCCCGATCTGGCCGGGCTTGCTGCTGCCATGCATGAATCAGATCGCCATTGAGGATCAGCCTGGTTCCACTGGCACGGTTGACCGCAGCCTGAACTGCGGCGTTGCGGCTGGCATACCAGCCGGAGCTTAAGTCTGCGAAGTGCTACAGCGGCGCGCGTGTCGCACACCAATTCGAGAGGTCGCCCATGAGCAGGCCAGGACGAAGCGGGCTGCCGCTGCGGTGCCGGTGAGAAAGATCGCCGGTAGGTTGCAAAGACCGCAACCGCGCTGATGATTGCGGGCTGGGCGCCGAAGAACAGCAGCACCGTGGCCATCATGTTGGCTTGGTGCTGAAGTGTCCGGCGAGTGTGGCGTTTCCGAGCCATGAAGGCTGAGTCAATGCGAACTCGGCGTCTCTGTCCCTGTCGCACCTGTTCGACCGGCGCTCTTCGGTGCGCCTGAACCGGTCCGGCAAACCGCAACCCGACGGAGACAGGCATGACTTCACAGTGGATCGACATTCCCGCGCAAGACGGCAAGACCTTCAAGGGCTACCTGGCGCTGCCGCCGGCCGGCCACGGCCCTGGCATCGTGCTGATTCAGGAAATCTTCGGTGTGAACGAGCATATCCAGTCGGTCGCCGATCAGTACGCGTCCGATGGCTATGTCGTGCTGGCTCCCGACCTGTTCTGGCGCAGCGAGCCGGGCGTCCAGCTTGGCTATGACGGCGACGACTGGGAGCGTGCCTTTGCGCTGATGAAGGCGCTGGATTTCGACCTCGCCATCGATGATCTACGCCGCAGCGCCGAGCTGCTACGTGAGCGCGACGACTGCAATGGGCGCGTAGCCTCGGTGGGCTACTGCATGGGCGGTGTGCTGTCTTATCTGCTGGCGGCCAACTCGGGCGTCGATGCTGCGATCTGCTACTACCCCGGCAGCATCGAGAAGCGTCTGGACCAGGCGGAGAAGATCAAATGTCCGACGCTGTTTCACTTCGCCGAAGAAGATGACCACATTGATTCCGACGCGGTAGCCGCCGTGCAGGAAAAGATGGCCCAGGTCGGTCAGGCCCAGATCGAGACTTACCCGGGCGTTGACCACGGCTTCAACTGCTGGGCGCGGCCAGCCTACAACCAGAACGCCGCGGCACTGGCCCATGGCCGCAGCCTGGTGTTCCTGGCAGAAAACCTCTAGCCGATGACAGCGTCTGTAGAAGCACGCTCGGCGTGCGACCGGGCGCGATGAGAAGCCCGCAGACCGCTTCGCGACCAAGGTCGCTCCCACAGAAGTCGGTGCGGGCCCGCAGCGATAGGCGCCAACCCGCTGGCCAATCGGTGCGACAGGAATCCTGTAGGAGTACGCGCTGCGTGCGACCGGGCGCGATGAGAAGCCCGCAGACCTCTTCGCGACCAAGGTCGCTCTCACAGGAGTCGGTGCGGGCCCGCAGCGGTAGGCGCCAATCCGCTGGCCAATCGGTGCGGCAGGAATTCTGTAGGAGCACGCGCTGCGTGCGACCTGGAGAACGATAAGGTCCTGCGAACCCTCCCCGACCAATGTCCCCCAGATCAGCGTTTAACCCAGCGTCCCGAGGATGTTCACCCCGACCCGATCCGGAATCTCGTTCTGTGACAGCACGTGCAAGCCGGGGCTGAACACTCGGGCGTAGCGTGCCAGTAACGGGCGCAGCTGTGGCATCACGGTGAGGATCGGCGGGTGGCCGTCCTTGCGCAGCTTTTCCTTCACCACCGGCATGCTGTTCTGCAGCTGGTTGAGCAGACTCGGCTCCACCGGAATGTTGTCCAGGCTTACCTGGCCGGCTTGCTGGGCAATGGCCAGTGCATTGAGCAGCGTATTTTCCAGCGCATTTTCCAGCACGAAGACCGCCAGTTCGCGACGATCAGCGGCAATCATCGAAACGATGCTGCGGCGTAGGGCATAACGTACATCAGCCGCCAGCAGCACCGGGTCCTTGGTGGTTTCGCTGCATTCGAGCAGGGTGCTGGCGATGGTTTCGATGTCGCGCAGCGGCACTTCTTCCAACAGCAGCTGACGGTACACGCGCATCTGTTGGGTGTAGCTCAGGGCGTTCTTCAGGCTTTCGGCCAGCTTTGGCGCCTGCAGGGTGAGGCGCTGCATCAGGTGCTCGACGTCATCGTGCTTGAACAGGTCTGGTAGGTGCTCGCGCACCACCTTGTTCAGGTGCGTGGCGACCACGCTGGCGCAGTCGATGACCTGATAGCCGAGGTTCAGCGCCCGCGACTTGTCCGACGGCTGAATCCACACCACCTGCATGCGGTACGCGGGGTCAGTGCCGAGAATGCCGTCAATCTCGCCGTACAGCTCCGGCGACGGAATGGCCATCAGGCGGTCGGCGTGCAGTTCGGCGCCGTCGATCTTCTCGCCATTGATGTAGATGTCGTATTGCGAAGCCTTGAGCCGCAGGCTGTCGCGGATCTGTACTTCGGGCAGCAGGAAGCCCAGATGCTCGGACAGCGTCTGGCGAACGCCTCGCACCCGCGCCGGCAGTGGCGCGCCTGAGGCTTCGTTGACCAGCCCGACGAGCTTGTAGCCCAGCGAAATCGACAAACGCTCCACCAGCGGGATGTCTTCCCAGGCCAGTGTCTGCGCCTTTTCCTTGTCCATCGCCTGGCCGATGGCCTGGATGTCCTTCAGATCAGCACCGGCCGCCGGCGGCTCGTGCAGCGACACACGCCAGCCGATGAAACCGATCAGCGCGGCAAAGCCGATGAACGCCAGGTGCGGCATGCCCGGCACCAGACCGAGCACGAAGAGGATGCCGGCCACGGTGTACAGCGAGGCCGGGTTGGCCAGCAGCTGGCGCTGGACCTGGCTGGTGATGTCGCTGGATTCGTTGATCCGGGTGACGATGATTGCTGCCGCGGTGGACAGCAGCAGCGCTGGAATCTGCGCCACCAGGCCGTCACCGATGGTCAGCAGGGCGTACTGCTTGAAGGCTTCGCCGGCGCCCAGGCCATGGACGAACACGCCGATGGCGAAGCCGCCGAAGAGGTTGATCAGCAGGATCAGGATGCCGGCGATGGCATCGCCGCGAACGAACTTCGAGGCACCGTCCATGGCGCCGTAGAAATCGGCTTCCTTGGCCACTTCCTGGCGGCGCGCCTTGGCTTCTTCCTGGGTCACGAGGCCGGCGTTGAGGTCGGCGTCGATCGCCATCTGCTTGCCTGGCAGGGCGTCCAGGGTGAAGCGCGCAGTCACTTCCGAGATCCGCTCGCCGCCCTTGGTGATGACGATGAAGTTGATGATCATCAGGATGATGAACACCACCAGGCCGACGATGAAGTTGCCGCCGATGACCACCTCACCGAAGGCTTCAATGACCTTACCCGCCGCGCCCGTGCCGGTATGACCCTCAAGCAGCACCACCCGCGTGGACGCGACGTTGAGCGTCAGGCGCATCAGCGTGGTGATTAGGATCACCGTTGGAAACAGCGAGAAATCCAGCGGACTTTTCGATGACACGCTGACCAGCAGCACCAGAATCGACATGGCGATGTTGAAGGTGAACAGCACGTCCAGCAGCTGCGGTGGCAGCGGCAGGATGATCATCGCCAGAATCGACAGGATGATCAGCGGGATCCCAATCCGACCGCTGCTAAAGGTCGGGGTCAGTTTCTGAATCAGGCTCATGATCGTGCTCGGTTGAACAGTTCTTCGGGAATATGAATGTCGCTGGCCAGCCTGGGCTTGGCCCTGCGACCCTGTTTCCAGGCCTTGAGCTGGAGGATGTAAGTCAGTACGTGCGCGACCGCGGTATAGAGCGGCGCCGGAATCTGCTGGTTGACCTGAGTGCTGAAGTAGATCGCGCGCGCCAGCGGCGGCAGCTCGACCACTTCCAGATTGTTGGCCTGGGCCAGCTTGCGGATGTACAGCGCCGTTTCATCGACACCGCGTGCGATGACGAAAGGGGTTTCGGCCTTCTTCGGGTCGTACTTGAGCGCCACGGCGTAGTGCGTCGGGTTGACGATCACCACGTCGGCATCCTTGATCACCCGGCTGATCTGCCGCTGAGCCAGCTGGCGCTGCAGCTGCTTGATCCGCGCCTTCACTTCCGGGCGGCCTTCCTGGTTCTTGTGTTCTTCCTTGCGCTCCTGCTTGGTCATGCGCATTTTTTTCAGGAAGAAGAAGCGCTGCAGCGGGATATCGATCAGCGAGAACAGCAGAAACACCAGCAGCAGCGCGATGGCTAGATCGAAGGTCAGCGAAAAGGCGCTGCCGATGGCGTTGCTGATGTCGCTGCGTTGCAGGGCGATCAGCTTGGGCGCGGCGTAATAGAGCTGGCCGACGGCGACGCCGAGCAGGGTGGCGATCTTCAGCAATGACTTGAGTAGCTCGGTCCAGTTCTGCGCGCCAAGCATCCGCCCCAGGCCGGTAATCGGGTTGAGCTTGCTGAACTTGGGTGCGAAGTTCTTCGAAGCGAACACCCAGCCGCCCGGCACCAGGGCGAAGGCGATCACCAGGATGGGCGTCACCAGCAACGGCAGCAGCACACTGATGAACACCAGCAGGTTGTGGGTGAGGATCAGCTGCAGGTCGTCGAGCGTCATCTCGCTGTGATGGAAGTTGATGTACGAGTAGGTGAACGCCTGCTGCAGGCCATCGAAAAAGAAACCGAAGCTGAACTTCAACACCAGCAGCGTCGCCAGCAACGAGACGGTGGTGGCGACGTCCTTGGAGCGGGTGACCTGGCCATCGTCGCGACTCTTCTTGAGTTTCTGCTCGGAGGCCTCTTCTGTTTTGTCCTGGGTGCTGTTCTCAGACATTACGGCCGCTCCGCAGAATCTCGCCGATATTGCCCAGCAGTTCGCGGGTCAGGTGCAGGTAGGCTTCCGAGAGGTTGGGCAGGGTCAGGTAGATCAGCGTCAGCCCGGCGATGATCGCCATGGGGAAACCCAGGGAGAACAGGTTCATCGCTGGCGAGATGCGGTTGAGCAAGCCGAAGCAGAACTGCACCAGCGTCATGCAGAAGACGATGGGCAGGGCGATCAGCAGGGCCGCGGAAATCACCCAGCTCAGCGACAGCGCGATGGTCTGCAGGCCGTCGAAGTGAATGCCGCTGCCGATGGGCCAGAAGATGAAGCTCTGGTAGATGATGGTGACGATCACCAGATGGCCGTCCGTGGCGAAGAACAGCAGCGCCAGCAGGATGAAGTACAGCTGGTAGACGATCGAGGCCGAGGACACGCCGTTCATGGGGTCGTTGAACACCGCCATCGACAGGCCGAGCTGGGTGGAGACGATGTCACCGATCAGGGTGAACACCGTGAACACCAGCATCAGCGCCACGCCCAGCAGCAGGCCCATGGCGATCTGCTCCAGCGCGGTGAGGATGCCCTTCATCGACAGCGGGTCGATGGGCGCGGTCGCCGGCAAGGCGGCGGTGAGCACGACCGTCAGCGCCAATGCCAGCAACACACGCACGCGGATGCTCAGCGATTTGTGGCTGAACATCGGCGCCAGGCTGAACACGGCCATGATTCGGCAGAACGGCCACCAGTATCCCAGCAGCGACTGCAGGTACTGACCGGCCTGCATGATGGGTTCGTTGCCCACGGCTAACCGACCAGCCGCCCGGCTTGGGTGAAGGTTTCGATGAACAGGTCGCTGAAGGTGCGCAGGATCCAGTGCCCGGCGAACACCAGCATGCCGAGGGTGATCAGCAGGCGCGGGAGGAAGCTCAGCATCTGTTCGTTGATCTGGGTGGCCGCCTGGAAAATGCTGATCAGCAGGCCACCGAGCAGGCTCGGCACCACCAGCACGCAGACCACCAGCACGATGACGTGGATGGCGTTGGAGACGATGTTGACGGCGGTGTCGGGGGTTAGCATGGGAGCGTTTTCGCTTTTTGTGGGAGCGGTCTTGACCGCGAAGCTGTTGGGCTCTGGATCCGGGCGATTACAGCCATTGGCCGGGTTGGCTGAGGCAGTGGTTTCGCCCTGCTGGGCGAGTCACTTTTTCTTGTGTGGCCAAGAAAAAGTAACCAAAAAGAAGGCCACCCCTGCATCCGGGTTTTGCTTCGCAAAACTCCCCTCCCTCCGGTGCTGCTCCGGGGGTCGTCGCGAAGGGACATCCATGTCCCATCACTCCTCGCTCGGCATCCATGCCTCGGGTCCCCCTGCGCAGCACCTACGCTCGGCCTCCTGAAGGGGACTCGAGTCCGAGTCGTCTGAAAGGCCGTAAACAGCGAAACAAAAGCGCTTCGCTTGTTTGCTGGCGAGCAAGCTGCCAGACACCGCCCAGAACGTAGGATGGGCGGAGCCCATCGCCCATGGTTGATGGGTTGCACCCATCCTACGAGCTGCTGCGCTCGGCCTTGTGAAAGGGACAACTCGGCGGTATTTGATGGGCCGTGCAGCGAAGCGGTTGTGCGAGTTTCGGGCGATCGTAGGATGGGTAACGCGAAGCTTACCCACCGAGTTTCTTGCACAAGGTTCGAGATCAATCGCCGCGCCGATTGCGGTGGAAAATGCTTCGCAGTTTTCCACCCTACGAATCGCGCACAGCTACTGGTCAATTCACCTTGGTTCGAAACGGCTCTCTGCTTTTCCATCGCACGACCTACCAGACGACGCCGAACGCCCCTTTCAGAAGGCCGAATGGAATCCGCGCGGAGGGGAGCGAGCGGCATGGATGCCGCGAGAGGCGTAAAGGGCCATGGATGGCCCTTGTACGCCGGCCACCGGAGCGTGGATGGAATGAGGGAAGTCGAGTGCAGCGAGACCCGGATGTAGGGGCAAGACCTTTTGGTTCCTTTTGGGGCAACTGCCAAAAGGGACTCGCCCAGCAGGGCGAAACCAATGCGTCGGCCGACTTCGCCAATAGGCCCTGGGCTAGGGAGCCCAAGCCCAGCAGCTTCGCGGCCAAGGCCGCTCCCACAACCGTGCACCGCCTCCCCGCTCTCCAAGCCCCGCCGCATGGCAAACGCATTCATCCCCATCACCTAAAACGGTTGAATACTGGTGGTCAGGGTTCCCATCAACAACGCCCATCCATCCACCAACACAAACACCATCAGCTTGAACGGCAGCGAAATCATCATTGGCGAGAGCATCATCATGCCCATCGCCATCAGCACGCTGGCGACCACCAGGTCTATCACCAGAAACGGCACGAAGATCATGAAGCCCAGCTGAAACGCCGTCTTCAGCTCGCTCAGCACGAACGCCGGCAGCAGCAGGGAGAAGTCCAGGTCGTCGAGGTTCTCGGGCACTTCTTCGCCGGCCAGCGACACCATGGTCTCCAGCGAGGTTTTGTTGGTCTGCGCCAGCATGAAACCAGAAAGGCTGGCTTTGGAAACGTCCAGCGCCTGCTCAAGGCTGATCTCGTCGTTCTGAAACGGCTCGAACGCGGCGCTATGAATCTCCTGCCACACCGGGCGCATCACCAGCAGCGTGACGATCAGCGCAATGCCAATCAGCACCTGGTTCGGCGGGCTCTGTTGCAGGCCGATGGCCTGACGGAGGATGGCCAGGACGATGATGAAGCGGGTGAAGCAGGTCATCATCATCAGCATCGCCGGCAGGAAGCCCAGCAGCGTCATGATGATCAGGATCTGCAGCTTGATGCTGAATTCCTGGCCGTTCTCGGTATCGTTCAGGTTGAACAGAGTGATTTCGCCGCCGGCAGCCTGGGCCGCCAGCGGGAACAGGCTGATCAGCAACAGGCACAGCAGCAACAGCCCGCGGTGCAGCTTCATTGCGTCAGCGCATCCAGACCAACGCCGGACAGTTCGACGATGCGCAGGCCGTAGCTGCCATTCATCACCACCACTTCGGCCTTGGCGAACAGGGTGCCATTGACCTTTACGTCCAGCGGCTCGCCGGCCACTTTGTCGAGCACGATGACGCTGCTGGTGTCGCATTCCATCAGCTCTTTCAGCGAAATCTCGGCCGACGCCACTTCCAGCGTGACGTTGACCGGAATCTTGCCGAAGAAGCTCAGGTCCTGACGCGGCGCCTGGGGCTGTGGGGCCGGTGCAGCGGTTGGCTCGTCGGTGCCGTCGAGGCTCAGGTCGCCCTCGTTGATGAGGTTCTCGAATTCGTTGTCGGACAGTTGACCGGTCATTGGGATTTCACGCTTTCAAGTGAAGTGAGGAACAAGGCGCCGTCTTCTTCGAAGACAGTCCCCCGGAATAGCTTCTGCTGGTTGATGCGCACCTCGTAGCGGTCCAGCGGGCGCACCATGAGAATGTCGTTGAGCTGCAGACCAAGGACCTGCGACAGCGGCATCTGCACCGAGGCGACCACACATTCCAGGCGCACCGGCAGATGCTGGATGTGATCGACCGGGTTACCACTCAGCCGAGCCGGCAGCGGGCCGGCCAGGCGACTGGTCAGTTCATCGACCAGATCGGTGTCCAGATGAATGAAGATCGATGAACGGCTATTGGTCAGATGGCTGATGTATTCAAACTCGGCCACGTATTCCCAGCTGGTCTCTTCATAATCATTTTCGTACCGCTCGAGTTCGCCGAACGTGTCGCCGGACAATATCGAGCGCGCAAAGATATACGTCAGATCCAGCCCTAGCCGATTGCGCATCCGCTGTTCGGAGGTGCTGATTGGGGGTGTTTCCTGGCTGGGCACAATAGTGCCGCCGTAATAACACTCGAGTGCTTCGGTCAGCAGGGCGCGATCAATGGAAAAACCCACTTTTCCCATTGGCGAGCGATAAATGCAGTCGGGCGTTTGTCCCGTAGGTTCCTGTACCTCGACTTTGCTCAGTTCCAGGCTGATCCGATAGTTACGCAGAAAATAATCACCAATCAAACGCGGATTCTTATTGGTGGTTTCTTTTATGAACTGCGGAATCTTGTGGTGGTGCCGGCCAAGCTTCTGCGGTTTCAAAACAGTCAGGCTTTGGGCGGGCACGCCATGATGGACTTTGGAATTGCCAGACATGTGTGAACGGTATGTCCTGGTTCTTGCGCGGTCGGTCAAAGCCTGCAGCGCGGTATAAGCAGAAGGTTGTTTGGCCAGGGCGGTTTTGCATGACCCGAGATCGCAGGCACGGCTCTAGCGTGCCGCCAGTCTAGGCTTGGGCGCGGGGAAGGATTAAATCAATAGGTATCAAATGATCTTTTTTGAGATCACATGATAGGCGCTGATTTAATTTTAGCGGAACTGATTGGGCGGTTACGGGCGGGCTTGCTAACGTGCGCGCAATTGTTTCGGGGCGAACAGCTGTCGATACTCTTCTCGTTCGGCGAGTTGGACAGACAGGGCGACAGAAGTTCCGAAAGACTTAAATAATTTTTTTCATCAGCGAAATCCGGCGTTGTGTTCGAGCGGCGTATCAGCGCCAAGGTGGTCCCATTGAAAAGTGTCAGTCATGCAATGAACTACTCATGCGAAGAGCTATTTGCTCCGGCGCCGGTGCGCAAGAAAATTCTTATTGTCGGCAATTCCGCTGAGGCGGGTTGTGAGTTTCTCACTGCAGGTTTGCGGAAAGAGCGCTGTGCGGTCTTCTCGTATTCCAGCCTGAATGACCTGGATAATGCCGCGCTGAAAGATGCAGCGTTGGTGTTCTTCTTTATAGGCGGAATTGAAGAGCACGCGTTGTACGCGCAAGTTGATTCGCTAATGCGGCGTGGCCGCCATATCAGTGTTATTCCGGTTGTGCAGTATGCCGATCAGCAGAAAGCCGCCGCGTTACTTGAACTTGGGTGCGTCGATTACTTGCTGTCTCCGTTCAGTGAGAGCCAGCTCAGCGCACTGTTGCGCCGCCAGGAATGTGCCGATGCGGCTCAGGAAAGTTTCGTGTCCTGCTCTCAGGCTGGCCGCCGGTTGTTGGCGATGGCCCAGCGTGTATCACTGACCCGTGCGCCGATTTTGATCACCGGCGAGACCGGCACCGGCAAGGAGCTGATGGCGCGCTACATTCACCGCTTTTCGGCCAGCGCGGACGCACCCTTTATTGCCGTTAACTGCGCAGCCATCCCGGAACAGATGCTCGAATCGATCCTGTTCGGGCATGAGAAAGGCGCGTTCACCGGGGCCGTGGCCGCTCAGCCGGGCAAGTTCGAACTGGCCAATGGCGGCACGCTGCTGCTCGATGAAATCGGCGAACTGCCGCTGGGTCTGCAGGCCAAGCTGCTACGCGTATTGCAGGAGCAGCGCGTCGAGCGTCTCGGTGGACGAAAGGAGATCGAGCTCAACGTGCGCATCATCGCGGCGACCAACCGCGACCTGCAGCGTGAAGTGGCAGAAGGGCGCTTCCGTTCCGATCTGATGTTCCGTCTCGACGTGTTACCGCTGCACATCAGCCCACTGCGCGAGCGCAAGGATGACGTGCTGCCGCTGGCGCGCCGCTTTGTCGCCAAGTACGCACCGCAGGAGGCGGGTGAAGAGCTGTTTACCGCCGAGGCCTGCCGCGCGCTGTTGCAGCACGACTGGCCGGGCAACGCCCGCGAGCTGGAAAACACCGTGCAGCGTGCGCTGGTGCTGCGCAACGGCTTGTTCATTCAGCCCCAGGACCTGGGCCTCGCAGCGCCGGCACAGGTCGACGTCCGGATGGATAAACCGCAGGCACTGTTCGCGGAAACCGGCAAGGCCGCACTTCGCGCCAGCGGCAAGTGGGCCGAGTACCAACACGTGATCGACACCATTCGCAAGTTCGACGGGCACAAGACCAAGGCCGCCGCCAGCCTCGGCATGACCTCGCGCGCCTTGCGCTATCGCCTCAATGCCATGCGTGAGCAGGGCATCGAGCTGAATTTCTGATTTCGGACACCTAGGGAGAACCCGCGATGAGTTCAATCATGCAGGTACAGCAGGATCTGCTGGGCCGGATGCAACAGCTTCAGGAGGCCGCCGGAAGCCCGGCGATCAAACCTGCGGCCGAGGCGGCGCCCGATGCGGGTGGTCTGTTCATGTCGGCGATGCGTTCGGTCGATGTCCAACAGCATCAGGCCAGCGCGGCCGCCGCTGCCGTCGACAGTGGCAAGAGCGACGACCTGGTCGGCGCGATGATCGACAGCCAGAAGGCCAGCGTGTCCTTTTCCGCGTTGCTGCAGGTGCGCAACAAACTGACCACGGCGTTTGACGACGTCATGAGAATGCCGCTTTGACCGGGCGTGAGAGCTAAGACGTGCTTGAGAAACTGAAAAGCAGGCTGCCTGCCGGTGGCCTTCAGCTCGACCCGAAGGTCACGCTCGCGGGCATGGCGGTGATCGCTGCCGCGCTGGCAGTCGCGGTGGCCTTCTACCTGTGGCGCGACAACGGCTCGTTCCGCCCGCTGCACGGTGCCGGCGAAGCCTTTCCGGTCGCCGAGGTCATGCAGGTGCTGGACGCTGAAGTCGTGCAATACCGCATTCACCCGCAAAGCGGGCAGATCCTGGTGCGCGAGGATCAACTGTCCCGCGCGCGCATGCTGCTCGCCGCCAAGGGCGTGAAGGTCGCGCTGCCGGCCGGCTATGAGCTGTTCGACAAGGAAGAGCCACTGGGCACCAGCCAGTTCGTGCAGGACGTACGCCTCAAACGCAGCCTGGAAGGCGAGCTGGCGCGTACGGTGATGTCGCTCAAGGGCGTGCAACATGCCCGCGTGCACCTGGCACAGGAAGAGAACAGCTCCTTCGTGGTCAGCAAGCGTGCCCCGACCAAGGCGTCGGTGATGCTGCAGCTGGAGCCCGGCTACAAGCTGGGTGCCGATCAGGTCGGCGCCATCGTCAATCTGGTGGCCGGCAGCGTGCCCAACCTCAAGCCTGAAGACGTCGGCGTGGTCGATCAGTACGGCGCACTGCTGTCGCGCGGCCTCAACGTTGGCGGTGGACCGGCGCAGAACTGGGGCGCGGTCGAGGACTACCAGCAGAAAGCCGTGGCCAATATCGAAGAAGTTCTGGCGCCGGTGCTGGGCAGCGGTAACTACCGCATCAGCGTCGCCGCCGATATCGATTTCAGCCAGAAGGAAGAGACCCTTCAGTCGTTCGGGGAGACGCCGCGCCTGCGCCGCGAGGTGCTGAGCAACGAGAGCGCGCTGGATCAGCTGGCGTTGGGTATTCCCGGCTCGCTGGCCAACCGTCCCGTGGCGCCGCCAAAAGAAGGTGAAGCGCCCGCAGCGGCCAAGGGTGAGACCAAAGGGGCCACTTCGCTGCGCGAGGAGTCGACGCGGCAGATGGACTATGACCAGAGCGTGATTCACGTGAAACACGCCGGCTTCACCTTGCGTCAGCAAAGTGTTGCGGTGGTGCTGAACGCAGGCGCCGCTCCCGAGGGCGGTTGGAACGACGAAGCGCGTGCCGAGCTCGAGGCCATGGTGCGCAGTGCCGTAGGCTTCAAGCAGGCGCGCGGTGATCTGTTGACCTTGAGCGTGCTGCCGTTCGCGGCCGTGGAAACGCCCTCCGAGCAAGTGCCCTGGTGGGAAAACAGCCAGGTGCATGCCTTGGCCAAACTCGGCCTTGCCGGTCTGATCGCCCTGCTGCTGTTGCTGATCGTGGTTCGGCCTGCGGTGCGCAGCCTGACCCAGCGCAGCGCACCGGTTGAAACCGATCCGGCTGCGTTGGAAGGGGCCCTGGCGCCCATGCCGGGCGTGCTGCCCATCGAGGCCGAGACGCGTGCAGCGCTGGCCAGCCCGCGTGCGAGCGGCGATGGCATCCACATATTCGGCGAGTTGAACCCGCTGTCCGAAATTCGCCTGCCAGCGCCCGGATCGGGGCTGGAGCTGCAGATCGAGCACCTGCAAATGCTCGCCAAGAACGACCCGGAACGCGTTTCGGAAGTCATCAAGCATTGGATAGGCCGCAATGAAAGAGAACTCAACCCAGCCAGCTGAGCCGGCGTCCGGCTCGAGCAAGGAAATCAAGGCGCGTCCGGTACAGCTGCGCTCGGTGAGCTCCCTGGACCAGGCGGCCATCCTCATGCTGAGCATGGGCGATGACATTTCGGCCGGCATCCTGCGCAACTTTTCCCGTGAGGAAATCATCAGCATCAGCCAGGCGATGGCGCGTCTGTCCAACGTCAAGCAGCCGATGGTGTCCGATGTGATCAGCCGCTTCTTCGATGACTACAAGGAGCAGAGCAGCATTAAGGGTGCGTCCCGTACGTACCTGTCGGGCATGCTCGGCAAGGCGCTGGGCGGCGACATCACCCGTTCGCTGCTCGACTCCATCTATGGCGAGGAGATCCGCGCCAAGATGGCGAAGATGGAGTGGCTCGATCCAAAGCAGTTCGCTGCCCTGATCACCAAGGAACACGCGCAGATGCAGGCGGTGTTCCTCGCCTTCCTGCCGCCGGGCATGGCCACCGACGTGCTCGAATGCATGCCGGCCGAGCGTCAGGACGAATTGCTCTACCGCATCGCCAACCTCAACGAGGTCAACAGCGACGTCATCGCCGAGCTGGAACAGTTGATCGATCGCAGCCTGCAGGTGCTCTCTAGCCAGGGTTCGCAGGTGCGCGGCGTGAAACAGGCGGCGGACATCATGAACCGCTTCAAGGGCAACCGTGACCAGATGTTCGAACTGTTGCGCGCCCACAACGAAGAGCTGGTCGGCAAGATCGAGGATGAAATGTATGACTTCTTCATCCTCTCGCGGCAGAACCAGGATGTGTTGCAGACGCTGCTGGAAGTGATTCCGCTGGAAGAGTGGGTGGTAGCCCTCAAGGGCGCCGAGCCGGAGCTGGTGCGTGCCATTCAGGGCGCGATGCCCAAGCGCCAGGCGCAGCAGATGGAGTCGATCAATCGTCGTCAGGGCCCGGTGCCCTTGTCGCGTGTCGAGCAGGTGCGCAAGGACATCATGGCGGTGGTCCGCGAGATGTCCGCGGACGGCGATCTGCAGGTTCAGCTGTTCCGCGAACAGACGGTCGAGTAAGCGCCGATGAGCATCAAGATCATCAAGGGTGAAGGCCGGTCCTGGCGTCCGTTTCGTTTTCCGCCACGGGTCCGAACCGCGGCAGAGCTGGCGGACAGCGTGGCCGGCGACCCCGCAGCGTTGCAGCGTGCCGTTGCCGATGGCTTCCAGGAAGGCATCGACAAAGGTTACGAACAGGGTCTGGAGCAGGGCCGCGAGGCGGGTCATCGCGAGGGATTCGAGCGCGGCGTTGAAGACGGCAAGGCCGTTGGCCGAGAAGAAGGCCGCGTCCAGGGCCGTCGTGCGTTCGAGGAAGCGGCCCGGCCGATGGATGAGCTGGTCGAGCGCTTCGAGCGCTTCCGTCAGGAATTCGAGCAGGCGCGGCGTGAACAACTGCTGGAGCTGGTGCAGAAGGTCTCCAAGCAGGTTATCCGCTGCGAGCTCACCCTGCATCCGACGCAACTGCTCTCGTTGGCTGAAGAAGCGTTGGCCGCCATGCCGGGTGACCAGGAGGACGTACGCATCCTGCTCAATCCCGAGGAATGCACCCGGATCAAGGAACTGGCGCCCGAGCGTGCCGGGGCCTGGCGTCTGGTGCCGGACGACAAGCTGGCGCTCGGCGAGTGCCGCGTGATCACCGCCGAGTCGGAAGCCGATATTGGCTGCCAGCAGCGTCTGGATTCATGCATGGATACGCTGGGCGAACACATCAGGGCGGAAGCCTGAGATGTCCCTGCGCGAGAGCTTCCGGCTCGACGAAGCGCTGCGCTCGCTGGATACCGTGCAGCTGGCGAAAGTCAGCGGCCGGCTGGTGCGCGTCTCCGGCATGTTGCTGGAAAGCCTCGGCTGCCAGCGCATGACTGGCCAGCGCTGCTTCGTCGAACAGGGCGATGGCAGCATGCTCGAAGCGCAGGTGGTGGGCTTTAACCGCGATATCACCTATTTGATGCCGTTCAAGAAGCCGGTGGGGCTCACCTCCGGTTCGCGCGTGTTTCCGGCACCGGATGACGCCAAGTTGCACATCGACGAATCTTGGCTCGGGCGCGTGGTCAACGGCCTCGGCGAGCCGCTGGATGAAATGGGCAAGCTCAGCGGACGTGATCCGCTGCCCACCGAGCTGCCCTCCGTCAACCCGCTCAAGCGCAAGCCGGTCAGCGAACCGCTGGATGTCGGTGTGCGGGCGATCAACGCCATGCTCACCCTCGGCAAGGGCCAGCGCGTCGGCCTGTTTGCCGGCTCCGGTGTCGGCAAGAGCGTATTGCTGGGCATGATCACCCGGCAGACCAAGGCCGATGTGGTGGTGGTCGGGCTGATCGGCGAGCGTGGGCGCGAAGTGCAGGAATTCCTGCTGCATTCGCTGGGCGAAGAGGGCTTGAAGAAGGCCGTAGTGGTGGTGGCGCCGGCCAATGAATCGCCATTGATGCGCCTCAAGGCCACCGAGCTGTGCCACAGCATCGCCGCTTATTTCCGCGACCAGGGCAACGACGTGTTGTTGCTGGTCGATTCGCTGACCCGCTATGCCATGGCCCAGCGCGAAATCGCCCTGGCGCTTGGCGAGCCACCGGCGACCAAGGGCTACCCGCCGTCGGTGTTCGGCATGCTGCCGGAACTGGTCGAAAGCGCCGGCAACGGCGCCAACGACAACGGCAGCCTCAGTGCGCTGTACACGGTGCTGGCCGAGGGCGATGACCAGCAGGACCCGATCGTGGATTGCGCACGGGCGATTCTTGACGGGCACATCGTGCTGTCACGCCGCTTGGCCGATGCCGGGCACTACCCGGCCATCGACGTCTGCGCCTCGGTCAGCCGTTGCATGAGCCAGGTCGGCCAGCCGCCGCATCTGGGGGCGGCGCGCCAACTGAAGGAGTTCTACAGCACCTACGAGAAGATCAAGGAGCTGATCCCGCTGGGCGGCTACAGCCCAGGCGCGGACCTCAAAACGGATCGTGCGGTGAAGCTGGCCCCCACCATCGAGCGCTTTCTGCGCCAGGAAGTGGGCGAGGCCGCGGAGCTGGAAACCAGCCTTGCCATCCTGCAGAGCATCATCAAACAACCATGAAACAGCAGATCGAAACGCTTACGCGCCTGGCCAGTCTGCGCGGCAACCGAGTCAAGCAGATGCTCGGGCAGGTTCAATATCAGCAGAACCTTTGCCAGCGCTATCGCAACAACATCACCGGCCTCAGCCGCCTGTGCGGCTTCAGCGTGCCGATGAGTACGCCGCTGCAGCGCGACAACCAGCAGCGCTACAAGGCGACGCTGTACAAGATGGTCGAACTGCAGCGCCGCGAACTGGCGGTGGCCGAGCAGGCGCTGGTGCGCATTCAGCAGGAGTTGCTGCAGGCCATGCGCAGCGAGAAGGTGGTCGAATACGTGATCGAGGCCAAGATGCAGCAATGGCAGCAACTGCTGACGGCGCAGGAACAGAAGCTCCAGGACAGCCTGGCCGCGCAGAGCTGGTGGCGAAATCAGACGGCGTGAGGGGTTGTGTCGGGTGTTCGCTGGGCTCCGCCCCCTCACCCCAGCCCTCTCCCCAGAGGGGCGAGGGGGCCTGTCCGGCGTGACGGCCGGGTGAGAACCGGCTGCCGAGGCCCGGCGAAGGTCCGGCAAAGGCAACGCTAACCTCGGAGTGGTCATGCAAATACCCCAAACCCGCACGGCCAGCCCCCTCGCCCCGCTTGCGGG
>NZ_AGSX01000159.1 GCF_000235745.1 Stutzerimonas stutzeri SDM-LAC | reverse complement strand
CCGCGAATGGCTCGGTTGCTTCGAGAGTGCACAGCCCGACCGAGCAGTGGTTACTGTCCATCAGCGCTGTCGCATTGATGTGGATGGCTGCCGCGCGGAGCGCGACAAGCATGCACCAATCCGCAAAGACTCAGTTTTCTTGCTAAGGTCTGCAACCGGTCCGTTCCGACCACCGCTTACCCCGCGTCGCCAGCTACCGGCGCCAACCTACCGATGAGTGTTCATGTCCGCTGTCGTCAATGTCGTCCTACCGGTATTCGCGCTAATTTTCCTGGGTTATCTGTGCCGCCGCACCGACCGCATGGGGCCGAACGCTGCATCCGAGCTGAATCGGTTCGTCGTCTGGCTGGGGCTGCCTGCGTTGTTGTTCAGCGTGGTCGCCACTTCGACCTGGGAACAGCTTTGGCAGCCGGGCTTTATCACAGCGTTTGCCGTTGGCTGCCTTGGCGTGTTCGGTTTCACCTTGACCTATCGACTGGTGCAGAAGCAGCCGCTGGCCGACGCTAGCCTCGACGCGCTCGGCGCGTCCTATGCCAACACCGGCTACATCGGCATTCCCCTGACCATGCTGGTGCTCGGTGACGAGGCGCTGCAGCCGGCCATGGTGGCGTCGATTATCGTCGTCTGCGTGCTGTTTGCCATTGCCCTGGCCTGCGTGGAGACCGGTCTGCATGCCGGCCAGGGCTTCAGTCGCACGCTGGGCAAGGTCAGCGGCGCGCTGTTGCGTAACCCACTGGTGGTGGCGCCTCTGCTCGGTGGCTTCTGGGCCGCGAGTGGATTGGCGCTACCGGTGCCGCTGGCGACCTTGCTCAGCTTGCTCGGCGCGGCGGCGGCACCTTGCGCATTGGTGTCGTTGGGATTGTTTCTCGCCCAGCCGCAGCCTGGCGGTAAGGTCACGGGCGTCTGGCCGCTGGTGGCTTTGAAGCTGGTGGCTCAGCCGCTGATCACCTGGTACCTGGCGTTTTATGTATTCGAGCTGCCGACGCTTTGGGCGTATTCGGCGCTGCTGCTGAGTGC
>NZ_AGSX01000160.1 GCF_000235745.1 Stutzerimonas stutzeri SDM-LAC | reverse complement strand
GGGGCGGGGTGTATCAGAAGCGGTAGGTCATAGCAGCGCCGAAACCGTGAGCGCTGTTTTCGTAGGTGGCGTTGTAGCTTTGTTGCACCGCGCCGCCGGCGTATGACTTGTCCTGGTTGATGGTCGTATCCTCTTCCCAGAGATAGGAGTAGGCGAGATCAACCGTTACGTCATCGTTCGGGTTCCAGGCCAGACCGAAGCTCACAGCGGTACGGTCCCCGGTTGGAATGCGCGGCGAACGGTGGGTGTTATTAGTCGGGCTCTGGTCGAAGGCTAGACCGGTGCGCAGGGTCCATTGCTTGTTCAGCTTGTAGGCTGCACCAAGCGCGTAGGACCAGGTGTCATGCCAATCCTGGGGCTCCGTTATCGTACCGAACTGCGCCGCTGCGGCAGGGTTCAATCCTTGGTTCTTCACCGATATCTGTTCCAGGCGGCTCCAGCGGGTCCACATCGCGCCGGCATAGAGCGTCCAGTCAGTGTTCAGCTCGTGGGTGACCGAAACGTCCACCGACTCGGGTGTTTCAAGGTCGAGCGAGGCGTCGTATTTGCCATAGGCATTGACACTTAGCCCGGGTATTGCGCTACCAAGTACCGGATCATTACCTGAAATTTGAGTATCGCCTTCCAGCTTGTAGTCGACGCTCGAATGGTAAGTGATGCCGGCACGGGTGTTCGGAGAGAACTCATAGAGCGCGCCGACGTTGAAGCCTAGAGCGGTATCATCCCCCTTGATCTTGACGCGGCTGTCAGTTGCGCCAGCAATGCCCGGAACCGCGCTTTCCAGCTGTCCATCGATCCGGTTGATCGTCGGGCCAAAACCAACTGACAATTTTTCGTTGAAGCGATAGCTCACAGTTGGCTGTACCGTGATGACCCGCACTTCGCTGTAGTCACCGAAATAACGGCCCTGGAAACCGCTTTCGTAATCGGTGACCAGACCGAAGGGGACATAGACGCCCACGCCCAAAGCCCATTTATCATCGATTGGTTTGACGTAATAACCCATCGGGACCGCCGTTACCGGGACCATGTCGCCTTCGTTGGTGCCTGACGTCTGGCCGGCGCGTCCGGCTAACCCGTTGGCGAACGACCCCGAAGCGTCATTGATATCTGTCTTGGCATTGATCGCCGCCATTCCGAAGCTGACTTGCTCGCGCTTTAGGCGTGACATCCCGGCAGGGTTGCCGAACAGAGTAGTGGCGTCATCGGCAGAAGAAGAGCGACCAGCGAACGAGGTGCCCATGCCGCTGATGCTTTGTTCGTTAAGGGCGAAGCCGGCAGCCATGGCCTGAGTGGAAAGGGCACCTACGGCTACTGCGATCGCAGTCTTCAACCATGTTTTTTTCATTGTTGTACTCCAGAGGAAAAAGCGGCTCGGACCCTATCAAGCTTCTCTGACGCGTCGCAAACGAAAGAGTGCAATTTTTCGTAAAGCGCGACGATCGGCGCCGATAAAAGTCCGAACTGTAGATAAAACCCGCTGGGCTTAAATTGACCATTCGGTCATTTTTAACTGTTTCGATCACGCCATAGGTCGTGCGGGATCAGTAATCCACTCGCTCCATGACCCTGCGTACAGTTTGGCCAGTGGATAGCCGGCCAAGCAGAGAGAAAACAGGTTATGGCAGGCCGTTACGCCAGATCCACAGTACGCCACAAGGGTATCTGTTGGCTGATCGGACAATAATTGGTCGAATCGTGAGCGGAGCTGATCGGCGGAGAGAAAGTGCCCGGTGGCGTCAAGGTTCTCGGAGAACGGTACACAGCGAGCTCCGGGAATATGACCGGCTACGGGATCGATGGGTTCTTGTTCGCCGAGAAAACGGGGCAGGGCACGAGCGTCGATTAGTATAAGGCCTGGTTGCCCAAGGCGTTCCGTCAGTTGTTGTGCAGAGATCAGCAGGTCGTCGTCGGGTGTGCCGTCGAAGTGACCGGGCGGAACGTCTGCCGATTCGTCGGTTACCAGCCCGCCGGTTTCACGCCAGGCTTTGAACCCACCATCCAGCATATAGACACCGCTGCGTTTGCCCAGCCATGCCAACAGCCACCATGCCCGCGCGGCGAAGGCGCCGGGGCCGTCGTCGTAGAGTACGACTTCGCTGTCATTGTTAAGGCCTGCAGCTCGAAGGCGTGCGATCAATTGCTCCGGCTGTGGCAACGGATGTCGACCGGTCTGGCCGCGAATAACCGAGCCTGACAGGTCCTTTTCCAGATCGAGAAAGCGCGCCCCGGGGATATGCGCCTGCTCATAGCTACGTCTGCCGTGATCAGGATCATCAAGGGCGAACCGGCAATCGAAAATGCACAGGTTCGGCTTTGAAAGTCGTGCAGTCAGTTCAGCGTTGTCGATCAGTTGAGCAAGCGGCATGGCAGGTCTCCGTGCGGGTTTTGCGAGAACGTTATCACGCAGGTCGGCATGGCCGATCAAAGCGCTGCGAATACGGGGCGCGATATATACTGCGTGCCTTTTCGCCCGCTCGTCGGTCGTAACACCGAACAACAAGGAGGGCCTAGTGGCCATCGAAACTCAATGGGTGCTGGATGATGCGCAACTGACCCGCCTTTGTGCCGAGTGGCGCCAGCTGCCTTATGTAGCGGTGGACACGGAGTTCATGCGGGTCGATACGTTTTACCCGATCGCCGCGCTGCTGCAGGTGGGCGATGGACGTTGCGCCTACCTGATCGACCCATTGCTGATTACCGATTGGACTGCTTTTGCGGGTCTGCTGACGGACCAGTCGGTCGTGAAAGTTCTGCATGCATGCAGCGAGGATCTGGAGGTCCTCTGGCGACTTACCGGTAGTCTGCCGATGCCGTTGTTCGACACGCAACTTGCCGCAGGTTATCTGAACATCGGATTCTCAATGGGCTATTCGCGGTTGGTGCAGAGCGTGCTGAACATCGAGCTTCCCAAAGGCGAGACCCGTTCCGATTGGCTCCAGCGACCCTTGAGCGAGATGCAGGTGCGCTATGCCGCCGAGGATGCACAGCATCTTGCCGAGCTGTACGAGGCGCTGCTGCCGAAGCTATCCGGCGAGAAACGTGCCTGGGTGATGGAGGACGGCGCCGAGTTGGTCGCTAATCTTCAGCGTGAAACCGATCCTGATGAAGCCTACCGTGAGATCAAGCAGGCCTGGCGCCTCAAACCACGTCAGCTTGCGGTGTTGCGCGTCCTGACGGCCTGGCGTGAGCGGCAGGCGCGAGCACGTAACCAGCCCCGTAATCGCGTATTGCGTGAGCACAGCCTGTGGCCGCTGGCGCGCACTCAGCCGACCGATCTGGTAGGTCTGGCGCGTATCGACGATATGCATCCGCGCACGGTGCGCCAGGACGGCGAGACGTTGCTCGAACTGATCCGTACTGCCGCTGCCGCCCCCGAGCAGGACTGGCCGGAATCTTTACCGGAGCCATTGCCACTCGACGCGTCGGCGCTGCTGAAGAAGTTGCGTGCCGTTGGACAGCGAGAAGCCGAGGCGCTGGATATCGCGCCCGAACTGATGCTACGCAAGAAGGTGCTGGAAGCCTTGTTGAAATCCGGATACCCCGACGGTCCTTATGAACTGCCTGAGTCGCTGCGCGGTTGGCGCCGCGAACAGATGGGGCAAGCCCTTCTCGACGTGCTGGAAGATAAATCATGAAACGCATCTGCTCTATTTATAGAAGCCCGCGCAAGAGCGGAATGTACCTGTACGTCGAGCGCAGCGAAGCGCTCGCCCGGGTACCGGAAGCCTTGCTCGCTGCCTTCGGCCCGCCGCAGCTTGCCTTCGATATTGTCCTTACGCCTGAGCGTACGTTGGCGCAGGAGGACATCGCGACGGTGCTCGAGAATCTGGAAAAGCAGGGCTACCACCTGCAGATGCCGCCGCCGGAGGAAGACTATATCGAGCACCTGCCCGAAGAGCTTTTGCGCAGAAACGACCCGGTATAAACCTTAAGTATCGCGGCGAGCGACAAGGAGTACGACCAGGGACGGGCTTATTCTCAGGCGGCATTAACCAAGTGGGAGATGCCTCATGAGCATTCGCCCGTGGATTTTTGATCCGTCCTGGCCGGACTGGACGCAACGGCCAAAGCTCAGCCCCGCATATCGTTGGTCCCCTGGAGGGTCATCCGCTATTGGCCGGTCGCCTGCCGACGGCTAGACTCGCACGTTTCCCGAGATGGCTCTCCATGGCAGCAAAAGTCGAACCCTTCTGGATACGCAAGTCCCTTGCTGAGCTTGACTCGGCCGAGTGGGAGTCGCTATGCGACGGCTGTGGCTTGTGCTGCCTGCAAAAGCTCGAGGATGAAGAGGATGGCAGCGTTTACTACACCCGTATCGCCTGCAAGTTGCTTGATCTGAAAAGCTGTCGGTGCACCGACTATCCCAATCGCCGCGCCAGTGTTCCTGACTGTGTCCAGCTGACAGCCAAAGACGCGGCGCAATTCAAATGGTTGCCGCCAACCTGTGGTTATCGCCTCGTAGCTGAAGGCAAGGATCTTCCGCTTTGGCATCATCTGGTGTGTGGCGATCCGGATGCCGTACATGCCGAGCGAATTTCCCAGTCGGGCCGTATGATCGCCGAGGGTTCCGTGGCTGACGAAGACTGGGAAGATCATCTGATATTCCGGGCGGGTTGAATCTACTTCAACCCGCGTCGTCATAGCACTGAACCCAATCTGGAGCCGCTCGATGTCCCGCCGTCAGTTACCGCTGCTTGCCGTTCTGTTGCTCTCATTCGTTATGCCACTTCAAGCGGCCAAACGGGTCGATCTGGACTTCACCGTCAAGTTTGTTCCCGAACAGGATGCGGCAGAAGTGGAGCTCCTCCTTGAGGATGGCAGCGCCGTTAGGTCCCTCGATCTGAATCTCGGCAGTGACGAGGCCTACGGCAATTTCCAGACCGATGGCGAGAGCAGCTGGGAGGAAGCAGGTGGGCGCGGTGTCTGGCGGCCTGGCCCTGGCAAAGCACGGTTGCGTTATCAGGTTAAGGTCAGCCATCAGCGAAAGAATGGCCGCTTCGATGCGCGGATGACAGATGAGTGGACATTGCTGCGCGGAGACGATCTGGTACCTGCCGGACGCTTGGACCAGCAAGATGGCGTCAGACTGGTTTCTCGCTTGCAGTTCGAGCTGCCTGGTGATTGGAAGAGCGTCGAAACTGGCTGGCCGCGTATCGGCAAGAATCGCTTTCGCATCGACAATCCCGAGCGACTATTCGATCGCCCGACCGGTTGGATTCTCGCCGGTAAGTTAGGTAGCCGCCGGGCTCGGCTCGGTGAGACCGACGTCTCGGTGTCAGGTCCGGTGGGCGAGGGGCTGCGCAGGATGGATATCCTCACCCTGCTGACCTTCGTCTGGCCTGAAATGCAGAATGTCTTCCCGCGGGACCCAGAAAAACTCCTGGTCGTCGGGGCTGGCGATCCGATGTGGCGGGGCGGTTTGTCTGGCCCTAACTCACTGTTCATGCATGCCGACCGGCCGTTGGTCAGTGAGAATGGCACCAGTTCGCTCGTGCATGAGCTGGTTCATGTATTCAGCCGAATCTCCGACGCTGATCGCAGTGACTGGATCAGCGAGGGCCTTGCGGAGTACTACGCGATCGAGCTGATGCGCCGAGCCGGTGGGATGAGTGAGGATCGCTACCAGGCAGTTCGAGAGCACCTGACCAAGTGGAGTCGCAAGGTCGACAGCTTGCGAACCGAACGATCCAATGGCCCGATCACCGCCAGGGCTGTGCTGCTATTGCAGGAGCTCGACCGGGAGATTCGTCAGCGCAGCAAGGGGCGCCATTCGCTTGATGATGTTGCGCGCGGTCTTATGCGTCTGGATCGTGTGACCACTGACGATTTCATCAACATCACCGAAACCATGCTGGGTGGCGGCTCGGAAGTTCTGGATACTCGGCTGCTGCGCTAGTCTTTCGCTGCGCAGCGCTATTCGTGCTTCTGGAATGAACTCTATTTGAGCAAGGCGTTTCATGAACCTGATCGATCTTCGCAGTGACACTGTGACCCAGCCGACGCCCGGAATGCGAGAAGCCATGGCGACTGCCGCCACGGGCGATGATGTCTATGGTGAGGACCCGACGGTCCAGCGGCTGGAACAAAGGCTGGCAGCGCTGCTGGGATTAGAGGCTGGATTGTTCGTCCCCAGCGGAACCATGAGCAACCTATTGGCGCTGATGGCGCACTGTGAGCGTGGCGATGAATACATCGCCGGGCAGTTGGCCCACACCTACAAATACGAGGCGGGAGGCGCCGCGGTGCTGGGTTCGATCCAGCCGCAGCCGATCGAGATGGAGCCGGATGGTTCGTTGGACCTGGCACGCGTCGCGTCGGCAATCAAGCCGGATGACTTCCATTTCGCCCGTACACGTTTGCTGGCGCTGGAAAACACCATGCACGGCAAGGTCCTTCCGCTCGCCTATCTGGCCGAGGCCAGAAGGTTCACGCAGGAGCGCGGGCTGGCGCTTCATCTGGACGGTGCTCGCTTGTTCAACGCGGTGGTCAAGCTGGGTTGCGCGGCGGAAGACATCGGCCGCCACTTCGACTCGGTGTCGGTGTGTTTGTCCAAGGGGCTCGGGGCGCCGGTCGGTTCGGTGCTTTGCGGTAGCCAACCCTTAATCGCTAAGGCCAGGCGGCTGCGCAAAATGGTCGGCGGTGGCATGCGCCAGTCGGGCGTGTTGGCAGCGGCGGGCCTCTATGCGCTTGATCACCAGGTGCAGCGCCTTGCTGACGATCACCAGCGGGCGCACGACATCGCCAGGGGCCTGGAGACGCTGGGTTATCGCGTCGAGCCCGTTCAAACCAATATGGTCTACGTTGATATGGGTGATCGTGCAGCGTCGCTCAAAGCGTTCTGCGCCGAGCGTGGAGTCGCCCTCACTGCCGCGCCTCGGTTGCGGTTGGTGACGCATCTGGACGTGTTGCCCGAGCATGTCGAGCCGATTCTGGAAAGCTTCTCCGCTTTCCTCAAGGCATAGGTTCGAATCGCTGTCGAATAGCTTGATTCAATCTTATTTATCCTCTATGCGCGCGGCACAGGGCCGATATAATGCGGCCCTTTGCCGGCTATCTGATTGGTAGCTGTGAACCGGCTCCCGGTGCCGCCTCGCCGTGTCGTTTTGCAGCCGTTCGGCCGCAGTCCTCTGGAAGAGATCTATGAAAAGCGCAGAAATCCGTGAAGCCTTCCTCCGCTTCTTCGAAGAGAAGGGCCACACTCGCGTGGCCTCCAGTTCGCTGATTCCGGCGAACGATCCGACCCTGTTGTTCACCAATGCCGGCATGAATCAGTTCAAGGACTGCTTTCTCGGTCTGGAAAAGCGTGCCTACACGCGCGCCACTACCAGCCAGAAGTGCGTACGTGCCGGCGGTAAACACAACGACCTGGAGAACGTCGGCTACACCGCGCGGCACCATACCTTTTTCGAAATGCTCGGCAACTTCAGTTTTGGCGATTACTTCAAGCGCGATGCGATCACCTACGCCTGGGAATTTCTGACCTCCGATAAGTGGCTGAACCTGCCGAAAGAAAAGCTCTGGGTTACTGTCTACGCCAGCGATGACGAAGCCTATGACATTTGGACGAAGGACGTAGGCGTACCGCCCGAGCGCATGGTTCGGATCGGTGACAACAAGGGTGCGCCGTACGCCTCTGACAACTTCTGGGCAATGGGTGACACCGGCCCCTGTGGGCCCTGTACCGAGATTTTCTTCGACCACGGCGATCACATCTGGGGCGGGCCACCGGGTTCCCCGGAAGAAGATGGCGACCGTTACATCGAGATCTGGAACAACGTGTTCATGCAGTTCAATCGCACCGCCGATGGCGTGATGCACCCGTTGCCGGCTCCGAGTGTCGATACCGGCATGGGGCTGGAGCGTATTAGCGCTGTGCTGCAGCACGTCAACTCGAACTACGAGATCGATCTTTTCCAGAGCCTGCTGAACGCCGCTGCTCAAGCTGTAGGCTGCAACAATGAGGGTCAGGCTTCGCTCAAGGTTGTGGCGGACCACATTCGTTCCTGTGGCTTCCTGATTGCCGATGGCGTGACACCGTCCAATGAAGGTCGCGGCTACGTGCTTCGCCGTATCGTTCGTCGTGCCTGCCGGCATGGCAATAAGCTCGGCGCCAAGGGCAGCTTCTTTCATAAGATTGTCGCCGCGTTGGTGGCCGAGATGGGCGATGCGTTTTCCGAACTGAAAACCCAGCAGGCACATATCGAGCGTGTGCTCAGGACCGAAGAAGAACAGTTCGCCAAGACGCTCGAGCAGGGGCTGAAAATTCTTGAGCAAGATCTGGCTGACCTCCAGGGTTCCGTGATTCCTGGCGAAGTGATCTTCAAGCTGTATGACACTTACGGATTTCCGGTCGACCTGACCGGTGATATCGCGCGTGAGCGTGAGCTGACCCTCGACGAAGAAGGCTTCGAGCGCGAGATGCAGGCGCAGCGTGAGCGGGCGCGCTCGGCCAGTGCGTTTGGCATGGACTACAACAGCCTGGTCAAGGTCGAGGGTGAGACCTGCTTCACTGGCTATCTTGGGACATCTGGCAGTGGCAAGGTGTTGGCGCTGTTCAAGGAAGGCATGGCCGTGCAGAGCCTGTCGGCGGGCGAAGAGGGTGTGGTCGTGCTCGACGAAACGCCGTTTTACGCCGAGTCAGGCGGTCAGATCGGCGATTGCGGATACCTCTCAACGGGTGGCCTGCGCTTCGATGTGCGTGATACCAGCAAAGCCGGTGGTGCGTTCCTGCATCACGGGGTTCTTGACAGTGGCGACCTGCAGGTGGGTGCGACCGTCGAAGCAACGGTGGATGCGTCGGTGCGTCAATCCACTGCGCTGAACCACTCGGCGACTCACCTCCTGCACGCGGCGTTGCGGCAGATTCTCGGTGAACATGTCAGCCAGAAAGGCTCGTTGGTCGACAGTCAACGGTTGCGCTTTGACTTCAGCCATTTCGAGGCGATCAAGCCTGAGCAACTGAAGGCGCTTGAAGACAAGGTCAACGCTGAAATCCGAGGCAACACGGTTGTCGAGATCGAGGAAACCGACATCGAAACTGCCAAGGGCAAAGGCGCCATGGCGCTGTTCGGCGAAAAGTACGGCGATCAGGTGCGCGTCTTGACCATGGGGGGCGGTTTCTCCGTCGAGCTGTGCGGCGGAACTCATGTCAAACGTACCGGAGACATCGGTCTGTTCAAAATCGTCAGTGAAGGCGGTGTAGCGGCAGGCGTTCGTCGCATCGAGGCGGTCACCGGCGAGCAGGCGCTGGCCTATCTGAACAGTGCTGAGGAGCAGTTGAAAGAAGCCGCTTCGCTGGTCAAAGCTAGCCGTGACAACGTGTTGGACAAGCTGGGCGCGATGCTGGAACGCAACCGCCAGCTGGAACGAGAAGTCGAGCAGCTCAAGGCCAAAGCGGCCAGTGCGACCGGCAATGATCTGGCCAGTACCGCCGTCGAAGTGAAAGGTGTGAAAACCTTGGCCGCGCGCGTGGATGGTTTGGATGGCAAGGCGCTGCTGGCTTTGGTGGATCAGTTGAAAAACAAACTCGGCAGTGGCGTCATTCTGCTTGGTGGCGTGCAGGACGAAAAAATCGTGCTGGTTGCGGGTGTTACGCAGGATCTGACCGGTCGTTTGAAGGCCGGCGAATTGATGAAGCAGGCTGCTGCGGTTGTCGGCGGCAAAGGCGGCGGTCGCCCGGATATGGCGCAAGGCGGCGGGAGCGATGTGAGTCGACTGGACGAAGCATTAGCCATCGCCGAGGCGTTCGTCGGGCAGGGCATTTAAGCAGGAGTGCCAGGTTCGCTTGGCCGCAACGGGTTCGGTGCCTATGTCGAATCCGAACACGGTCAGGCCGATGTTCGCGGGCACTTTGTGATGCTGGATTGATTAACAAGCGCCCTTCACGGGCTTAGGCGGCGATGAGATGGCTTTGATCGTACAGAAGTTTGGAGGTACCTCGGTGGGCTCCGTCGAGCGCATCGAGCAGGTAGCAGCGAAGGTCAAGAAGTTCCGCGAAAACGGCGACGATATTGTCGTGGTGGTCTCGGCCATGAGCGGGGAAACCAATCGCCTCATAGATCTGGCCAAGCAGATCAGTGAACAACCCGTAGCCCGCGAGCTGGACGTGATGGTGTCGACGGGCGAGCAAGTGACTATTGCTCTGTTGGCGATGGCGCTGATCAAGATTGGTGTGCCAGCCGTGTCCTATACGGGCGGTCAGGTCCGCATTCTGACCGACAGCGCCCATACCAAGGCGCGCATCCTCCAGATCGACGCGCAGCATATCCAGAAGGAGCTCAAGGCAGGGCGGGTGGTTGTCGTCGCCGGTTTCCAGGGTGTAGACGAAAGCGGCAACATCACCACTCTTGGTCGTGGTGGCTCAGATACCACCGGGGTAGCACTGGCCGCTGCGCTGAAGGCTGACGAGTGTCAGATATACACCGACGTCGATGGGGTTTACACGACTGACCCGCGGGTTGTTGCCAGGGCGCAGCGCCTGGACAAGATCACCTTCGAAGAGATGCTCGAAATGGCGAGTCTCGGCTCCAAGGTGTTGCAGATCCGCGCTGTGGAGTTTGCCGGCAAGTACAGCGTACCGTTGCGTGTACTGCATAGTTTTCAAGAGGGTCCAGGAACCCTCATTACCCTTGATGAAGAGGAATCCATGGAACAGCCCATTATTTCTGGCATCGCCTTCAACCGTGACGAAGCCAAGCTGACTATTCGTGGCGTGCCGGATACCCCCGGGGTGGCGTTCAAGATTCTCGGCCCGATCAGCGCGGCGAATGTCGAGGTAGACATGATCGTGCAGAACGTCGCGCACGATAACACCACGGATTTCACCTTCACCGTTCACCGCAACGACTACCACAATGCATTGCAGGTGCTCGAAGGTATTGCCCGCGACATGGGCGCCCGCGAAGTCATTGGTGATACCGATATCGCCAAAGTATCGATCGTTGGCGTAGGCATGCGTTCACATGCAGGCGTTGCCAGTCGTATGTTCGAAGCGCTGGCGAAGGAGAACATCAACATACAGATGATCTCTACTTCTGAAATCAAGGTCTCGGTCGTGATCGAGGAAAAATACCTCGAGTTGGCGGTGCGGGCATTGCACACTGCTTTCGAACTGGATGCTCCCGCTGGCAAGGGAGAGTGACGCGCTAATTGCGACCGATTCGAGCCTTCCGTCGATTTCGTCGGGGCAAAAGGAACTTTAGAGTCGTTGTTACTGGTCAATAGCTGGTGAAAGGCTCTAGGTCGATGTTTCACGGAACATTATCCGTCTTTATCTTTGCAGACTGTTTACCGAATTGAATCCGTTTTAAGGAGAAAGGAATGCTGATTCTGACTCGCCGGGTCGGAGAGACCCTGATGGTGGGTGACGATGTGACTGTCACTGTGCTGGGTGTCAAAGGAAATCAAGTGCGCATTGGAGTGAATGCACCCAAAGAGGTGGCGGTGCATCGCGAGGAGATTTATCAACGGATCCAGAAAGAAAAAGATCAAGAACCAAGCCATTAATATTTATGTGATTTTTGGCTTTGCAAGCGGGGCGAAGATGGGTATCATGCGCCCCGTGTTGCGGAGAGGTGGCCGAGTGGCCGAAGGCGCTCCCCTGCTAAGGGAGTACATCTCAAAAGGGTGTCGGGGGTTCGAATCCCCCCCTCTCCGCCATTTTGCATAGTTTGGTTGTGAGTTGGTCTGCAGTGCGGTTTGATGGTAAATCATTGAACTAAAAAGACTTGACCAGCGGATTCACAAACTTATAATGCGCACCCTCAGTGCACTCATAGCTCAGCTGGATAGAGTACTCGGCTACGAACCGAGCGGTCGGAGGTTCGAATCCTCCTGAGTGCAC
>NZ_AGSX01000161.1 GCF_000235745.1 Stutzerimonas stutzeri SDM-LAC | reverse complement strand
CGAGTGCGCGGTGCTGGTCGTCCTGGCGCTGCTGGGCTAGGACGACACCTCAGCCCAGCAGCGCGACTGTCTTGATCTGTGCCCAAAGCGCCTTGCCTTCGGTCACGCCGAGCTGGTCGGCGGAGCGCCGCGTGATTCGAGCTAACAGCGGGGTACCTTGAGCGCTCAGACGAACCAGCACATGAGCGGGCGTATCGGCGCTGACCACTTCCTCGACCCGCACCGGTAGCAGGTTGCTGATGCTCGTGCCCTCTGCACGTTCCAGCGTCAGGCTGACATCCCGCGCATGCACACGAAAGCGCAGCCGATGCCCGACCGCTTCGCTCCGCTGCGCTACCAGCACATCACCGCCCTGAAACGTCAGGCGAGTGAGGTGATAATCCAGGTCGTGTCCCGTAATTTCCGACTCGATGACAACGCCAGCATCCTCACCGAACGCGGTCGGCAGATCCAGGCGTGCCAGGGTTTCATGAAGTGCTCCCTGCGCCACGACCTTGCCCTCATCGAGCAGGACCAGGTGGTCAGCCAGTCGCGCCACTTCGTCTGGCGCGTGGCTGACATAGAGCAGGGGGATATCCAGTTCGTCGTGTAGACGTTCGAGATACGGCAGGATTTCCTGTTTGCGCTTCACATCGAGCGCAGCCAGCGGCTCGTCCATTAACAGCAGGCGTGGGCTGGTAAGCAGGGCGCGCGCAATTCCTACCCGTTGCCTTTCGCCGCCGGAAAGCCGCTCCGGCATGCGCTCCAAGAGGTGCTCGATACCCAGCAACTCGACAGCCTGATCCCAAGCGACACGCCGGTCCCTCGCCGGGATGCGCTTCATGCCGAATTCGAGATTGGCTCTGACGGACAGATGGGCAAACAGGTTGGCGTCCTGAAACACATAGCCAATCGGGCGCTGATACGGTGGCACGAACAACTGGCGGCTCGAGTCCTGCCAGCTTTCACCGTTGACCATCAGCGTGCCCGTGTTGCTGCGTTCGAGCCCGGCGATGCAGCGCAGGCAACTGGTCTTGCCCGAGCCCGAGGGACCGAACAGCGCGGTAACACCTCGCCCCGGTAGTTCGACATCGACGTCCAGCGTGAAGCCTGGATGGCCCAGGTGCAGGCGAGCATGGATCCCGCTCGGATTGCTGGTCATCCGCGCCACCCCTGCCGAATGGGGCTCGCATAGAGCGTGAGCAGTACAAGAAAGGAAAACAGCAGCATCCCACCGGCGAGCCAGTGTGCCTGGGTATATTCCAAGGCTTCGACGTGATCGTAGATCTGCACGGACAGCACGCGGGTTCTCTCGGGAATATTGCCGCCGATCATCAGTACTACACCAAACTCGCCGACTGTATGGGCAAAGCCGAGAATGCTGGCGGTTACGAAACCTGGCCGGGCCAGCGGCAACACGACGCTGAAGAAGGTGTCCAGTGGCCCTGCACGCAAGGTCATCGCGGCTTCCAGGGGGCGTTCACCAATCGCTTCGAAGGCGTTTTGCAACGGTTGCACGACGAAGGGCATCGAGTACAGAACCGATCCGACAACCAGGCCGGCAAAGGTGAACGGTAGAACACCGATGCCGAGCGACTGGGTCAGTTGCCCAACGGGTCCATCAGGCCCCATTGCGACAAGCAGATAGAAGCCGAGCACGCTGGGTGGGAGGACGAGAGGCAACGCCACCAACGCGCCAATGGGACCTTTAAGACGTGAGCGGGTCCGCGCCAGCCACCATGCGATGGGCGTTCCGACTAGCAGCAGCAGAAGCGTGGTGATGCTGGCGAGTTTGAGCGTCAGCCAGATGGCAGAGAGGCTGGCGTCATCCAGGGAGGGCATCTCCATCACTAGCGGCCATAACCGTAGGCTTTGATCACCTCGACTGCCTTTGCGCTGCGCAGGTAATCCAGCAGCGCTTGCGCCGCCGGGTTGTCGCGACCCTTGGTTAGCAGCAGGGCATCCTGGCGAATCGGTGGATGGTAGGCGGCAGGCACCACCCAGCCTGAGCCCTGCCGTATCACCCCATCTTCGATTACCTGGGAAAGGGCGACAAAGCCGAGTTCGGCGTTGCCGCTGGTGACGAACTGATGGGTTTGCGCAATGTTTTCGCCCTGGACCAACTTGCCGCTGACCGAGTCGAACAGGCCCAGCTTTTTTAGCGTGGCCACGGCGGCGGCCCCGTAGGGTGCGGTTTTCGGGTTGGCGATGGCCAGGTGGCGAAACGTTTCGTCACTCAGCACTTCACCCTGCTTATCGACGTAGCCTTCTTTGGCCGACCACAACACCAGCGTACCGATGGCATAGGTGAAGCGGCTCCCAGCCACTCCCAGCCCTTCGTTTTCCAGCCTGGCCGGGACCTGTTCATCGGCTGCCAACAGCACCGAAAAGGGTGCGCCATTGCGAATTTGTGCGTAGAACTTTCCGGTCGAGCCAAAGGCCAGCAGCGCCTTGTGCCCAGTGTCGCGTTCGAACTGTTCGGCGATGACGCGCATCGGGGCGGTGAAGTTCGATGCCACTGCAATCTGGACTTCGTCGGCCTGGCTCGTCACGGGTGTGAGTGCGGTCAGCAGCATCATTAGCGTCATGCAGGTGCGATTCATCCGTTCCTCAATCTACCGCGATGATCACGTGGGAGGCCTTGATCAATGCCGTACAGGGCTGGCCAACAGCCAATCCCAGCGCCTCGGTGCTTTCGTTGGTTATCACCGCACCGAGCGTGCGGTTGCCGGGAAGCTGCAATTTGACCTCGCAGCTGACCGCGCCAGGTGTGATCGCGCTGACGGTTCCGCTCAGGCGGTTGCGGGCGCTGATCTTAACGTCGGGATCAGGCGACAGCAGGACGAAGCTGGCTTTGACCAGGGCCATGGCGATCTTGCCCGGCGCGAGCTGAAGCTCGTCGATGCTGTCGTTGGTCAGGGTGGCGGTCATGGTTTGTCCGTCGCCGATATCCAGGCTGGCGCTGCCGTTTACAGCGCCTTTTTCGACGTGGGTGATGCGGCCCCGAAACCGGTTGCGTGCACTGGTTTTCATCGCGATCGCCCGGAGCAGTTTGTCGAAATCCTCGAATCCGTCGATACCCTGGCCGACCTGCGCCAGGAAGCGTTCGTACTCGTGCTGCATACGCTGCCAGATGTGCAGCATCTCTCGACCGAACTCGGTCAGTTGTGTCCCGCCGCCCTTGGCACCGCCGGCGCTGCGCATCACCAGTGGCCGTTCGGAGAGATTGTTCATCGCATCCACCGCATCCCAAGCCGCCTTATAGCTAAGCTTGATAGCTTTGGCGGCTCGGCTGATGGACCCGGTCGCCTCGATCTGTTCGAGCAGCTCGATGCGTTTGCCACCGAGATAGCCCTTCTCGCCACGGTTGAACCAGAGCTGCCCGTCAATGCGCAATGGCTCGAATTGTCTCGGATCGCTCATGTTTGGGTCCGGTCAGGAGGTGGGTCATTCTGACAAGCGCTATATAGATTTGTATATAGCGTTTTCGTTTTGGTCCTGATCGTGAGCGATGGACGTCGTTGCTCCCGGCGTGACTCGGGAGTAGCGTGGCTTCAATCACGTCTGGAGCGTTGTCATGAAAATCAAATGGATTGCCGCCTCACTTGCGTTGCTTCTGATGGCTGGGCCCGCAACGGCGGAACAGTGCCCCGCGTTGCTGCAGCATGAACTTCCAAAGCTGCGATCAAAGGAAACCATCGATCTGTGCGAGCAGTTTCAAGGCAAGGCATTGGTGGTGGTCAACACCGCCAGCTTTTGCGGCTTCGCTCCGCAATTCGAGGGGCTGGAGGCGTTGTATCAGCGCTACAAAAATGATGGCTTGATGGTTCTCGGCGTGCCGTCAGATGACTTTTTTCAGGAGTCGGACGATGCGGCCGAAACGGCCGAGGTTTGCTATGTGAATTACGGCGTGACCTTTCCGATGGCGCAGACACAGCCCGTACGTGGCAGCGATGCGACACCACTTTTCCGTGAACTGGCCGAGCAGGCCGGAGGGGCGCCGCGCTGGAACTTCTACAAATACGTGGTCGATCGCAACGGCAAGGTGGTCGACTACTTTTCGAGCAAAGTCGAACCGGACGATCCAGAGC
>NZ_AGSX01000162.1 GCF_000235745.1 Stutzerimonas stutzeri SDM-LAC | reverse complement strand
GATGGCGAGATGAGCGAGCGCATCGCTCATCACCGAGCCCGGCGCCCAGCTAGCTGGGCGCTAATCGAGGAGCCGTTGGCACTGGCTTCAATCCTGCGCGAACACGCCCGAACTGATCGCTGCCTGCTGGTGGATTGCCTGACGCTGTGGCTGACCAATTTGCTGATGCTGGATGACCAGGCTCGTCTGCTTGAAGAGCGCGATGCATTGCTCGACTGCCTCGCGGGACTGCCGGGGCGGGTGCTGTTGGTCAGTAATGAAACCGGGTTGGGTGTGGTGCCGCTGGGCGAGCTGAGCCGGCGGTATGTCGATGAGGCGGGCCTGTTGCACCAGGCCCTTGCCGAGCGTTGTCAGCGCGTGGTGTTCACAGTGGCAGGTCTGCCAATGATTCTGAAAGGAGCGGAGCTTTGAACAAGCAATGGTGGCTTGAAGCCTGTCGGGTGCCGGACGAAGCGGCTCGCCAGGCGGCACGGCAGCGCGATGCGCAGCTGACCAAACCGGCGGGTGCGCTGGGGCGTCTCGACGCGGTGATCCCCGATCTGGCGGCTTTGCAGGGGCGTGAGCGGCCGTCATTGGAGCATGCCTTTATCGCCATTTTTGCCGGAGACCACGGCGTTGCAGAAGAAGGCATATCGGCGTTCCCGCAATCGGTGACTGGCCAGATGCTTGGCAATTTCGTCAACGGTGGTGCCGCGATCAGTGTGCTCGCTAAGCAGCTCGACGCGACGTTGGAGGTGATTGATCTGGGAACTGCGGCTCCGTTGTCGCTGCCTCGGGTGCGCCATCTTTCGCTCGGGCCGGGCACCCGCAATTTCACCAAAGAGCCCGCCATGAGTGCCGAGACCTGCCTGCTTGCCATGCAGGCTGGGCGCGACACTGTGCTGCGCGCGCAACAACAGCGCAGCGAGCTGTTCATTGGCGGCGAAATGGGCATCGGCAATACCACCACTGCGGCGGCGCTGGCCTGCGCTTTGCTGGATTGTGCACCGCGCGAACTGGCAGGGCCGGGCACTGGCTTGGACGCTGCCGGGGTTGTGCATAAGCGTGCAGTCATCGAGCGGGCGCTAGCGCTGCATATGGGGCCGCACGACACTTTTGGCTGGATGCAGCGGGTCGGTGGTTTCGAACTGGCTGCGCTCACCGGCGCCTATATCGCCTGCGCGCAGCAGGGAATCGTCGCGCTGGTCGACGGCTATATTTGCAGTGTGGCGGCGCTGTGTGCGGTGCGCCTGAACCCGGCATGTGGTGACTGGTTGCTGTTCGCTCACCGGTCGGCAGAACCGGGCCACCTTGCGGTGCTCGCAGCCTTGGACGCACGCCCGCTTCTGGATCTTGGTCTGCGACTGGGTGAGGGCAGCGGCGCGGCGCTGGCGGTTCCGCTGCTTCGGCTGGCCTGTGCGCTACACCACGGTATGGCCACGTTCGACGAGGCCGCCGTCGCGGCGCAGCATCCATGAGTGTGCGGCTGGAGTTGCTGCGGCACGGTGAGACCGAGTCCGGTGGTGGTTTTTGCGGGCGGCTGGATGACGCCCTCACCCCGACGGGCTGGCAGCAGTTGCGTGCGGCAGTTGTCGGGGCGGGCCCGTGGGAGCGGATCATCAGTTCGCCCCTGCGCCGCTGCGCGGACTTTGCCGTTGAGCTCGCCGGACAACGTTCCCTTGAGCTGGAATTTGAGCCTGACCTGCGCGAGCTGGACTTCGGCGATTGGGAGGGGCGCACCGCCGCCGACCTGATGATCGATCAGAGCGAAGCACTGGCGCGCTTCTGGATCGATCCATACAGCTTTACGCCACCCAATGCCGAGCCCGTTGCGGACTTTGCGGCCCGCGTGCTGGCAGCCATCGAGCGTCTGACCGATCGATATACAGGCGAGTGCGTGCTGCTCATCACCCATGCGGGTGTGATGCGGCTGTTGCTGGCGCAGGCACGTGGGTTGCCGCGCGAAGGACTGCTGCAAGTTGAAGTCGGTCATGCCGGGTTGTTCGCACTAAGAACCGGTTTCTCGGATGCCACGCTCTGGCTGGAAGAACGATGCAGCCCTTTCTGATCGCGCTGCAATTCCTGACCTGCCTCCCGGTACGGCTGCGCGGCATGCCCGAGCCCCAGCAGGTCGGCAGATCCTTGCTGTATTACCCGCTGGTGGGGTTACTGCTCGGCGCCATACTCAGTTTGCTCGGCATGCTGCTTGGCAATACGGCCTCGCCCTTGGTGGCGGCATTACTGTTGGCCGCGTGGGTCTGGCTTACCGGTGCGCTGCATCTTGATGGACTGGCCGACAGTGCGGACGCCTGGGTCGGCGGCTTCGGCGATCGGGAACGAACCCTGGCGATCATGAAAGACCCTTGCAGCGGCCCGGTTGCGGTCGCCGTACTGGTGTTATTGCTGTTACTGAAGTTCGTTGCGTTATGGAGGCTGCTCGAGCAAGGCAACCCGTTGGTGCTTCTGGTGGTACCACTGCTGGGGCGAGGTGCAGTGCTGGGGTTGTTTCTCACTACGCCCTATGTGCGCCCGAGCGGTTTGGGGCAAGCGTTGGCCGAGCACATGCCGCGGTCCAACGTTCGCTTGGTGCTGGCGCTGATCGTGCTCGCTGTCATGCTGATGGGTGCCAATGGCTGGATTGCGCTGGCGATTGCCGCAGCTGTGGGGCTGCTGGTGCGCCGCAGCTTGATTCAGCGTTTGGGCGGGACCACGGGCGACACGGCCGGAGCGTTGTTGGAGCTG
>NZ_AGSX01000163.1 GCF_000235745.1 Stutzerimonas stutzeri SDM-LAC | reverse complement strand
CACCCCCCGCATCTGGCCAGGGGAAAACAACGGTGACGGCTGGCCTAGCGCGCTTGCACAGCCGCCAGGGCAAACGAGTCCGGGTCTTCAAGTGCGGCCCGGATTTTCTGGATCCGATGGTGCTGGCTCGCGCCAGTGGCCATCCGGTCCATCAGCTCGATTTGTGGATGGTTGGCGCGGCCGAATGCCGTCGCCTGCTGTGGGAAGCGGCCCGCGATGCCGACCTGATCCTCATCGAAGGTGTGATGGGGCTGTTCGACGGCGCGCCTTCGGCGGCCGATCTGGCGCGGCAGTTTGGCGTGCCGGTCTTGGCGGTGATCGACGGCTCGGCTATGGCGCAGACCTTCGGGGCGCTGGCCCACGGTTTGGCCAGCTATCAATCGGATCTGCCGTTTGCCGGTGTGTTGGCCAACCGGGTCGGCAGCAGTCGCCACGGCGAGATCCTGCGTGATTGCCTACCGGAGCAGATAGGCTGGTTCGGTGCGTTGCCTCGCGGAGAATCAGTAGGCATCCCCAGCCGCCACTTGGGCCTTGTGCAAGCGCAGGAATTGGTGGATCTGGATGCCCGGCTCGATGCAGCTGCCGATGCCCTGGAGGCAAGCGCTTATTGCGGATTGCCGGCTGCGGTCAGCTTCTCGCCATCGCCACGCGAGACGCTGCCGAAACTGTTGAACGGGGTGCGTATCGGCGTGGCGCGTGACGCTGCGTTCTCCTTTATCTATCAGGCCAACCTCGATTTGTTGCAGGCGCTCGGTGCGCAATTGCTGTTCTTCTCGCCGCTGCGGTTTTCCCGCTTGCCTGCCGTGGATAGTCTCTACCTGCCTGGTGGCTACCCCGAGCTGCACCTGCGGACATTGAGCCGTAACAATTCAATGGCCGACTCGATACGCGCCCATCATGAAGCCGGCAAGCCAACGCTCGCCGAGTGCGGCGGCATGCTCTATCTGCTTGACGGCCTGACTGGTCAGGATGGAGTACGCGAACACATGCTTGGCCTGATGCGCGGCGAAGCGCAGATGCAGAAGCGCTTTACCGCACTGGCGTTGCAAGAAGTGCAACTGCCGGAAGGCCGCCTGCGCGGCCACACGTTTCACCATTCCTCCCTCGAGTCGCCGATGCAGCCGCTGGTGCGAGGCGAATGTCCGAACTACAAACGCACCGCCGAGGCGGTTTACCGGCAGGGGCGGCTGACGGCGTCCTACATTCATTTCTACATGCCGTCCAATCCCGTTGCGGCCGCAGCGATGCTCAGCCCATGAGCGAGTTTGCCTTTACTGACGAACAGCGAGCAGGGGTTTACCGGGCGATTAGCGAGCGCCGCGACATGCGGCACTTCAGCGGTGGCGAGGTCGCACCTGAGCTGCTGGCGCGCCTGCTCGAGGCTGCGCATCAGGCTCCCAGCGTCGGCTTGATGCAGCCTTGGCGGTTTGTGTGTATCAGCCGTCCCAAATTGCGCAGTGCCATTGCTGAGCTGGTCGAGGAGGAGCGAGCCCTGACCGCTGCGGCGCTGGGCGAGCGGGGCGAGGCGTTCATGAAGCTCAAGGTCGAGGGCATTCATGACTGCGCTGAGTTGCTGGTCGTCGCGCTGATGGAAGGCCGCGAGGAGCACGTATTTGGTCGTCGGACCCTGCCAGAGATGGACCTTGCTTCGGCCGCCTGTGCAATCCAGAATCTCTGGCTCGCCGCGCGGGCCGAGGGGCTGGGTATGGGCTGGGTCTCGCTGTTCGATCCTGACGCGCTGGCCAATCTGCTGCAGATGCCCGTCGGCGCCAAACCGGTTGCGGTGATCTGCCTGGGGCCGGTGGTCGAATTTTATCCGGCGCCAATGCTCAAGCTCGAAGGCTGGACCGAGCCGCGACCGCTTTCCGAGTTGCTATTCGATAACCTCTGGGGCCAGCAATCGTGAGTGTTGCGCTAAGTTGCCTGGCTGGGATAACGCTTGACGCTCTGTTTGGCGAACCTCGTCGCGGCCATCCGCTGGCTGCGTTCGGCAAACTGGCCGATCGGTTGGAACGTCAATTCAATGGAGCCGAAGGTCGCGGTTGGCGCAGCCACGGCGTTACCGCTTGGTGCCTTGCCGTGCTGCCTCTGGTGGGATTGGCCTGGCTGCTCGCTTCGTTGCCGAAAATAGGCTGGCTGGTTGAGATCTGTTTGCTCTACATGGCGCTGGGGCTGCGCAGCCTTGGCGAGCATGTGCTGCCGGTTGCCCGTGCGCTGCGCCGGGGCGATCTGACCGAAGCACGTCAACGTGTCGGGTTCATCGTCAGCCGCGATACGCGCGACCTCGACGAGCACGGCGTCGCCCGAGCGGCGACCGAGTCGACGTTGGAGAACGGTAGCGATGCGGTATTTGCCGCGCTGTTCTGGTTCGTTCTGGCGGGCGCACCGGGCGTGGTGCTGTATCGACTGGCCAATACACTCGATGCCATGTGGGGCTATCGCAATCAGCGCTTCGAGCGATTCGGTTGGGCTGCGGCGCGGATCGATGACGGACTTAATTTCATACCGGCGAGGCTGGTTGCGCTGACTTATGCGTTGGTGGGCCAGACGCGCCGTGCCTGGCGCTGCTGGCGCACCCAGGCCCCACTGTGGGACAGCCCCAATGCCGGGCCCGTCATGGCCGCCGGTGCGGGTGCGCTGGGTGTGGCGCTGGGTGGTTCGGCCGTGTATCACGGCGAGCTCCATCACAGACCCGTTCTTGGTGAAGGCGAAGCGCCTCAGGCGCGCGACATCGAACGCGCGCTGGACATGGTTTGGGCGGGGGTCGGCCTCTGGTTGCTGGTGCTGTTGTTGGCGCTGTTGTTAAGAGGCTGGGTGCATGCTTGAGCACGGCGGAAGGCTGCGTAGGGCGGCCGAGCATTTCGATATTCCGCTACAGGATTGGCTGGATCTCTCCACCGGCATTGCGCCCTACGGTCTCGATCTGCCAGCCATTCCCGCCGACGCCTGGCGGCGTTTACCAGAAACCGAAGACGAACTCGAGGCCGCCGCAAAGCGCTATTTCGGCGTCACAGCGTTGCTGCCGGTGGCTGGCTCTCAGGCTGCGATCCAGATGTTGCCGCGCTTGCGCGGGCCTCAGCAGGTCGGGATCGTCTCGCCCTGTTATGCGGAGCACGCAAAGGCATGGCGCCGTGAAGGGCACCGCGTCAGCGAATTCAGTGAGGGCAGCGTGCGGCGCGCGCTCGATGGGCTCGACGTGCTCATCGTGGTCAACCCGAACAACCCCACGGGTCGCCTGTTGCCACCGGAACAGCTGCTCGACTGGCATGGCCGTCTCGCCGAGCGTGGCGGCTGGCTGATCGTCGACGAAGCCTTCATGGACCCAACCCCGTCACACAGCCTGGCTCCGCATAGCCACTTGCCGGGGCTGATCGTTCTGCGCTCGTTCGGCAAATTCTTCGGCATGGCTGGTGCGCGGCTGGGTTTCGTGCTGGCAGAACAGAGCTTGCTGTCCGTGCTCAGCAGCGCCTTGGGTCCGTGGCCGATTGCTGGCCCGTCACGTTTGATCGGTACGGTATTGCTTGCCGATGGTGAGGGACAGCGTCGTCAACGCGAGCGTTTGCTTGCCGATAGCGAACGCTTGGCGCAGTTGCTGGTGGGGCAGGGCTTGCCACCCACCGGAGGCTGCGGGCTTTTTCATTGGGTTGTGACGGAGGAGGCGACGATGCTCCGCGAGTATCTGGCGTGCCAGGGCATTCTGGTGCGGCGCTTTCAATATCCGCCGAGCGTACGCTTCGGGCTGCCGGCGGACGAAGCAGGGTGGGCGCGACTGACGCGAGCGCTGACCAGCTATCAAGCGGTGCGCACATGAGCACCTTGATGGTCCAGGGCACAACCTCCGACGCCGGCAAAAGCACGCTGGTGACCGCGCTTTGTCGCTGGCTCAAGCGGCAGGGCGTCTCGGTCGTGCCGTTCAAGCCACAGAACATGGCGCTGAACAGCGCGGTTACCGCCGATGGAGGTGAGATCGGCCGCGCTCAAGCGGTGCAGGCCCAGGCCGCAGGGTTGCCACCGCATACCGACATGAACCCGATCCTGCTGAAACCCAACAGCGATGTAGGTGCACAGGTAATCATTCACGGCCGCGCCGTCAGCAACATGGACGCCGTGGCTTACCACGACTACAAGCGCGTGGCGATGGAGGCGGTCCTGGCCTCGCATCAGCGCTTGAGCGATGCCTATCAGGTAGTGATGGTCGAAGGCGCAGGCTCGCCGGCCGAAATCAATCTGCGTGCCAACGATATCGCCAATATGGGTTTCGCCGAAAAGGTCGATTGCCCTGTGATCCTGATCGCCGATATCGACAAGGGCGGGGTATTCGCGCATCTGGTCGGCACGCTGGAGCTGCTCAGCCCAAGTGAGCAGGCTCGGATCAAAGGTTTCGTGATCAACCGCTTTCGTGGCGATATCGCCCTGCTGCAGCCAGGCCTCGATTGGCTCGAGCAACGCACGGGCAAGCCCGTTCTTGGGGTGCTGCCCTACCTTATGGATTTCCACCTCGAAGCAGAGGACGCCGTCGACGTGCGTCAATCGGCGAAGAGCGAGCAGACCCTCAAAGTGGTCGTGCCGGTCTTGCCGCGTATCAGCAATCACACCGACTTCGATCCGCTGCGTTTACATCCTCAGGTTGATCTGCGTTTCGTCGGCGCCGGGCAATCGGTCCCGCCTGCCGATCTGATTATCCTGCCGGGCTCGAAAAGCGTGCGCGCGGACCTTGCATGGCTGCGCGCGCAAGGTTGGGAGCCTGCGATCCAGCGGCATCTGCGCTACGGCGGCAAGGTGTTGGGGATTTGTGGCGGCCTGCAGATGCTGGGCGACGCAATTGCCGACCCGCTGGGGCTGGAAGGACCGGCTGGGCAAAGCGACGGGCTGGGGCTACTGACGTTCTCCACAACGCTGGCTTCGCACAAGCAGCTGCGCAACGTCCAGGGTCGGCTGGCGATTGATGGCGCCGACATTACCGGCTACGAGATTCACGCGGGTATCAGTGACGGGCCGGCACTGGGGCGTGCCGCCGTACGACTCGACGACGGCCGCAGTGATGGAGCGACCAGCGAGGATGGTCAGGTGCTCGGCACCTACCTTCATGGCCTGTTCGAGTCCCCCGATGCTTGCGAATCGCTGTTGCGCTGGGCAGGGCTGGAAAAGGTGCAGCGGGTCGATTACCACGCGTTGCGTGAACGCGATATCGAGCGGCTGGCGGATCTGGTCGACGCACATCTGGACACCGCACAACTGCTTGCCCTCTGCGGGTTATCAAAGGAGACGGGCGCATGATCGAGCTCATCCTCGGCGGGGCGCGGTCCGGCAAGAGCCGGTTGGCCGAGCGGCTTGCCGTTGAAAGCGGCCTGAC
>NZ_AGSX01000164.1 GCF_000235745.1 Stutzerimonas stutzeri SDM-LAC | reverse complement strand
CGGATCGGCTGCGCCGCTAGCGCGAACCAGCCCGGCCGAGACGGCCGGGCTTGCGACCTCGGGTTACCAAAGGCAACCTGTGTGGCTCGTTTCAATCGATGGTCAGGACTTGCATGCGCGACTACAAATGGCTGCACGAATATTGCCTTAATCGTTTCGGCTCAGCCGCTGCATTGGAGGCCCGCTTACCACAGCCCAATAGTCCCGGCGAGCTTCGCGCCCTTACGGATGACCGTTACCTCTCGCTGATCAGCCTGAGGATCTTTCGTGCGGGCCTCAAGCACAGTCTGGTGGATGCCAAGTGGCCTGCGTTCGAAGAAGTATTCTTTCGCTTCGATCCGGAAAAGCTGGTGTTGATGGGCGGCGAGCATATCGAGCGGCTGATGCAGGACACACGCATCATCCGCCACCTGGGCAAGCTCAAGAGCGTGCCGCGCAACGCGCAGTTCGTACTCGACGTGGCGAAGGAAAAGGGGAGTTTCGGCAACTTGATCGCTGAATGGCCAGTAACGGATATCGTCGGTCTGTGGCGTCATCTGGCCAAGCACGGCAGTCAGCTGGGAGGCCTTTCGGCGCCACGTCTGCTGCGCATGGCGGGCAAGGACACCTTCATTCCCAGCAATGACGTTGTGGCCGCGCTCAAGGCGCAAAAGGTGGTGGACAAAGTTCCAAGCAGCCAGCGCGATCAGGCTGCTGTTCAGTCATTGTTCAATGATTGGCACGACCAGAGCGGCCGGCCCATGTGCCAGTTATCTGTGATGCTCGCTTTTACGGTCAACCACTGAACTCGGTTGCATCAATGCTGGCCTATCCCCATGTAGCCATACGAATCGTGGCGCTAAGGTGGCGGGAGGGCATATGAACGAGCCGCTGACGCGAGTTGCCGATGCACTGATCCGCGCCGACCGTGTCCTGATCATTACCGGCGCCGGACTTTCGGTGGACTCGGGGCTGCCAACCTACCGAGGTATCGGCGGTATATATAACAGCCATACAGAAGATGGAGTGGCAATCGAGACTGCATTGTCGGGGTCGATGTTGCGCCATGATCCGGCGCTGTGCTGGAAGTACCTCGCGCAGATCAGCCGTGCCTGTGTTGCAGCTGCGCCCAACAGAGGGCACCTGGCCATTGCTGAACTGCAGCGACACAAGCCGGGCTGTTGGGTCTTGACGCAGAATATAGACGGTTTTCATCAAGCTGCAGGAAGTCCGCCCGAGCGACTGATCAAAATTCATGGCAGCCTTTCGCCGTTGTTCTGCATGGAGTGCGGTTATTCGGCTGAGGATCGGATCGAATATCTCGCGCGACCACTACCGCCACGCTGTGATGCCTGTGGCGGCGTGCTGCGCCCGCCCGTGGTGCTGTTTGAGGAAATGCTTCCGGAGGCGGCTTTGCACCGGTTGCAGACTGAACTGGCGGAAGGCTTCGACGCGGTGATCGCGATAGGTACATCGGCAAGCTTCGCTTACATCGTCGAGCCGATATTGAAAGTGCGGCATGCCGGCGGTTTTACAGCTCGGATCGATCCCGCTGTCGACGAGCTGTCGCTTCTGGTCGATGTTCACATTGCCGAGCGCGCGTCAGACGTTTTGCCGCAGCTAATCCGTCACATTTTCCCTGATTGAATTTGCCCATCGGGGAATGAGCAGGCATAGTCTCGGCACTTCCAGCTTCTGACCTGACCGTGCCATGCGCAAACGCCTCGCACCCCTGTTGCCTTTTGCTCTGATTTCGCTGCTGACCGCTTGCGCCATGCAGCCAGAGGAAGCGGAAACCCAGCACCCATTGCAGGGCTTTCAATTCGACCTTCGCACCGATTCAGCTGAACGGGATAGCAACGCTCCGGTGGCAGCTGACGAGCCGACCGAGCAACAACTTCGAGAGTTGGCGGACGACCAGAGCTACGAACTCCCCGCGCTAGCAGATAGCGTCGTCGAGCGCGGCTTTACACTGGTTGGCACCCCGTACCGCTACGGTGGCAGCTCCACCAAGACGGGATTCGACTGCAGTGGCTTTGTCAGTTTCCTGTTCCGCAAGGAAGCCGGCATCGAGCTGCCACGCTCGACCCGCGAAATGATCAACCTGGATGCGCCGAAGATCAAACGCAGTGACCTGGAACCGGGTGATGTCGTGTTCTTCAACAATCGCGGCCGCGGTCGTGTCAGTCATGCCGGTATTTACATCGGTGGCGACCAGTTCATCCATTCCTCGAGCAGTCGCAGCGGCGGCGTTCGGATCGATAGCCTAGACGACAAATACTGGCGTTCAAGCTTCATGCAAGCCAAGCGGGTTCTGGCCCTCGCCCATGATTCGAGTGCCATTCCCACTCGTCACTGAGTGTTGAGATAGGCCCGCAGCGGGCTTGCTTCCGGTTCCACATGCCGGCAGAGTGATGGCTCATTTGCCTGGACTGCTCTGCCATGCCTCTTCTGGCTCGTTCTACAGCTGTTCTGCTGGCCGCGATGCTGCTTGCCGCTTGTTCCAGCCAAGCGCCGGTCGAGCCGGTAGCCGTCACGCCTTTGCCAGCGCCGCAGGAGTTTCCCGGCGCAGCTGAAGACGTACTGTTCACAGCTTTGGGGTTGGTCGGTACGCCATATCGATACGGCGGAAATACCCCCCAGGGTGGTTTCGATTGTAGTGGCCTGATCACCTATGTCTACCGAGGCGCGGCTGGTGTCGCTTTGCCGCGTACGACTCGCGCAATGAATGCCATGCGCGGCGCCACGATCAGGCGCGATGCGTTGAAAGCAGGGGATCTGTTGTTCTTTGCCACCAGCGGTGGGCGCCGTGTCAGCCATGCGGCCATCTATGTCGGCGAGGGGCGTTTCGTTCATGCGCCGTCAACCGGCGGAACGGTTCGTCTGGATAGTCTTTCCAACAGCTACTGGCAGAAGAACTACCTCGGCGCCAAGCGTGTGCTCGATAGCGACCGTCTCGCTCAAAATCCCTGAAGCGGCTTGGAGTCACGGATGACAGCGCTTCACCCATTCCCTCGGCCCTGGCTGTCGACCAAGCCGGCCGGGTTCGTGCCTCGCCATTAGCCTCGACCGCGTCCAGGTCGCTGCGTCGGAATAGTTTCGAAATACTCTCCGGTTTGACATTTGTCAGATGTCGAAATGCCGCAGTTTGGCTATGATCGGCGCCCCAAACTTCTCGGGTGCGCAATCGCGCACGAACCGTCCCTCCTTATGCGTTAGGTGCCTCATGCCTGAAATACTTCAGTACGTGCTGATCGGCCTTGCCGTGGCCGCTCTGCTCGGTGTCGTTCTTGAAGAAATCACCCACATCAACAAAGCCAAGGTCACGCTGTTCTTCGGCACGTTGGCCTGGATGCTGCTCTTCATCTTTTCCCCGCAGGGCGCTGAGCGCGACCTCGTACTCGCCAGCCTCAACGAGAACATCGCAGAGATCGCCGGGCTGTGGATCTTTCTGGTTGCGGCGATGACGTTCGTCGCCTACCTGAACAAGAAAGGCCTGATCGAGAACCTGATCTATCTGCTTTTGCCGAAACAGATCAGCGAACGGCAGTTGCTGTTCCTGACTGCGACGTTCTGCTTTGTGTTCTCCTCGCTGGCGGACAACATCACCGCGACGCTGGTCTCGATCACCTTGATCATGTCGCTCAAGCTCAGTGCCGAGAAGACCATCAGATACGCCGCGCTGGTGGTGTTTGCGGTGAACTCTGGCGGCGTGGCGCTGATCACCGGTGACGTAACCACCTTGATGATATTCCTTGCCGGAAAGGTGCAGATTCTGCAGTTGCTGCTGTTGGCGCTTCCGGCTTTCCTGGCGGTCATGCTGCTCGCTGCGATGCTCTCGCTGGGGATGAACGGCCAGGTCGTGGTGGAAAACCACCGCACCGATGTTCGTCGGGTCGATATCGCCATCGCACTGATCTTTCTCGGCACAATCCTGTGCACCATCGCTGGCAACTTCTTCTTCCAGATTCCGCCCGTGCTGACCTTCCTGACCGGGTTGTCGATCATGTTTCTGGTGGCGCGCTTCTTCAGCGATGACATCGAAACCGACCCGATCCTGGAATACGTCCGCCAGGTCGAGTTCGAAACCTTGCTGTTCTTCCTCGGCATTCTGCTGCTGGTCGGCATGCTCAAGGAAATCCACGTGCTCGACGGCCTGGTGCGTATCTACGACCAGGTGCCTGCGGTAGTCGCCAACTACCTGATGGGCGTCTTGTCCGCCGCGATCGACAACGTGCCGTTGACCGCCGCACTGCTGAAGTCCGGCCTTGAAATGGGCATCGCTGAGTGGATGGTCCTGACCTACGCGGTCGGCGTCGGCGGTTCGTTGCTGGTCATTGGTTCCGCAGCCGGCATCGTCGCCATGAGCAAGGTGCCGGGGCTGACCTTCGGTAGCTATCTCAGATACAGCCTGTACCTGTTCGTTGCATTCAATCTTGGCTTCGCAGGCGTGTATCTGACGGGCCTTGTGGTCGCAGGCACGATCGGCTGAACCGCGCTCGACGGCGCGGCAGCTCATCCCCCTTGGGTGGGCTGCTGCGCTTACCAGTGCAGGTTGAAGTGCGAGCCGAGCATGAATTGATCGTCGAGCAAGTCCCAGCGTTCGACGCAGACTCTCTTGTCAGCGCCTGGGTGCAACTTCATCCGGTTGAACGAGTTCGGCGAGGTGCCACGCACACGTGACGAGAGTGTGGTTCCGGCCTGAACCATCCAGATCTCCCGCGACAGCGCGGTGTATTGTTTTGACAAGGGCAATACATAGGGCAGGTGGATGTGCCCGCCCATCACCAGGTCCAACCCTTCATCGGCCCAGCGGTGCAACGCAGCATCGGCGTTGTGCTGCAGGTTGCTCAGGTCGCTCAACACCATTGCGCCGAATGGCTGGTGCGCGACAACTATACGTACCTTGTTTGGGTCGCTCTGTTTGAGCCGCCGCGTGACAGCCTGCACTTGCTTCTCGGTCACCAGTCCATCCTTGTGCCTTCTTGGATGGGTAGTGTTGAGACCGATCACCAACATCTCGTCGTTTTCGAAAGTCGGCTCCAGCTCTTCGCCGAAGTGGCGACGGTAGTTGCGGTAGGGCATCAGGAAACGAGCGAAGACGTTGTACAGAGGGATGTCGTGGTTACCCGGAATCACCAGCGCTTCGGGGATGCCATGACCCTGCAGGCGCTGGACAAAGGCCTGGGCATCGGCGAACTGTCCGGCCCTGGCGCGCTGCGTGATGTCGCCGGAAAAAATCAGCAGATCCGCACCGTGCTCGCGCACGTGGTCTTCCATGGCTTGCACGACGGCGGCCTGTTCGGTGCCGAAGTGGGTGTCGGAGATCTGCACGATGCTGGTCATGGGTGGCTGTGTTCTCGTCTGATGTGCGTGACGGGTGACATTGTTGCATTCGAAGCCAATCGGCGCCTGGCGTTCCGGCAAATTGCCAACAGCGGCGTCGAAACGTGCGGTGGCGTAGCGTCCTGATCGCTTTCGGTTGCGCTGTGCAGGGCCTTGGACTACCCTCCGCGCTGCTTCAGGTGCCACTGGCGAAACGCCAGAGGTGAAACAGGGAAGCCGGTTCATTCGATGAAGATTCCGGCGCTGCCCCCGCAACGGTAGGCGAGACAGGACACCGCTCACAGCCACTGTGCCACAGGCATGGGAAGGCCGCGGTTCCAGGATGCAAGACATCCGCTCGCAAGCCCGGAGACCGGCCTGTCGCATTCCACGGCAGTGCGGCGGGCGCTGATCGGGGTGCGGCTGCTTGCACCTGCGCTCCTTTCGCATTCTCCGTCTGCCCTTATCGACTGTTGTCGTGCGGCGGGCATGACGGAGACCTGAACTTGACCTGCAAGACCCTCAACACCTCGGCAGCGTGCGTGCTGCTTGGCTATGCTTCGCTGTCCCATGCTCAACCAATCCAGCCGCTGAACCTCAACGACCAGGTGGTTACGGCCACGCGCACCGAGCAGGTGCTCAGCCGTATTGCCTCCACCAGCGTCATCACTCGCGAACAGATTGTGCGCAGCCAGGTGCAGAGCGTTCCTGAACTGCTACGCGGCCTTGCGGGCGTCAACGTCACCTCCAATGGCGGCCGCGGCAAGACCTCGTCCGTCTACGTTCGCGGTACCAGCAGCCAGCATCTGCTGGTGCTGGTCGATGGGGTGAAAATCGGTTCGGCCACGTCAGGTGGTGCATCGCTGGAAAACATTCCGGTCGAGCAGATCGAACGTATCGAGCTGGTTCGTGGGCCGCGTTCCAGCCTGTACGGCTCGGAAGCCGTGGGCGGGGTCATGCAGATCTTCACGCGGCGCGGTGAAGGCGAAGGGTTCAAACCCTATTTCTCTGCAGGCGCGGGCAGTCGCTCCAGCTTTGATGGTACTGCCGGCATATCCGGTAGCCAGGGTGCCGGCTGGTTCAATCTCGGCGTGGCAAGCGCCTCAACCGACGGTATCAATTCGCGGACCTATCGACCGACCGCGCCACGTGCATACGAAGCTGATGCCGACGGTTATCGCGAGCTGTCCGGCGCTTTGCGCGGCGGCTATCGTTTCGATAACGGACTGCAGCTGGATGGCAGCTGGCTGCACGTCGACACCCACAGCGACTACGACTCTCGGTCCACTTCAGGAGCAACTGGTCGCTTCGCCTATAGCGACGGCAGCCAGCAAGTCATCGGGGGTCGGGCACGATTCACGCCGCTCGCCCCGTGGCTGGTCACCTTGCAGGCCGGTCACAGCGAAGACAACACGGACAATTTTCGCGACGGTCGTTTCTATTCGCGTTTTGACACCAAGCGCGATTCTTTCAATTGGCAAAACGACTTCAGCGTCGCTGATGACCAGCTCCTCACCCTTGGTTTCGACTACCAGGAGGACCGCATCGACGTGACGGACGACTATGCGGTGGATGCTCGCGATAACAAGGGTGCCTACCTGCAGTATCAAGGTCGCTTCGGCCGCCATGGCCTGTTGGCTGGCCTGCGGCGCGATGACAACGAGCAGTTCGGCAACCATGATACCGGCAACCTTGGCTGGAGTTATGACCTGCGCGAAAACCTGGTGCTGAGCGCGTCCTACGGCACGGCATTCAAGGCACCCACCTTCAACGATCTCTATGCGCCGGACACCGGCTTCACGGCCGGCAATCCCGACCTGAAGCCTGAGGAGTCGCAAAGCTACGAGTTGGGCTTGAGGGGTGAGCAGCGATGGGGTGAGTGGAGCCTCAACGCGTTTGAAAATCGGATTGAGGACCTGATCATCTGGGCCGGTAGCAGCCCGATGCAGCCGCAGAACGTCGATGTGGCGCGCATTCGTGGCATCGAAGGTGTTGTCGGCACCGAGCTGCTGGGCTGGGATGTCGTCACCTCAGTGACCGTCCTCGACCCGCAAGACCGCAGCAAGGCCAATCACGGGCACCTGCTGCCACGTCGTGCGAAACGTTCGCTGAATGTCGATCTGGACCGTGTCATCGGCCGCTTCGCTGTCGGCACGACGCTGTACGCCGCAAGCGAACGTTTCGACAGATCCAGCAATACCGATGCTGAGCGTTTGCCCGGCTACGCCCTGGTAGACCTGCGCGGTGAATACCGTCTCGATGATGCCTGGCGGCTGCAGGCAAAGCTGAGCAACCTGTTCGACCGCGACTACGAAACCACCCAGACCTATGAACAGCCCGGCCGCGCGATCCATTTCACGATTCGCTACCAGGCCCTCTAATCGCGCCCGCTGGCGTGTCGCCCAAAGGAGAACACTGATGATCAAGCTATCCCCAAGAGCCCAACTGGCGGTCGGCCTGGCGCTGGTCGCGCTGATGGCCATGACCCGCGGTCAGCATTTCGCTTCGCTCAACCTGCCAAGCGCCTCCTGGGCAGTGTTCTTTCTGGCGGGTGTGTTGCTGGCGCCGCGTTGGGTGTTTCCGGCTTTGTTCGTCGAGGCCTCGCTGCTGGATTTTGTAGCCATTCAATGGCAGGGCGTGAGCAGTTACTGCGTATCACCAGCGTACTGGATGCTGGTGCCTGCCTACGGCTCCCTGTGGTTTGGCGGACGAATGTATGCGCGCTTGCACCGTGATCAACTCAGTAGCCTGGCGCTGCTGGCCGGGCTGGTAATGCTCAGTGCCTTCGTGTGTTACCTGTTTTCGGGTGGCGGTTTCCTGTTTTTCTCCGGTCGCTATCCGGATCCGAGCCTGGCGCAGCTGGCCGAACGCATCGGCACCTACTATCCGCGTTATCTGGGCAATCTGGCGCTGTATGTCGGCACCGCTGCGGTCTTGTTCGTCGGGCTGCGTGCGTGGATTGCACAGCGTGAAGGAGCTCGCGCATGAGTGAGTCAAGCGAGCGCGATACCCGTCACAAGGCGCGCATGCAGCGTAAAAAAGCCGTGGTAGACGAGAAGATTGCCGAAGCGCAGGACGAGTACGGCCTCTTGCTGGTGCACACCGGCAATGGCAAGGGCAAGAGCAGTTCGGCCTTCGGCATGGTGGCTCGTGCGCTCGGCCACGGCATCAAGGTCGGCGTGGTGCAGTTCATCAAAGGCGCGGCGAGCACCGGCGAGGAGAGCTTCTTCCGACGCTTTCCCGATGAGGTTCGTTATCACGTAATGGGCGAGGGGTTCACCTGGGAGACCCAGGACCGCCAGCGTGACATCGCCAAGGCGAGGGAAGCATGGGGCGTCGCGGCTCAGCTGTTAGCCGACCCGGAGATCGGCCTGGTGGTGCTGGACGAGCTGAATATCGCGCTCAAATACGGTTATCTGGAACTCGACCCCATCCTTGCCGATATCGAGTCACGACCCCTGTTGCAGCATGTGGTGGTCACCGGCCGCGGCGCGCCGCCCGGATTGATCGAAGCAGCCGACACCGTGACGGAAATGAGCCTGGTCAAACATGCGTTCAAAGCGGGTGTGAAGGCACAGAAAGGGGTGGAGTTCTGATGCGGGTCCCTGCGTTAACGACGAAGGTAGAGTGGCTGAGGCGTCCTTCATCCGCCGTTGGCGTTGGTGGCGGATGGGCGGAGCATCATCCACCCTACGTTGCCG
>NZ_AGSX01000165.1 GCF_000235745.1 Stutzerimonas stutzeri SDM-LAC | reverse complement strand
CAGGTGACGACACGCCGATCGTTATTGGCTCCGCGCTGATGGCGTTGAACGGTCAGGACGACAACGAGATGGGCGTGTCGGCCGTGCGTAAGCTGGTCGAGACTCTGGATAGCTACATTCCGGAGCCTGAACGTGCCATCGATAAGCCGTTCCTGATGCCGATCGAAGACGTGTTCTCGATCTCCGGTCGCGGTACCGTTGTAACCGGTCGTGTTGAGCGCGGCATCGTCAAGGTTCAGGAAGAAATCGAGATCGTGGGTATCCGCGATACGACCAAGACTACCTGCACCGGCGTTGAAATGTTCCGCAAGCTGCTCGACGAAGGTCGTGCTGGTGAGAACGTGGGCGTGCTGTTGCGCGGCACCAAGCGTGATGACGTCGAGCGTGGCCAGGTTCTGGCCAAGCCGGGCACCATCAAGCCGCACACCAAGTTCGAAGGCGAAGTCTACGTACTGAGCAAGGAAGAAGGCGGCCGTCATACTCCGTTCTTCAAAGGCTACCGTCCGCAGTTCTACTTCCGTACCACTGACGTGACCGGTAACTGCGAACTGCCGGAAGGCGTCGAGATGGTAATGCCGGGCGACAACATCAAGATGGTTGTCACCCTGATCGCTCCGATCGCTATGGAAGACGGTCTGCGCTTCGCGATTCGCGAAGGTGGCCGTACCGTTGGTGCCGGCGTGGTTGCCAAGATCATCGAATAATCGATTGATCTGATCAATTCAGGCCGGCATAATAGTCGGCCTGACTCTTGTTAGGCCAGTAGCTCAATTGGCAGAGCGGCGGTCTCCAAAACCGCAGGTTGGGGGTTCGATTCCCTCCTGGCCTGCCAAATTCAATATCGAATTTGGCGGTATTTACAGGGTTCTAGCAGATGAATGTCAAAGCTGAAGCCAAAGACTCGCGCTTCGATCTGGTGAAGTGGCTTGTTGTGGCTGCTTTGGTGGTTGTGGCTGTGGTGGGTAATCAGTATTACGCCGCCGAGCCCATTCTGTACAGGGTTCTTGCGCTGCTCGTTTTCGCTGTCGTTGCTGCGTTTGTGGCATTTCAGACGTCTAAAGGTCGTTCCTTTTTTGTTCTTCTGAAAGAGGCGAGAGTCGAGATTCGAAAAGTCGTTTGGCCGACCCGTCAAGAAACCACGCAGACCACACTTATTGTTGTTGCGGTCGTGCTGGTAATGGCGCTGCTGTTGTGGGGGCTCGATTCCCTGCTCGGTTGGCTGGTTTCCATGATTGTAGGTTAAGGGTGTCCCGTGGCTAAGCGTTGGTACGTCGTTCATGCTTACTCGGGTTACGAGAAGCATGTCATGCGCTCGCTGATCGAGCGTATCAAGCTTGCCGGCATGGAAGATCATTTCGGCGAGATTCTGGTTCCCACTGAAGAAGTGGTCGAGATGCGTAATGGGCAGAAGCGCAAGAGTGAGCGTAAGTTCTTCCCGGGTTACGTGCTTGTCCAGATGGATATGGCCGAAGGTGCTTGGCACCTAGTCAAAGACACGCCGCGCGTGATGGGTTTTATTGGCGGTACTGCTGACAAGCCTGCGCCAATCACTGATAAAGAGGCAGAGGCGATCCTGCGCCGCGTTGCTGACGGTAGTGATAAGCCTAAGCCGAAAACTCTGTTCGAGCCGGGCGAAGTGGTGCGGGTGGCTGATGGTCCGTTTGCTGATTTCAATGGCGTTGTCGAAGAAGTCAACTACGAAAAGAGCCGTATCCAGGTTGCTGTGCTGATTTTCGGTCGATCAACGCCAGTAGAGTTGGAGTTCAGTCAGGTCGAAAAGGTCTAGCTGAAAAAGCATCCCACACCCCGCAGCTGATGGCTGCGGGGTTTTGTCGTCACTGGGATATTCAAGTGAAAAGGGGAGCCGCAAGGCGCTAGCACCCAGAACGGAGTAGTTATGGCTAAGAAGATTCAAGCTTATATCAAGCTTCAGGTAAAGGCCGGTCAGGCCAACCCGTCGCCGCCAGTTGGCCCTGCGCTGGGTCAGCATGGTGTCAATATCATGGAATTCTGCAAGGCGTTCAACGCCCGCACGCAGGGTCAGGAGCCAGGTCTGCCAACTCCGGTAATCATTACCGTCTATAGCGACCGCAGCTTCACTTTCGAGACCAAGAGTACGCCGGCTGCAGTGCTGCTGAAGAAGGCTGCAGGTATCACCAGTGGTTCTGCTCGCCCTAATACCCAGAAGGTCGGCACTGTTACCCGTGCTCAGCTGGAAGAAATCGCGAAGACCAAAAATGCCGATTTGACCGCTGCTGATCTTGATGCAGCTGTACGCACCATCGCCGGCTCCGCCCGCAGCATGGGCCTGAACGTGGAGGGTGTGTAATGGCTAAGTTGACCAAGCGCCAAAAAGCTTTCGCCGAAAAAATCGAAGCCGGCAAGCAGTATTCGTTCGAAGATGCCGCTACGTTGTTAGCGCAGCTGTCGGCGGTAAAATTCACTGAGTCCTTTGATATCGCCATCAACCTAGGTGTTGATCCGCGTAAATCCGACCAGGTTGTGCGTGGTGCTACCGTTCTTCCGAATGGTACCGGCAAGTCGGTACGCGTTGCTGTGTTCACGCAGGGTCCCGGTGCTGAGGCTGCTCTCGCTGCCGGTGCTGATCGCGTTGGTATGGACGAGCTGGCTGCGGAAATGAAGGGCGGCGACCTTAACTATGACGTCGTTATCGCCTCCCCTGACGCAATGCGCGTCGTAGGGCAGTTGGGTCAGATTCTGGGTCCTCGCGGCCTGATGCCTAACCCTAAGGTCGGTACAGTGACACCGGATGTTGCGACTGCCGTCAAGAACGCCAAGGCCGGTCAGGTACGCTTCCGTACTGACAAGAACGGCATCATTCATACGTCGGTCGGCAAGGTTGGTTTCGAAGCGGGTCAGCTGAAGCAGAACGTCGAAGCGCTGCTGTCGGACCTCAAGCGCCTGAAGCCGTCGACTTCCAAAGGTATCTATGTCAAGCGCGTTACCCTGAGTACTACTATGGGTCCTGGCTTGATCATCGATCAGGCGTCTCTCGAGGCGTAAGACTTCCAGCGCCCTGCTTAGCAGGGTGCGACATATTGGGGTCCCTGCCTGGCGGGGGCTATCCAAGACCGTAGGCGGCGCGAGCCTTAAATCGTAGAAGCTTTGCTTTTCCAAGCCTACGCAGAGGTGCTCCCGATTCGTACCGAATCAGACACCAAAATCCGCCCGGTTTCGACTGGGCGACCGGTAACAACCAGGAGTAAAAACCCGTGGCAATCAAACTCGAAGACAAGAAGGCCATCGTCGCTGAAGTCAACGAGGCTGCCAAAGCTGCCCTGTCCGCTGTCGTGGCTGATGCCCGTGGCGTGACCGTGGGGGCCATGACCGGACTCCGTAAAGAGGCCCGCGAAGCTGGCGTATACGTGCGTGTAGTGCGTAATACCCTGCTGCGCCGCGCTGTTGAAGGCACTCAGTATGATGTGCTCAACGACGTGTTCAAAGGCCCGACCCTTATCGCTTTCTCTAACGAACATCCGGGCGCTGCTGCTCGTATCTTCAAGGAGTTTGCCAAGGGCCAGGACAAGTTCGAGATCAAGGCTGCCGCATTTGAAGGTCAGTTCATTGCAGCCAATCAGATCGATGCTTTGGCAACCCTGCCGACCTATGACGAGGCAATCTCGCAGCTGATGAGCGTGATGCAAGGCGCTACCAGCAAGCTGGCTCGTACATTGGCGGCCGTTCGCGACCAGAAAGAAGCCGCCGCGGCGTAACGCGCGCATAGCTTTTTTCCGATTTTCTTTTGAATTAGATGGCCGCAGGCCGTCGACCATATACAGGAATTTAGAGTCATGGCTCTGACCAACGAAGACATCATCAACGCCGTTTCCGAAATGTCCGTGATGCAGGTTGTTGAACTGATCAAGGCAATGGAAGAGAAGTTCGGCGTTACTGCTGCAGCTGCTACCGTCGCTGCTGCCGGTCCGGCTGCTGCCGCTGCTGAAGAGCAGACCGAGTTCAACGTCATGCTGCTTGAAGCGGGCGATAAGAAAGTAAACGTGATCAAGGCTGTTCGCGAACTGACTGGTCTGGGTCTGAAAGAAGCCAAGGCAGTCGTTGATGGCGCCCCAGGCATGGTCAAGGAAGGCGTGTCCAAGGACGAAGCCGAAGCTGCCAAGAAAGCCCTGGAAGAAGCAGGCGCCAAAGTCGAGCTCAAGTAAGCGCGACCTTGCGTCTACAGCCGAAGCAACTCGCGTAAGGCTGATGGCTGGTGGCTTTTGCCACCGGCCTTTTTCCGTTATAGCTGCCTGTTGAACATCTGGCAGTTCGGACGGAACAACCGCTCCGATGGGCGGTGCGAATCACAGGATTCGCAAGATTTTCTGGCTGCTCCCGTCGGGAGAGGCCAAACAAGCAGGTGACCAAGCTGGGGAACGCTGATGGCTTACTCATACACTGAGAAAAAACGAATCCGCAAGGACTTTAGCAAGTTACCGCACGTGATGGACGTGCCGTATCTTTTGGCCATCCAGCTGGATTCGTACCGCGAATTCCTGCAGGCGGGAGCGACCAAGGATCAATTCCGCGATATTGGCTTGCATGCAGCCTTCAAATCCGTTTTTCCGATAATCAGCTATTCCGGCAATGCGGCGCTGGAGTACGTCGGCTATCGCCTGGGCGACCCGGCTTTTGACGTCAAGGAATGCGTGTTGCGCGGCGTGACCTTCGCCGTGCCGCTGCGGGTAAAAGTCCGTCTGATCATCTTTGATAAGGAATCGTCGAGCAAGGCGATCAAGGACATCAAAGAGCAGGAAGTCTACATGGGGGAAATCCCCCTGATGACCGAGAACGGTACCTTCATCATCAACGGTACCGAGCGGGTTATCGTGTCCCAGCTGCATCGCTCGCCAGGCGTGTTCTTCGATCACGACCGGGGCAAGACCCACAGTTCGGGCAAGCTGCTGTACTCCGCTCGTATCATTCCGTACCGCGGCTCCTGGCTCGATTTCGAGTTCGATCCGAAGGATGCCGTATTCGTGCGTATCGACCGTCGCCGCAAACTTCCGGCTTCGGTGCTTCTGCGTGCGTTGAATTACGGCACCGAAGAAATCCTCGATGCGTTCTACGACACCAACGTATTCCACGTTAAGGGCGAGACCCTGAGCCTGGAGTTGGTTCCGCAGCGTCTGCGCGGCGAAATCGCTTCGTTCGACATCACTGACGAGAACGGCAAGGTCATCGTCGAGCAAGGTCGCCGCATTACTGCGCGCCACATCAATCAGCTCGACAAGTCGGGGATCAAAGCGCTCGACATGCCGATGGACTACGTCCTCGGTCGCACCACGGCGAAGGCTATTGTGCATCCGGCGACTGGAGAGATCATTGCCGAGTGCAACACCGAGCTGACTGTTGAAATTCTGGCCAAGTTGGTCAAAGCGCAGGTTGTGCGCTTCGAGACGTTGTATACCAACGACATCGACTGCGGTCCGTTCATCTCTGACACGCTGAAAATCGATTCGACTACCAACCAGCTTGAAGCGCTGGTCGAGATCTACCGCATGATGCGCCCTGGCGAGCCGCCAACCAAGGACGCTGCCGAGACGCTGTTCAACAATCTGTTCTTCGCGTCGGAACGCTACGATCTGTCGGCCGTAGGTCGGATGAAGTTCAATCGTCGTATCGGCCGGACCGAGATCGAAGGTTCCGGTGTACTCAGTCGCGAAGACATCGTCGCGGTACTGAAGACTCTTGTCGATATTCGTAACGGCAAAGGCATAGTCGATGATATCGACCACCTGGGTAACCGTCGTGTCCGTTGTGTCGGCGAGATGGCCGAAAACCAGTTCCGTGTAGGCCTGGTACGCGTTGAGCGTGCGGTCAAAGAGCGCCTGTCGATGGCCGAAAGCGAAGGCCTGATGCCGCAGGACCTGATCAACGCCAAGCCCGTTGCGGCTGCGGTGAAGGAATTCTTCGGTTCCAGCCAGCTTTCGCAGTTCATGGACCAGAACAACCCGCTCTCCGAGATCACCCACAAGCGCCGCGTTTCCGCACTCGGCCCGGGCGGTCTGACCCGTGAGCGTGCAGGCTTCGAAGTCCGTGACGTACACCCGACCCATTACGGTCGTGTCTGCCCGATCGAGACCCCGGAAGGCCCGAACATCGGCCTGATCAACTCGCTGGCTGCCTACGCGCGCACTAATCAGTACGGCTTCCTGGAAAGCCCGTACCGCGTGGTTAAGGAAGGCGAGGTCACCGACGAGATCGTGTTCCTGTCGGCTATCGAAGAAGCCGACCATGTGATCGCGCAGGCGAGTGCCAAGCTGGATGACCGCAAGCTGGTCGACGAGCTGGTTGCTGTTCGTCATCAGAACGAATTCACGGTCAAGGCACCGGAAGACGTCACCTTGATGGACGTTTCGCCGAAGCAGGTTGTTTCCGTTGCGGCTTCGCTGATTCCGTTCCTCGAGCATGACGATGCCAACCGCGCCCTCATGGGTTCGAACATGCAGCGTCAGGCCGTGCCGACTCTGCGTTCGGACAAGCCGCTGGTCGGTACAGGTATGGAGCGTAACGTGGCGCGCGACTCCGGCGTCTGTGTCGTCGCCCGTCGTGGCGGCGTGATCGATTCTGTCGACGCCAGCCGAGTGGTCGTGCGTGTACATGATGCGGAAGTCGAAACCGGTGAGGCGGGCGTCGACATCTACAACCTGACCAAGTACACCCGTTCCAACCAGAACACCTGTATCAACCAGCGTCCTCTGGTGAGCAAGGGTGACGTGGTCGAGCGCGGCGATATCATGGCTGACGGTCCGTCCACCGACATGGGTGAGCTGGCACTCGGTCAGAACATGCGCGTTGCGTTCATGCCGTGGAACGGCTACAACTTCGAGGACTCCATCCTCCTCTCGGAGCGTGTGGTTCAGGAAGATCGTTTCACCACCATCCACATTCAGGAACTGACCTGCGTGTCGCGCGACACCAAGCTCGGCCCAGAAGAGATCACGGCGGACATTCCGAACGTGGGCGAAGCTGCGCTGAACAAGCTGGACGAGGCGGGCATCGTTTACGTCGGTGCCGAAGTCGGTGCAGGCGACATTCTGGTCGGCAAGGTCACGCCAAAAGGCGAGACCCAGTTGACGCCGGAAGAGAAGCTGCTACGCGCGATCTTCGGTGAGAAGGCTTCCGACGTGAAGGACACCTCCCTGCGTGTGCCAACAGGCACCAAGGGTACAGTCATCGACGTACAGGTCTTCATCCGTGACGGTGTCGAGCGTGACTCCCGCGCACTGGCCATCGAGAAGATGCAGCTGGACGAGATCCGCAAGGATCTGAACGAAGAGTTTCGCATCGTTGAAGGTGCAACCTTCGAGCGTCTGCGTTCTGCGCTGGTCGGCGCGACAGTCGAAGGCGGCGCGGGCCTGAAGAAGGGCGCGGTCATTACCGACGAGATCCTCGATGGTCTCGAGCATGGACAGTGGTTCAAGCTGCGTATGGCCGAAGACGCGCTGAACGAGCAGCTGGAAAAGGCCCAAGCCTACATTTCCGACCGCCGTCAGCTGCTCGACGACAAGTTCGAAGACAAGAAGCGCAAGCTGCAGCAGGGCGACGATCTGGCGCCGGGCGTGCTCAAGATCGTCAAGGTCTACCTGGCGATCAAGCGTCGTATCCAGCCGGGCGACAAGATGGCGGGTCGTCACGGTAACAAGGGTGTCGTCTCGGTCATCATGCCGGTCGAAGACATGCCGCATGATGCCAACGGCACACCAGTCGACATCGTCTTGAACCCGTTGGGCGTTCCGTCGCGTATGAACGTCGGCCAGATCCTTGAAACCCACCTGGGCCTCGCGGCCAAAGGTCTGGGTGAAAAGATCAACCGCATGCTGGACGAGCAGCGCAAGGTCGCCGAGTTGCGCAAGTTCCTGACCGAGATCTACAACGAAATCGGGGGGCGCCAAGAGAATCTGGAAAGCTTCAGCGATCAGGAAGTCCTGGATCTGGCGAAGAACCTGCGCGGCGGTGTGCCGATGGCAACCCCGGTATTCGACGGTGCCAAGGAACGTGAGATCAAGGCCATGCTGAAGCTGGCCGATCTGCCTGAAAGCGGCCAGATGCAGCTGTTCGACGGGCGTACTGGCAACAAGTTCGAGCGCACCACCACCGTCGGTTACATGTACATGCTCAAGCTGAACCACCTGGTCGACGACAAGATGCACGCGCGTTCCACCGGTTCCTACAGCCTGGTTACCCAGCAGCCGCTGGGCGGAAAGGCACAGTTCGGTGGCCAGCGTTTCGGGGAGATGGAGGTCTGGGCACTGGAAGCCTATGGCGCCGCCTACACCCTGCAGGAAATGCTCACGGTCAAGTCGGACGACGTGAACGGGCGGACCAAGATGTACAAGAACATCGTGGACGGCGATCACCGTATGGAGCCCGGCATGCCGGAATCCTTCAACGTGTTGATCAAAGAGATCCGCTCGCTCGGTATCGACATCGATCTGGAAACCGAATAACCACGCACCGCCTATGCGGTGGTCGGCATCAGCCGATCACCGCAGGTCCGTGAGGAGGAAAGGCCTTGAAAGACTTGCTGAATCTGTTGAAAAACCAGGGTCAAATCGAAGAGTTCGATGCCATCAAGATTGCATTGGCTTCGCCCGAGATGATCCGTTCCTGGTCCTTTGGCGAGGTCAAGAAGCCAGAGACCATCAACTACCGTACGTTCAAGCCCGAGCGTGATGGCCTGTTCTGCGCCAAGATCTTTGGCCCGGTCAAGGACTACGAATGCCTGTGCGGTAAGTACAAGCGCCTCAAGCATCGTGGTGTGATCTGTGAGAAGTGCGGCGTCGAAGTCGCCCTGGCGAAGGTTCGTCGTGAGCGCATGGCGCACATCGAACTGGCTTCGCCGGTCGCACACATCTGGTTCCTGAAGTCGCTGCCGAGCCGTATCGGTCTGCTGCTGGACATGACCCTGCGTGACATCGAGCGCGTGCTCTATTTCGAGAGCTACGTGGTGATCGATCCGGGCATGACCACCCTCGAGAAGGGCCAACTGCTCAACGATGAGCAGTATTTCGAAGCCCTCGAAGAGTTCGGTGACGATTTCGACGCTCGCATGGGCGCCGAAGCCGTGCGCGAGCTGCTGCACGAAATCGACCTGGAGCACGAGATCGGTCGCCTGCGCGAAGAGATTCCGCAGACCAACTCGGAAACCAAGATCAAGAAGCTGTCCAAGCGCCTTAAGCTGATGGAGGCTTTCCACGGTTCGGGCAACCTGCCGGAGTGGATGGTACTCACCGTTCTGCCGGTACTGCCGCCGGATCTGCGTCCGTTGGTTCCGCTCGACGGCGGCCGCTTCGCGACATCGGATCTCAACGATCTGTATCGCCGCGTGATCAACCGTAACAACCGTCTCAAGCGCCTGCTCGACCTGTCGGCTCCGGACATCATCGTGCGCAACGAAAAGCGCATGTTGCAGGAAGCCGTCGACGCACTGCTCGACAACGGTCGTCGTGGCCGCGCCATCACCGGTTCCAACAAGCGTCCGCTGAAGTCCTTGGCCGACATGATCAAGGGCAAGCAGGGCCGTTTCCGTCAGAACCTGCTTGGCAAGCGCGTGGACTATTCCGGTCGTTCGGTTATCACCGTCGGCCCGACCCTGCGTCTGCATCAGTGCGGTCTGCCAAAGAAGATGGCCCTCGAGCTGTTCAAGCCGTTCATTTTCGGCAAGCTGGAAATGCGTGGCATGGCGACCACCATTAAGGCCGCCAAGAAGATGGTCGAGCGCGAGCTGCCGGAAGTCTGGGACGTTCTGGCCGAAGTCATCCGCGAACATCCCGTGCTGCTCAACCGTGCACCGACGCTCCACCGTCTGGGCATCCAGGCGTTCGAGCCCGTGCTGATCGAAGGCAAGGCGATCCAGCTGCATCCGCTGGTCTGTGCGGCGTACAACGCCGACTTCGACGGTGACCAGATGGCCGTTCACGTGCCGCTGACGCTCGAAGCCCAGCTCGAAGCGCGCGCGCTGATGATGTCGACCAACAACATCCTGTCGCCGGCCAACGGCGAGCCGATCATCGTGCCGTCGCAGGACGTGGTCCTGGGTCTGTACTACATGACCCGGGAAGCCATCAATGCCAAGGGCGAAGGTCGTGTGTTCGCTGACCTGCAGGAAGTCGACCGCGTATTCCGCGCCGGCGAAGCGTCGCTGCATGCCCGCGTCAAGGTGCGCATCAACGAGACCATCAAGGACCGCGACGGCTCGATCACCAAGAACACCCGAATCGTCGACACCACTGTCGGCCGCGCGCTGTTGTTCCAAGTGGTTCCGGCTGGCCTGCCGTTCGACGTGGTCAACCAGCCGATGAAGAAGAAGGCGATTTCCAAGCTGATCAACCTGTGCTACCGCACCGTTGGTCTGAAGGATACCGTCATCTTTGCCGACCAGCTGATGTACACCGGTTTCGCCTACTCGACCATTTCCGGTGTCTCCATCGGCGTGAACGATTTCGTTATCCCGGACGAGAAAGCGCGCATCATCGATGCCGCTACCGAGGAAGTGAAAGAAATCGAATCGCAGTACGCCTCCGGCCTGGTGACCCAAGGCGAGAAGTACAACAAGGTCATCGACCTCTGGTCGAAAGCCAACGACGAAGTATCCAAGGCGATGATGGCCAACCTCTCGAAAGAGAAGGTCATCGACCGCGACGGCAACGAGGCCGAGCAGGACTCGTTCAACTCGATGTACATGATGGCCGACTCCGGTGCACGGGGTTCCGCTGCCCAGATTCGCCAGCTGGCCGGTATGCGTGGCCTGATGGCCAAGCCGGACGGCTCGATCATCGAGACGCCGATTACCGCGAACTTCCGTGAAGGTCTGAACGTACTCCAGTACTTCATCTCCACGCACGGTGCTCGTAAGGGTCTGGCGGATACCGCCCTGAAGACCGCGAACTCCGGTTACCTGACCCGTCGTCTGGTTGACGTCGCGCAGGATCTGGTAGTTACCGAGGTCGACTGCGGTACCGAGCAGGGCCTGTTCATGACGCCGCACATCGAGGGCGGCGACGTGGTCGAGCCGCTGGGCGAGCGTGTGTTGGGTCGTGTGATTGCGCGTGATGTACTCAAGCCGGGCAGCGAAGAAGTACTGGTTCCAGCTGGAACATTGGTTGACGAGCAGTGGGTTGACTTCATTGAGCTCAACAGCATTGACGAAGTTGTGGTCCGCTCGCCGATCAGCTGTGAAACACGCTATGGCATTTGCGCCAAGTGTTACGGCCGCGATCTTGCTCGCGGGCATCAGGTGAACATCGGTGAGGCAGTGGGCGTTATCGCTGCGCAATCGATTGGTGAGCCGGGTACCCAGCTGACCATGCGTACGTTCCACATCGGTGGTGCGGCGAGCCGGACTTCGGCGGTCGACAACGTGATGGTCAAGAACGGCGGTACCATTCGTCTTCACAACCTCAAGCATGTCGAGCGTGCTGACGGCGCATTGGTTGCTGTTTCGCGTTCCGGCGAGCTGGCAGTGGCGGACGACTTCGGTCGTGAGCGCGAGCGCTACAAGCTTCCGTATGGTGCGGTCATTTCCATCAAGGAAGGTGACAAGGTCGACGCAGGTGCTGTAGTCGCCAAGTGGGATCCGCACACCCACCCGATCGTTACCGAGATGAAGGGTGTCGTGACCTTCGTTGGCATGGAAGAGAACATCACCATCAAGCGTCAGACCGATGAACTCACCGGCCTGACCAACATTGAGGTGATGGATCCGAAAGATCGTCCAGCGTCGGGCAAAGATATCCGTCCGGCGATCAAAATGGTCGATTCGAACGGCAAGGAGCTGTTGCTGCCGGGTACCGATGTTCCCGCTCAGTACTTCCTGCCGGCTAACGCTCTGGTCGGTGTGGCCGACGGCGCCGAGATCAACGTGGGTGACGTTATTGCACGTATCCCACAGGAAACCTCGAAGACCCGCGACATCACCGGTGGTCTGCCGCGTGTTGCAGACCTGTTCGAGGCGCGTCGTCCGAAAGAGCCATCGATTCTGGCGGAAATCAGCGGCACGATTTCCTTCGGCAAGGAAACCAAAGGCAAGCGTCGCCTGGTGATCACGCCAACTGACGGAACCGATCCGTATGAAGAGCTGATTCCGAAATGGCGTCACCTGAACGTCTTCGAGGGCGAACAGGTAAACAAGGGAGAGGTTATCTCTGACGGTCCGAGCAACCCGCACGACATTTTGCGCCTGCTGGGCGTCAGCGCACTTGCGAAGTACATCGTCAACGAGATCCAGGACGTTTATCGTCTGCAGGGTGTGAAGATCAACGACAAGCACATTGAAACCATTCTGCGACAGATGCTACGCAAGGTCGAAGTGGCTGAGTCGGGTGATTCGAGCTTCATCAAGGGCGACCAGATGGAGCTCACCCAGGTGCTCGAGGAAAACGAGCGTCTTGCTGCGGACGACAAGTTCGGTTCGAAGTACATCCGCGTGCTGCTGGGTATCACCAAGGCATCGCTGTCTACCGAGTCGTTCATTTCGGCAGCGTCCTTCCAGGAGACTACCCGCGTCCTCACCGAGGCGGCGGTAACGGGCAAGCGCGACTACCTGCGCGGACTGAAGGAGAACGTGGTCGTGGGTCGCCTGATCCCGGCCGGTACCGGACTTCAGTATCACAGCGAGCGCAAGCGCAAGCGTGACGCCGAGAAACCGGTTCGCGTGAGTGCTGATGAAGTCGAAGCGGCGCTGACCGAGGCGCTCAATTCGAGTGGTAACTGATTGGCGGTCTGCCCCGGCGTAAGCCGGGGCGCGCCTTGACGGTGGACAGGAAGCTCTTTAGACTCTTGTACCCCTAATTTGGCGGGGCTTTGTGCCCTGCCATTTTTCGTTTGTGTCGAAAGACAACAGTGGAGCTAGTAGATGGCAACGATCAACCAGCTGGTACGCCAGCCGCGCAAGCGCGTCGTCGAGAAAAGCGACGTCCCTGCGCTGCAGAACTGCCCGCAACGCCGTGGTGTTTGCACTCGCGTGTACACCACCACGCCAAAGAAACCGAACTCTGCACTGCGTAAGGTATGCCGTGTTCGCCTGACTAACGGTTTTGAAGTCGCCTCGTATATCGGTGGTGAAGGTCATAACCTGCAAGAGCACAGCGTAGTGCTGATCCGTGGCGGTCGTGTAAAAGACCTTCCCGGTGTTCGCTACCACACCGTGCGCGGTTCGCTGGATACTTCCGGCGTCAAGGATCGTAAGCAGGGCCGTTCCAAGTACGGCGCCAAGCGTCCGAAGTAATCAGTATTTCTATTTATTTAAGTCGATAAGAGTAAGGTCGGGCATGGCGTCGTCGTTATTGTCCCGAGCTAACCTGAAGACCGTTTGAGGGCTTATCAATGCCAAGACGTCGTGTAGCAGCCAAGCGCGAGATCCTTGACGATCCGAAATACGGAAGTCTGATCCTGGCCAAATTCATGAACCACGTGATGGAAAGCGGTAAGAAAGCCGTTGCCGAGCGTATTGTTTATGGCGCGCTGGAGAAGGTCAAAGAACGCAAGAACACCGATCCCCTGGAAATCTTCGAAAAAGCACTCGACGCCATCGCTCCGCTGGTCGAAGTGAAGTCCCGCCGCGTAGGTGGTGCGACTTACCAGGTTCCGGTCGAGGTTCGTCCTTCCCGTCGTAACGCGCTGGCCATGCGTTGGCTGGTCGATGCTGCGCGCAAGCGTGGCGAAAAATCCATGGCCCTGCGTTTGGCGGGTGAGCTGTCGGATGCGTTTGAAGGCAAGGGCGCTGCTGTTAAGAAGCGTGAAGACGTGCATCGCATGGCTGAGGCCAACAAGGCGTTCTCGCACTACCGTTTCTAATTCTGGCAACACTCAATTTGCGAGGGCTTTATGGCTCGTAACACAGCAATTAACCGCTACCGTAACATTGGTATTTGTGCGCACGTTGATGCGGGCAAGACCACTACGACTGAGCGGATCCTGTTTTACACAGGTCTCAGCCATAAGATGGGTGAGGTGCACGACGGTGCGGCTACTACCGACTGGATGGTGCAGGAGCAGGAGCGTGGTATCACCATTACTTCCGCTGCTGTTACCACGTTCTGGAAAGGTTCTGCCGGCCAGTACGACAACTACCGTGTGAACGTAATTGACACCCCCGGCCACGTTGACTTCACCATTGAAGTCGAGCGCTCGCTGCGTGTGCTCGACGGTGCTGTTGTGGTGTTCTGTGGTACTTCCGGTGTAGAGCCTCAGTCGGAGACCGTATGGCGTCAGGCCAACAAGTACGGCGTTCCGCGTGTTGTTTACGTCAACAAGATGGACCGTGCGGGCGCAAACTTCCTGCGCGTTGTCGGTCAGATCAAGAATCGCTTGGGCCACACTCCTGTGCCGATTCAGTTGGCTATCGGTTCGGAAGATAACTTCCAGGGTCAGGTCGATCTGATCAAGATGAAGGCTATCTACTGGAACGATGAAGACAAAGGCACCACCTATCGTGAGGAAGAGATTCCTGCCGATATGCTGGAGCTCGCCGAAGAGTGGCGCTCCAACATGGTTGAGGCTGCTGCCGAGTCCAGCGAAGAGCTGATGAACAAGTATTTGGAGGGCGAAGAGCTGACCATTGACGAGATCAAGGCGGGTCTGCGTGCGCGCACCCTTGCTAACGAGATCGTTCCAGCTGTATGTGGTTCGTCCTTCAAGAACAAGGGTGTTCCGCTGGTGCTCGATGCCGTTATCGAATTCCTGCCGGCTCCCACCGAAATCCCTGCGATCAAAGGTATTCATCCGGACATCATCGACAAGCCGAAAGATGAGCTCGTTGATGCTGACTTCGATGAGCGTCATGCCGACGATGACGAGCCGTTCTCGGCTCTTGCCTTCAAGATTGCTACCGATCCGTTCGTTGGTACTCTGACCTTCGTGCGTGTGTACTCAGGTTTCCTCAGCTCCGGCGACTCCGTGATCAATTCGGTCAAGGGTAAGAAAGAGCGCGTTGGTCGTATGGTGCAGATGCACGCGAACCAGCGTGAAGAGATCAAGGAAGTACGTGCTGGCGACATCGCTGCTCTTATCGGTATGAAGGACGTGACCACAGGCGACACTCTGTGCAACGCCGACAAGCCGATCATCCTTGAGCGTATGGACTTCCCGGAGCCGGTTATTTCGGTAGCTGTAGAGCCGAAAACCAAGGCCGACCAGGAAAAGATGGGTATCGCACTGGGCAAGCTTGCCCAGGAAGACCCATCGTTCCGCGTCAAGACCGACGAAGAGACCGGCCAGACCATTATTTCTGGTATGGGTGAGCTGCACTTGGACATCCTCGTCGACCGTATGCGTCGCGAGTTCAATGTCGAAGCCAACATCGGCAAGCCGCAGGTTTCCTACCGTGAGAAGATCACCAAGAACTGCGAAATCGAAGGCAAGTTCGTGCGCCAGTCCGGTGGTCGTGGTCAGTTCGGCCATTGCTGGATTCGCTTTGCTCCGGCTGATGAAGGTCAGGAAGGTCTGATATTCGTGAACGAGGTAGTGGGTGGTGTGGTTCCTAAGGAATACATTCCAGCCATCCAGAAGGGTATCGAAGAGCAGATGAAGAACGGTGTTGTTGCCGGCTATCCGCTCATCGGCCTGAAGGCTACCGTTTTCGACGGTTCCTACCATGACGTCGACTCTAACGAGATGGCGTTTAAGGTGGCGGCTTCCATGGCGACCAAGCAGCTGGCCCAGAAGGGCGGCGGCGTTGTGCTTGAGCCGATCATGAAAGTAGAAGTGGTAACTCCTGAGGACTACATGGGCGACGTGATGGGTGACCTGAACCGTCGTCGCGGTCTGATCCAGGGGATGGAAGATACGATCTCCGGTAAGGTGATTCGTGCCGAGGTTCCGCTGGGAGAGATGTTCGGTTATGCAACCGACGTGCGCTCTATGTCCCAGGGCCGTGCAAGCTACTCCATGGAATTTTCCAAATACTCCGAGGCTCCGGCGAACATCGTTGAAGCCCTGGTTAAAAAACAAGGTTGATTCAGCCCTTTAAGTAAGAGGTTTACTGTCGTGGCTAAAGAAAAATTCGAACGTAACAAACCGCACCTGAACGTCGGTACCATTGGTCACGTCGACCATGGCAAGAC
>NZ_AGSX01000166.1 GCF_000235745.1 Stutzerimonas stutzeri SDM-LAC | reverse complement strand
TGCACTCATAGCTCAGCTGGATAGAGTACTCGGCTACGAACCGAGCGGTCGGAGGTTCGAATCCTCCTGAGTGCACCATATTTTGAACTGCAGCGATGTGGTTCATGTTGTAGCCAGCGGTGATCTGGTTTATCAATCACTTTTGCACTCATAGCTCAGCTGGATAGAGTACTCGGCTACGAACCGAGCGGTCGGAGGTTCGAATCCTCCTGAGTGCAC
>NZ_AGSX01000167.1 GCF_000235745.1 Stutzerimonas stutzeri SDM-LAC | reverse complement strand
GGGTCGATTGCAACGATTCAGTCATCGAAACAGCCTTAGCTTAATGCTCGCCAGCGGGACCACCAATCGGCGTTTGCGGACGACCACCTTCAGGCTGTACGGGGGTTCCGGTAGGTCCTGAGCCGTCTTGCCAATCACGCGGTTCGCGTGGCGTACGGCCTGCCATGATGTCGTCGATCTGGTCGGAGTCGATGGTCTCGTACTTCATCAGCGTCTCAGCCATGACATCAAGCTTGTCACGGTTATCGGCGAGAATCTGCTTAGCCGTGCCGTAGCATTGATCGATGATGCTGCGAACCTCGAGATCGATCAGCTTCGCTGTGTCACCAGAGACATTGGTGTGCTGACTCCCCGCACTGCGACCAAGGAATACTTCACCCTCCTCCTCCGCATACATCAGCGGGCCCAGTTTTTCGGACAAGCCCCACTTGGTAACCATGTTACGAGCCAGTTGGGTAGCGCGCATGATGTCATTGGATGCGCCGGTGGTGACACCCTCGAAGCCGAGCGTCATCTCCTCAGCGATACGACCACCGAACAGCGAGCAGATCTGGCTGATCAACGCGCGCTTGGAGAGACTGTAACGGTCTTCCTCGGGAAGGAACATAGTGACACCAAGCGCTCTGCCACGCGGGATGATCGAGACCTTGTAGACCGGATCATGCTCCGGCACGACACGCCCGACGATCGCATGCCCCGCCTCATGGTAAGCCGTATTGAGCCGCTCCTTCTCGGACATGACCATGGACTTGCGCTCGGCGCCCATCATGATCTTGTCTTTGGCCAGCTCGAACTCTTTCATTTCGACCACACGCTTGCCGGCGCGCGCAGCGAACAATGATGCTTCGTTGACCAGATTGGCCAGGTCGGCACCGGAAAAGCCCGGGGTGCCACGCGCAATCAAAGCCGGCTCGACACTATCGCCAAGCGGCACCTTGCGCATATGAACTTTCAGAATCTGTTCGCGACCACGAATATCTGGCAGCCCAACGACCACCTGACGGTCGAAACGACCAGGGCGAAGCAGGGCAGGATCGAGAACATCCGGACGGTTAGTTGCAGCAATGACGATAATGCCGTCATTCATTTCGAAGCCGTCCATTTCGACCAGCAACTGGTTCAACGTCTGCTCGCGCTCGTCATGACCGCCGCCGAGACCGGCGCCGCGATGACGGCCGACGGCATCGATCTCATCGATGAAGATGATGCATGGCGCATGCTTCTTGGCCTGCTCGAACATATCGCGAACACGACTGGCACCGACGCCTACAAACATTTCAACGAAGTCGGAACCAGAGATAGTGAAGAAGGGAACCTTGGCCTCACCAGCAACTGCCTTGGCCAGCAAGGTCTTACCGGTGCCCGGTGAACCCACCATCAGTACACCGCGAGGGATACGTCCACCGAGGCGCTGAAACTTGCCCGGGTCGCGCAGGAATTCGACCAGCTCGGTGACTTCTTCCTTGGCCTCGTCACAGCCGGCCACATCAGCAAAGGTCGTTTTCACCTGGTCTTCGGATAGCAAGCGAGCCTTGCTCTTACCAAAGCTCATCGGGCCGCCCTTGCCGCCCGCTCCGCCCTGCATCTGGCGCATGAAGAACATAAACACTGCGATGATCACCAGAATCGGGAAGCTCGCGACCAACAGCTGCGTCCAGATGCTCTGCTGCTCAGGCTGTTTACCTTCGATCACCACGTTATTGTTGATCAGATCACCGATCAGACCGTTGTCCTGAATCGCAGGACGGATCGTCTTGAAGGTCTCGCCGTCACTGCGCTTGCCGTTGATAACGAAGCCATCGACGGTCACGCGCTCGACCTGACCTTCTTTCACCTGCTCGATGAAATCGGAATAATTGAGCGTCTGCGGCTCGGTCGGGCTGGAAAAGTTGTTCATCACCGTCACCAGGACAGCGGCAATGATCAACCACAGAATCAGGTTTTTTGCCATGTCGTTCAATTCACTACCCTCTAGAGCAGGCGTATTGTCGGGAGCCTGCATGACGGCCGATGGTTCGCTCTCGGCCTAACTTACTACACAACGTTGCTGAACGCGCAGCTCGGTCTGTAACCCGATATGAAACATGCTAGCCCGAAATCTATGGGCCGGCGTTTGCCGGAATAGCTGCAGCCCCTCGCGGCTAAGACCGCAGCGCCTGTATCTCGCTGCCATCACCCCGATAACCACGTGCCAGCAGATACTGTTCGCGCGAACGATCCCTTGAAGACAAGGGCTTGCGCATCTGAACCTTGTCGAAATTCTGTCGGACTTCCTTCAGGTAGGCATCGAAGCCGTCCCCCTGAAAAATCTTGATCAGAAAGTCTCCGCCCGGGCGCAGCACCCGCATGGCTAGATCCAGCGCAAGCTCGCACAGAAACATTGCCCGAGCCTGATCAGCGACCTTCACCCCACTCATATTGGGGGCCATATCGGAAATCACAAGGTCTACCTGGGCTTCGCCGATGGCCTGGAGGATCTCAGCGAACACTTCATCCTCGGTAAAGTCGCCGAGAACAAAGGTGACGTCGGCAATACTGTCCATAGGCAGAATATCGGATGCGATCAGACGGCCACGGTCCCCGATCACACGACTGGTCACCTGAGACCAGCCGCCCGGAGCGGCACCGAGATCGACCACGGTCATGCCTGGCCGCAGGATACGATCCTTCTCCTGAATCTCGAGCAGCTTGTAGCTCGCTCGCGACCGATAGCCATCGCGTTGCGCCATCTTTACATAGGGGTCGTCGAAATGTTCTTTCAGCCAACGCGGGCTGGTCTTGGAGCGTGCCAAGCTGTTACCTCATCTGTGCGGCTCAAGGCGTGTCAGTTACACTAGCCGCGTTTTCCAGGGTTCTGACGCAAGGGTCGAATTATGCCGCTCACTAACGAGCAGAAGAAACAGTACAAATCCATCGGCCATCATCTGAAGCCTGTCTTGATCGTATCCGAGAACGGCTTGACCGAAGGCGTGCAGGCCGAGCTTGAGCGCGCCCTGAACGATCATGAACTGATCAAGGTGCAGCTGCGGATCACCGAGCGCGACGATCGGCGCGTGGTAACCGAAGAATTGTGCAAAATTGGCGGCTGCGAATTGGTTCAGTCCATCGGCAAGATGGCCCTGATCTATCGCAAGAACCCCAAAGTGAACAAGCAATTATCCAACATTCATCGCTTTCAGAGCTGAGCCATTCCTCAGTCGCCTTCTGCTAGCGCTCCCGTCCGGGAGCGACTTGCAGCACCAGGATCAACCCACACATCCCCATCGCCAAATAGCTGAAAATCAGCCAGTACGGTGATTCGATAATACCGGCCCGCGCTGCAAGATGGCTCCCTGCCAACAGCAGTACTGCGAGCAACAACTGCCCTCGCAGGTCACGCCAGAGACTGCGAAGTCCGCAGAGCTGGATCAGCACCAGTGCTTGAAGCAGCACACAGAAAGCAGTGAAGCCGACCAGCAAGGGCTGCAGACTGCCCGCGACCTCTTCGATCAGCAATGGCGCCAGGCCAATCTTGGCCAACGCCGGTAGCATTACGAACTGCAGAAGCCACAGACCACCGACCCAGAATGTCTGGGCCAGCTGCCAACTGATCACCCCCGCGCGCATTGGTCGAGTCTCAGAGATGGCGAACCTCGACGATCTCGAACTCGACCAATCCTCCAGGAGTTTTCACCACAGCGATGTCACCCTCCGCCTTGCCGATCAGAGCGCGCGCAATTGGAGATCCTACCGAAATCTTGCCGAGCTTGATCTCCGCTTCGTCCTCACCAACGATCTGGTAGGTGACGCGCTCATCAGTCTCGACATTGGCAATCTCGACGGTAGTACCAAAGATCACTTTGCCGGTATGCGGAATACTGCTGACATCAATGACTTGCGCATTCTGTAAACGCCCTTCGATATCACGAATCCGCGCCTCGACCATGCCCTGCTGTTCGCGGGCCGCGTGATACTCGGCGTTTTCCTTGAGATCCCCCAGTTCGCGCGCCACGCCGATGTCGTGACTGAGCTTGGGGCGAAGTACCTTGGTGAGATGGTGCAGCTCTTCTTCCAGGGCGCGTGCGCCCTGGACGGTCATTGGGTATTTAGTCATGCCTTGATTCCTGCATGGAGATCCTGCAAGCGACGCACGGCCTTCTCGGGACCGAACTTCAGCGCCTCACAGATCGCCTGCCCACCAGCCAGTGTGGTGGTGCAGCAGATCTTGTGCTGCAGCGCGTTACGACGGATTGAGTAGGAGTCAGCGATGGACTGACGCCCCTCGGTAGTATTGATGATCAGGGTGACCTCGTCATTCTTGATCATGTCGACAACGTGCGGACGACCCTCGGTTACCTTGTTTACTCGACGCACCGGCAATCCGGCAGCCTCGATGAGCTTCGCGGTGCCGACCGTGGCAACCACTTCGAAGCCAAGCTCGATCAGATCTCGCGCTACCTGAGCCACATGCGGTTTATCGTCGTCACGCACACTGATGAACGCGCAGCCACTGTTGGGCAGGATTTCGCTCGCACCCAACTGCGCCTTGGCGAAGGCCTCGGCGAAGCTGTCGCCCACGCCCATCACCTCGCCGGTAGACTTCATCTCCGGGCCGAGGATCGGATCGACACCTGGGAACTTGGCAAAGGGGAACACCGCTTCCTTGACGCTGTAGAAGTTCGGGATGATTTCTTCCGTCAGCCCGACTTCGGCCAACGTTTTGCCGGCCATGACGCGAGCCGCAATCATAGCCAGCGAAACGCCTATGCACTTGGACACGAACGGCACGGTCCGCGAGGCGCGCGGGTTCACTTCGATCACGAAGATGTCCTCGCCCTGCACCGCCATCTGTACGTTCATCAGGCCGACGACACCAAGCTCCAGAGCCATCTTTTTGACCTGGTCGCGAATCTCGTTCTGGATGTGCGCTGGCAGCGAATACGGCGGCAGCGAGCAAGCCGAGTCACCGGAATGCACACCAGCCTGCTCGATGTGCTGCATGATCGCGCCGATAACCACATGCTCACCGTCGCACACCGCATCGATATCGACTTCGATGGCGCAGTTCAGGAAGTGGTCCAGTAGTACAGGACTGTCGTTGGAAACCTTCACCGCTTCGCGCATATAGCGCTTGAGCTCTTCTTCCTGGTAAACGATTTCCATCGCCCGGCCGCCCAACACGTAAGAGGGACGCACCACCAGCGGATATCCGATGACTTTCGAGGCCGCCAGGGCTTCTTCCTCGCTGCGCGCGGTCGCATTTGGCGGCTGACGCAAGTTCAAGCGCTCGACCATCTGCTGGAAGCGCTCACGGTCTTCTGCGCGGTCGATGGAGTCCGGACTGGTTCCGATGATGGGTACGCCCGCTTCTTCCAGCGCGCGCGCCAGCTTCAGAGGAGTCTGTCCGCCGTACTGGACGATCACGCCCTTGGGCTGCTCGACCCGCACGATTTCCAGCACGTCTTCCAGCGTTACCGGCTCGAAATACAGGCGATCCGAGGTGTCGTAGTCGGTGGAGACGGTTTCCGGGTTGCAGTTGACCATGATGGTCTCGTAACCGTCGTCACGCATGGCTAGTGCCGCGTGCACGCAGCAATAGTCGAACTCGATGCCCTGACCGATGCGGTTGGGGCCGCCACCGAGGATCATGATCTTGTCGCGGCTCGACGGGTTGGCCTCGCACTCTTCCTCGTAGGTCGAGTACATGTAGGCGGTGTCGGTGGCGAACTCGGCGGCGCAGGTGTCAACGCGCTTGTAGACCGGCAGGACCTTCAGCTTGTGCCGGTGAGCGCGCAGGTTCTTTTCGGTCACGCCGAGCAGCTTGGCCAGACGCGCGTCGGAGAAGCCCTTGCGCTTGAGCTTGTACATGACGTCGCGGTCGATGCTCGACAGCCCCATCGTCTTGATCTGTTCTTCTTCCTTGATCAGGTCTTCGATCTGCACCAGGAACCATTCATCGATGCGCGTTAGATCGAATACTTCGGCAACCGATTTGCCGGCACGGAAGGCATCGGCAACGTACCAGATGCGGTCCGCACCGGGCACGGTCAACTCACGCTTGAGCGTGCTTTCGCTCTCGGGATCGGCCAGATCGAGCTTTGGATCGAAGCCGGACACCCCCACTTCCAGACCGCGCAGCGCTTTCTGCACGGACTCCTGGAAGGTACGACCGATGGCCATGACTTCGCCGACGGATTTCATCTGGGTGGTCAGGCGAGCATCCGCCTTGGGAAACTTTTCGAAGGCAAAACGCGGAATTTTGGTGACGACGTAGTCGATCGCCGGCTCGAAGGATGCCGGGGTGCGACCGCCGGTGATGTCGTTCTGCAGCTCGTCGAGGGTATAACCGACGGCCAGCTTCGCCGCGATCTTGGCGATCGGGAAGCCGGTAGCCTTGGAAGCCAGCGCGGAGGAGCGCGACACACGTGGGTTCATCTCGATCACAACCATGCGCCCCGTGTTCGGGCAGATGCCGAACTGCACGTTGGAGCCGCCCGTCTCGACGCCGATCTCACGCAGCACCGCCAGCGAGGCGTTGCGCATGATCTGGTATTCCTTGTCGGTCAGGGTCTGGGCGGGTGCGACGGTGATGGAATCGCCGGTGTGCACGCCCATCGGATCGAAGTTTTCGATGGCGCAGACGATGATGCAGTTGTCCTTTTTGTCGCGGACCACCTCCATCTCGTATTCCTTCCAGCCGATCAGCGATTCGTCGATCAGCAGCTCGCTGGTCGGCGACAGGTCGAGGCCGCGCGCGCAGATCTCTTCGAACTCTTCACGGTTGTAGGCAATGCCGCCGCCGGTGCCGCCCATGGTGAATGACGGACGGATGATGCAAGGGAATCCGACCTTTTCGAGCACGCCGTAGGCTTCGTCCATGTTATGCGCGATGCCGGAAACCGGGCACGCCAGACCGATGTTCTTCATCGCCTTGTCGAAGCGCGAGCGATCCTCGGCCTTGTCGATGGTGTCGGCATTGGCACCGATCATCTCGACGCCGAACTTTTCCAGCACGCCGTGCTTTTCCAGATCCAGCGCGCAGTTCAGCGCGGTCTGGCCGCCCATGGTCGGCAGCAGCGCGTCGGGACGCTCCTTCTCAATGATCTTGGCTACGGTGGCCCACTTGATCGGCTCGATGTAGGTGGCGTCGGCCATGGCCGGGTCGGTCATGATGGTCGCCGGATTGGAGTTGACCAGGATGACGCGGAACCCTTCCTCGCGCAGCGCTTTGCAGGCCTGTGCTCCGGAGTAGTCGAACTCGCACGCCTGGCCGATAACGATCGGGCCGGCGCCGAGGATCAGAATGCTTTTGATATCTGTACGTTTTGGCATGGTCTCTCTCGAATTCTGTGCTCGGCGGACTTAGCGGCGCTTGGCCATGGCATCGATGAAGCGGTCGAACAGCGGCGCCACGTCATGTGGGCCGGGACTCGCCTCGGGATGGCCCTGGAAGCTGAAGGCGACCTTGTCGGTCCGCTCGATGCCCTGCAGGGTGCCGTCGAACAGCGACTTGTGCGTCGCACGCAGGTTACCCGGCAGGCTCGCCTCGTCTACCGCGAAACCATGGTTCTGGCTGGTGATCATCACCACACCAGTGTCCAGGTCCTGTACCGGGTGGTTGGCGCCGTGGTGTCCATTGGGCATTTTCATCGTCGTGGCGCCAGAGGCGAGTGCCAGAAGCTGGTGACCGAGGCAGATGCCAAACACCGGAATATCTGTTTCGAGAATGTCCTGGATCGCCTTGATCGCGTAGTCGCACGGTTCCGGATCGCCTGGGCCGTTGGCCAGGAAGATACCATCCGGATTCAGCGCCAGCGCCTCGCTGGCCGGGGTCTGCGCAGGCAGCACGGTAACGCGGCAACCACGTGCGACCAGCATGCGCAGGATGTTGTACTTCACGCCGTAATCGAACGCCACCACATGGTAGGGCAGCTCGCTGGCCGGGATCTCGGCATGGCCGTCATCCTTCAGGTCCCAGACGGTCGAGCGCCACTCGTAACGCTCTTTGACGCTGACCTCCTTGGCCAGGTCCATGCCCTTGAGCCCGGGGAAGCTGCGCGCCAGCTCCAACGCCTTTTCTTCGGTCGCGTCAGCGCCCGCCAGGATGCAGCCGTCCTGAGCGCCTTTCTCGCGAAGAATGCGGGTCAAGCGTCGGGTATCGATTCCAGCAATCGCCACGGTTCCGTTGGCCTTGAGGTATTCCGGCAGCGTTTGCTTGTCACGCCAGTTGCTGGAAATCAGCGGCAGGTCGCGAATAACTAGGCCAGCCGCCCAGACTTTCCAGGACTCGGCATCTTCCGGCGTCGTGCCGGTATTGCCAACGTGCGGGTAGGTCAGGGTGACGATTTGCTTGGCATAGGAAGGATCGGTGAGGATTTCCTGATAGCCGGTCATGGCGGTATTGAACACCACCTCACCGATAGTCTGGCCGTCGGCGCCGATGGATTCGCCGCGAAAGATACTGCCATCGGCAAGGGCCAAAATGGCTGGCGCAAGGGCTGGCTTAGTCAAGAGACCTCCCAAAGATCAAGGCTGAAGCAGGCGCAGATTGTAAAAAAGCGGGATGACGTGTGAAGGTCATCCCGCTTTTTATTTGATTCATTCTGCGCAACTTTTAGTGGACACACTAAAACGGGAAGCTTACAGAAAACACCCTTTCAGGTCCACCCGAAATCCACCCGAACGCCAGGCGGCCGCATTTCTCAACGCAACCCGAGCACGTCCTGCATGTCGTACAAACCCGCCGGCTGCTGCTCAAGCCACAACGCAGCACGCACGGCCCCCTTGGCAAAAGTCATCCGACTCGATGCCTTATGGGTGATCTCGACCCGCTCGCCTTCGGCGGCGAACAGGACCGTGTGATCCCCCACTACATCGCCGGCGCGCACGGTGGCAAAACCGATCGTCTCCCGCGCACGGGCACCCGTCTGGCCTTCGCGACCATATACGGCCACCTTCTGCAGATCACGACCAAGCGCCTGCGCGACAACCTCACCCATGCGTAACGCAGTGCCCGACGGTGCGTCGACCTTGTGCCGGTGATGCGCTTCGATGATCTCGATATCGACCTCGTCACCCAGCACGCGTGCAGCCGTATCAAGCAACTTCAGGCACAAATTCACGCCGACACTGAAATTTGCCGCAAACACGATGGGGATATCCTGCGCGGCGGCCGCCAGCTTCTCTTTCTCTGCGACAGAGAAACCGGTGGTGCCGATTACCATCGCTTTGCCGGCGCGTCGGCACACTTCAAGATTTTTCAGCGTGACCGAAGGATGAGTGAAATCGATCAGCACATCGAACTCGTCGACGACCTTCGCCACCTCACCGATCAGCGGCACGCCGAGCCGCCCAATAGCCGCCAACTCGCCCGCATCAGCGCCGACCAGAGTGCTGTCAGGTCGATCGATAGCCGCGGTCAATCCAGCGGCCCCGGCGGTTTGCTGAACAGCCTCGACCAGCGTCTTGCCCATACGCCCCGCGGCGCCCGTTACTGCAATACGTCGCATAGAAACAGCTCCAAGCTGCAAGCCTCAAGCTGCAAGAGCGCCTTCAGAAAGGCTGCCGCCTGCAGCTTGCCGCCGGATTAAAGATCGCCAAAAAATCGCTTCACGCCTTCGAACCAGCCGCTGGCCTTTGGCGAATGCGAGCTATCGCTCTGCAGGGTCTTGCGGAACTCATCGAGTATCTCGCGCTGACGTTTGCCCAGATTGACCGGCGTTTCCACAGCAACCCGGCACAACAGGTCGCCGGCCGCGCCGCCACGCACAGGAGCAACGCCCTTGCCACGCAGACGGAACTGCTTACCGGTCTGAGTACCCTCCGGGATCTTCAACTTCACGCGCCCATCGAGCGTTGGAACTTCCAATTCACCACCCAGCGCCGCATCGGCAAAGCTGATCGGCACTTCGCAGTACAGGTGCTTGCCGTCGCGCTGGAAGATCGGATGCTCACGCACGTTGACCACGACATAGAGGTCACCTGCCGGACCGCCCTGAGCGCCCGCCTCGCCCTCACCCGTCAAACGAATTCGGTCACCGGTATCGACGCCCGGCGGCACTTTGACCGAAAGCGTCTTCTGCTCTTCGACGCGACCCTGCCCATGGCAGCTGCCACAAGGATCGGAAATCATCTTGCCGCTGCCATGACAGCGTGGGCAGGTCTGTTGCACCGAGAAGAAACCCTGCTGCATGCGCACCTGACCGATGCCGCCGCAGGTGGTACAGGTCACCGGGCTGGTACCCTTCTTGGCACCGGAGCCATCACACGTCTTACACTCGGCCAGAGTCGGGACTCGGATGGTTACCGTCGTACCTCGCACGGCCTCCTCCAGATCCAGCTCAAGGGTATAGCGCAGATCACTGCCGCGCTGAGCACCGCCACGCGAGCTGCCACGACCGCCAGCGAAGAAATCGCTGAACACGTCGCCAAAGATATCGGAGAAATTGGCGTTACCGTACGCCGCGCCCGCGCCAGCACCCATCTGAGGATCGACGCCAGCATGACCGTATTGGTCATAAGCCTGACGTTTGCCAGCATCGGAAAGCACTTCGTAAGCCTCGTTGGCCTCCTTGAATGCGTCTTCAGCGGCCTTGTCTCCGGGATTACGGTCCGGATGATGCTTCATTGCGAGGCGACGATAAGCCTTCTTCAGCTCCGCCTCGCTGGCGCCGCGCTCGACACCCAGCACTTCGTAATAGTCACGTTTGGCCATAAGTTTCCTGAACCTTCAAATTCGTACCCTCCAGACACGCCGACGCGGGAGCAAGCCCCCGCGCGGCGATCAGGCCCTTTGCGGCATCACCGCATCAGGCTGGAGCAAACGGCAGCAGCCTGAATGGCCTTTGCGCTTCCTCCGCTCATGGAGGTCATAAGCCGCGGCTTACTTGTTGTCCTTGACCTCTTCAAACTCAGCGTCGACAACGTCGTCACCAGACTGCCCATTGTCGCCGGCCTGCTCGCCTTCGCCGCCCTGAGGCTGCTCGGCGTACATCTTCTGCGCCAGCGGTGTGGACGCCTGCGAGACTGCCGCGATCTTGGCCTCGATCTCAGCCTTGTCGTCGCCCTTGACGGCCATTTCCAGTTCGCCGATGGCTTTTTCGATGTTGGTCTTGTCTTCTTCGCTGGCCTTGTCACCGGCTTCGGTGAGCATCTTGCGGGTCGCATGAACCAGCTGATCGCCCTGGTTGCGAACCGTGACCAGCTCCTCGAACTTGCGGTCTTCCTCGGCATTGGCCTCGGCGTCACGCACCATCTGCTCGATTTCCTCCTCGGACAGACCTGAGTTGGCCTTGATCACGATGGACTGATGCTTGCCGGTGGCCTTGTCCTTTGCCGATACGTGCAAGATGCCGTTGGCATCGATGTCGAAGGTGACTTCGATCTGCGGCATGCCGCGCGGCGCCGGCGGAATCTCGGCCAGATCGAAACGACCCAGCGACTTGTTACCACTGGCCTGCTTGCGCTCGCCCTGCAGCACGTGAATGGTCACGGCGCTCTGGTTGTCATCGGCGGTGGAGAACACCTGCGACTTCTTGGTCGGGATGGTGGTGTTCTTCTCGATCAGCGCGGTCATCACGCCGCCCATGGTTTCGATACCCAGGGTCAGCGGGGATACGTCGAGCAGCAGCACGTCCTTGACGTCACCGGCCAGAACGGCGCCCTGAATGGCAGCACCCATGGCAACGGCTTCATCCGGGTTAACGTCCTTGCGCGCCTCCTTGCCGAAGAACTCGGCGACCTTCTGCTGTACCAGCGGCATGCGGGTCTGGCCACCGACCAGAATCACATCGTCGATCTTAGAGACATCGATGCCGGCATCTTTCATCGCAATGCGGCACGGCTCGATGGTGCGCTGCACCAGATCCTCGACCAGCGCTTCGAGCTTGGCGCGAGAAATTTTTACGTTCAGGTGCTTCGGACCGGTCGAGTCTGCAGTGATATATGGCAGGTTGACGTCGGTCTGCTGGCTGGAGGACAGCTCGATCTTGGCCTTCTCAGCGGCCTCCTTGAGGCGCTGCATGGCCAGCGGGTCACCCTTGAGGTTCATGCCGCTTTCTTTCTTGAACTCGTCGACAAGGTAGTCGATGAGGCGAATGTCGAAGTCCTCACCGCCGAGGAAGGTGTCACCGTTGGTGGCCAGCACTTCGAACTGGTGCTCACCGTCGACCTCGGCGATTTCGATCACCGACACGTCGAAGGTACCGCCACCCAGGTCATAGACGATCACGGTGTGGTCGCCCTTGGCCTTGTCCATGCCATAGGCCAGCGCGGCTGCGGTCGGCTCGTTGATGATGCGCTTGACGTCCAGACCGGCGATACGGCCGGCGTCCTTGGTGGCCTGACGCTGGCTGTCATTGAAGTAAGCCGGGACGGTGATCACCGCTTCGGTAACCGGCTCGCCGAGGTAGTCTTCGGCGGTCTTCTTCATCTTCTTGAGGATTTCCGCGGAAATCTGCGGCGGGGCCATCTTCTGGCTGTTCACCTCCACCCAGGCATCGCTGTTATCCGCTTTGACAATCTTGTAGGGGACCATCTGGATATCTTTCTGCACGACTTCTTCATCGAAACGACGACCGATCAGTCGTTTCACCGCGTACAGCGTGTTGTGCGGGTTGGTAACAGCCTGACGCTTGGCCGACTGACCAACAAGGATTTCACCGTCATTGGCGTAAGCAATGATCGATGGAGTGGTGCGACCGCCTTCGGCGTTCTCGATCACCTTGGCCTTGCCGTTTTCCAGGATTGAGACGCAGGAGTTGGTCGTTCCCAGGTCGATACCGATAATTTTGCCCATGTGCTTCTCTCCGAACTTTGATTGATCCGCGCCTGTTTACCGGCTGCGGGTAATACAAAAACGCTTGGCTACCAGATGGGGGTCAGCCGCTGAAATTCAAGCCTTCTCATCAATCGAAGGCGGGGTTTCTGCTGGCGCCTTGCTGACGACGACCATCGCCGGGCGCAACAGCCGCCCATTGAGCAGATAGCCCTTTTGAAACACCTTGAGCACACTGCCTGGCTCGGCATGGGTGCTTTCTTCCATGGCCATAGCCTGGTGATGCTCGGGGTTGAAGGGCTCACCCTGTGGGTCAATCTGCACTAACTGATGACGCGCCAAGGTGTCGAGCAACAACTTGAACGTCAGCTCGACGCCTTCACGCATCGGCCGGACAGCTTCGTCATCCGGGCGAGACAGCTCGAGGCCGCGCTCCAGACTGTCAGCGACAGCCAACAGGTCGCCGGCAAACTTTTCCAGCGCGAACTTGTGTGCTTTCTCAACATCCTGCTCGGCGCGACGACGGATATTTTGCAACTCCGCCGCCACACGCAGAGATTGATCCTGCGCCGCGGCCAACTGCTCTTCCAGTGAATGCACGCGACCAGCCAGATCCTCGGCCACCTCGGCTTGTGCGGTCTCGCTTTCATCAGGGGTCTGGTTGTCCAGGTTCTGCTCGTCGACCATGCGGTCCTCCTCATCGATACGTCAGCGGGCGTCGACCCGCGCTTGTGCCGCTATATGGGGGCAACAAAATCTGCTTCAAGGGCAGTTCGGCATATCGAAGATGCATGTACGGAGCTCGCGTGAGCACTGGGGACTGAAGCACCCACTTTGTTTACATACCACTCAAGCAGAGCAGCTTGTGGCGCCCCACTAAGTAACTGTATAAATACACAGTCAACCGCCCAGGAGCCCTGCCATGCTGGTTCACCTCTCCGTTCACAATTACGCCATCGTCGAGCATCTCGACCTCGAGCTGAAACGCGGCATGAGCGTGATCAGCGGCGAGACCGGCGCAGGCAAGTCGATCATGCTCGACGCGCTGGCCCTCACCCTCGGTGATCGCGCAGATAGCAGCGTGGTCCGCATTGGCGCGGACAAGGCGGATATTCTCGCCAGCTTCGATCTGGATGACATTCCCGACGCAAAAGCCTGGCTGGCCGAGCGCGACCTGGACAGCGATGGTCCATGCATCTTGCGCCGCGTCATCACGGCTGAAGGACGTTCGCGCGGCTATATCAACGGAACACCCTGCCCGCAAGGTGACCTTAAGGCGCTTGGTGAGCTGCTGATCGATATTCACAGCCAGCACGAGCACCAATCTCTGCTCAAACCTGATACTCACCGGAGGCTGCTCGACGAGTACAGCGGCAATCAGGATCTTGCGCGCCAGGTTCAACTGGCTGCTCAACGCTGGCGGCAAACCCGGCAAAGCCTTGAGCGCTTAACCAATAGCAGCGATGAGCAACGCGCCCGCCATCAACTGCTGAGCTACCAGATCGAAGAACTGGAAACCCTTGCATTAGGCGAGGACGAGCTGGAGCAACTGGAGCAGGAGCACAAGAACCTCGCCAACGCCGAGCATCTGCTCGGCGCCTGCCGCCAGGTGATTGAGCTGTGCAGCGAGAGCGATGCCGGCAACGTGCTTTCGGCACTCACGTCCAGCCTGCAGCGGCTCACCGGGTTTCAGAACCAGCCCGGCGCACTTGGCGAGGCAGTCAACCTGCTGTCCAGCGCGCAGATCCAGGTCGAAGAAGCAGTCGGCGAACTCAATCGCTTTCTCGATCACTTCGACTCCGACCCTCAGCGCCAACAGGCGCTGGAGGAACGCCTCGACAGCATCTACACCCTGGCACGCAAACACCGCGTGCAGCCGCCGGAGCTGCCGGCGCTGCAGCAACAACTATTCGAAGAGCTGGAAAGCCTGAATGCCGACGATACAGCTGTCGAGCAACTGAGCGAGGAGCTCGCCGCATACGAACGCCACTACCGCGAAAAGGCACAAGAGCTAAGCACCGCGCGCCACCAGGCAGCCGAATCATTGGGAACGGCGGTCGCAACCGAGATCCAGCGACTGGGCATGCCGGGCGGCAGGTTCAGCGTTGTCCTGAAGCCTTGCGCTGAAGGCGATCTCATGCCGCATGGCCTGGAGCAGGTTGAGTTTCTGGTTAGCGCCAACCCAGGCCAGCCACTGCGCCCGCTGGCGAAGGTCGCCTCGGGCGGTGAGCTATCGCGCATCAGCTTGGCGATTCAGGTAATCACCGCCCAAACGTCCCGCGTACCGACATTGGTATTTGATGAAGTTGACGTCGGTATCGGTGGTCCGACCGCGGAAATAGTCGGCCAACTGCTTCGTAGACTTGGGGAGCGCGGCCAGGTGCTGACCGTAACCCACCTGCCACAAGTCGCGGCGCAGGGACATCACCACCTGTTCGTACACAAGGCGCGCGGCACTGACGAAACCCATACGGCAGTGGCTGCATTGGGTAATAGCGAGCGGATTGAGGAAATCGCGCGCATGCTGGGCGGCGTCGATCTGACTGAGCAAGCACTCGCTCACGCCCGGCAGATGATTGGCTCCGCGCAGCTATCCTAACCTTGGACTGGGCCGAGTCTGAGTCTGAGCAAGCCTAACCGTAGCGACGACCAAAGCAGAACACTTCCGACCGACACCTGTTGCTGGCAGCCATCATTTGCCGGCAATGAACTTTATCTGCGTGCGGGTGGATGGCTGCCGACATGTTCGGAATCCGCCAATGCGACGGAATATCGGCAAGCTGGCCGGATAACTCTCCCCTAAAAAAGAACCCCACCAATTGGCGGGGCTCATTTTCTAGGCAAGACGATCCGAATCGCCTTTCATGCCGCAGGCCCGCAGATCAGTCGGCCTTCTTGCGGACGTACAACACCAGATTGTGGTCCACCAAGTCATAGCCGTGACGCCTGACGATTTCCTTCTGCAGCTTCTCGATCTCGGGATCGAAAAACTCGATGACGTCGCCGCTGTCGACACACACCATATGATCATGGTGGCCGCCGTCAGCCAGTTCAAACACGGCATGACCACCGTCGAAGTTATGCCGAACTACAAGACCGGCCGCCTCGAACTGGGTCAACACGCGGTAAACAGTTGCCAGACCGACATCCTCGCCGGCCTCCATCAACGCCTTGTAAACGTCCTCAGCGCTCATATGACGCCGATCAGTGGTATCCAGCATCTGCAGGATCTTGACCCGTGGCAGGGTTACTTTGAGGCCAGCTTTGCGTAGTTCGCTATTTTCAACCATGGTCGGCTTTCTCGCTGCTGCTGTTTCGCAGCCTCCTTCAATACGGGTATGATCCGGGCTTTGCCCAGCCAAGATAGTGGAAGTCACCTACCGATGCAAAACACCAAGCTCATGCTGTCCAGTCTCACGCTAGTGGGCCTGTTCGCACTCGCCGGTTGTTCATTCCCCGGGGTTTACAAGGTCGACATTCAACAGGGCAATGTCGTAACACAGGACATGATAGACCAGTTGCGCCCGGGAATGACCCGCTCACAAGTGCGGTTTATCATGGGCAACCCGCTGATCACCGACACATTCCACGCCAACCGCTGGGATTATCTGTACAGCATTCAGCCAGGTGGCAGTCAGCGCCAGCAGGAGCGGGTTAGCCTTGTATTCAATGCCAACGACCAACTCGCCGGTCTCGCGGGTGACTTCAAGCCCGGCGTGAGCCGTGACGAAGCCATTCTGGGAACAGATCTACCGGCAAGCACCGACGACCCCGTCAGCACCGAGCCAGAGGCCACCGAGCCCGGCTCTCTGCTCGAACAGATCCAGCGCGACGTTGACGCGGCCGAGCCGGTTCCGGTGCCGACGCCAGGCAGACTGGAAACAGACTAGCCCTGGAGTATGTCTAGTCCTGAAATAGGTTTACACCGTTTCGGCTAAATTTGAGGTATTCAGAACGCCCGATGCACCGCATCGGG
>NZ_AGSX01000168.1 GCF_000235745.1 Stutzerimonas stutzeri SDM-LAC | reverse complement strand
TGGCGCATCAGGTTAACCCGCCCGGCCGGCACTAGCCGGCCGGTTGATTTTCCAGTTGGAGCCAGTCGATTGACCGCGGAAACTCCAACGCATCCTCGACGGCCAACCCTGGCGCGACCAGAAAACCCTGCATCACCTGGCAGTCATGAGCAATCAACCACTCGCGCTGGGCCAACGTTTCAACGCCCTCGGCGATCACTTCCAGTTCAAGGTTTCGCCCCAGATCGATAATGGTGCTGACCACCGCGGCATCGCGTGGTGAGTCAAGCATGTTGGCGATGAACAGCCGGTCAATCTTCAGCGTATCCAGGTCGAAATGGCGCAGGTAAGCCAGCGACGAGTAACCGGTGCCGAAATCATCCACCGCTACCCTGACGCCCAGCTCGCGCAACTGCCGAAGCTTGTCGCAGCTCTGTTCCAGGTCTTGCATCAGCGCGCCCTCGGTGACCTCCAGTTCCAACTGGCGAGGATCGAGCTGATACTCATCGAGCAGCCGACGCAACTCGTCGATCAGCCCGGCCCGGCCGAACTGCACCGGGCTGACGTTGAAGCTCAGCACCAGCTTGTCGCCGAATCGCTCACGCCAGTCGCGGCACTGAGCCAGCCCTTCACGCAGCGCCCATTCGCCGACCCGGTCAATCAGCCGGGTCTCCTCCAGCAAGGGGATGAACACACTTGGATCGACCGCGCCGCGCCCAGCATAATCCCAGCGCAGCAAGGCCTCGAACCCGCGCAGCTCACCGGTCTCGAGCACAACCTGCGGCTGGTAGGCCAAAGCGAAACCATTACGTTCAATGGTGCTGCGCAGGTTCTCTTCCATCATCAAGCGCGCATGGGCCCGCCCGTTCATCTCACCGGAGAAGAAGCGATATTGTTGCCGGCCGTTGCGTTTGGCCTCGTACATGGCCATGTCTGCCGAGCGAAGCAACTCCTCGACGCTCTGGCCGCAATCCGGAAAATGCGCGATGCCGATACTGGCGCCGAGCGTGACGTCGGTCCCTTCGATGGTATGTCGAACCGAAATCAGCTCGATGAGCTTCTCGGCGACCTTGGCGGCATCTTCCGGGTGATCCAGCGAGTCGAGCAACGCGGTGAACTCGTCTCCGCCCATCCGCGCGATGATGTCGTAGGGCCGCATACAGGCCTCGAGCACACGCGCCACGCGGCAGAGGATTTCGTCACCGGCATCGTGCCCCAGCGAGTCGTTGATGCGCTTGAAGCCATCGAGGTCGATGTAGAGCACAGCCATGCGTTTGCCGTTCCGGTCGACCCTCGCCAAGGCCGAATCCAGTGCCTGATGAAAGCCGCGCCTATTCAGCAGTCCGGTCAGCGAGTCGGTTACCGCCTGGGTCTCCAACTGTACGTGCAGGCTGCGCACCACCGACATGTCCAGAGCAATCACTACCATCGAGCGCTGCTGACGAGGCAGTGGTGACGACGACAATGCCACCGGCAGCGTGTCGCCGTTGGCGGTGAACAGCTGCGCCTCATGAAGGCGATAGGTATGACCGCTACGCCAATGCTGGTAGAAATCGGTGTCGCGCCAGGCCGGTGGCATCTGCGGCGAAGCCAGATGCTTGATCAGCGCGGTACCTTGCAGATCATCGACGCTGGTATGCAGCATTTTGGCGATCGCCGGGTTGGCGAAATTGATGAAACCATCCTCACCCACCACCAGAATGCCTTCTGCGGCATTGCTCAGTACCGACGCGTTGAACGCTCTCGCACTGTCGAGCTGCTGGCTGAGTACCTGCAAGTCACGTCGATTGTGCTCATGACTGAGCAGCGTATTGATCTTGTGCTTGAGCACCTGCGGATCGAACGGCTTGAGAATGAAATCAACCGCACCCGTGGCGTAGCCACGCAACACCGACTCGCGGGTATGCGCGATGGCCGAAACAAAGATAATCGGCGTGTAGCGCGAGTGCGGACTTCCGCGCATCAGGCGCGCCACTTCGAACCCATCCATGCCCGGCATCTGCACATCCAGCAACACCAGCTCGACATCCAGATCAAGCAATGCCTGCAGCGCGGCTTCGCCAGAGTTAACCGTATGGACCTGCCAGTCGCCGTCGCCGAGCAGGGCCTCCATGGCAACCAGATTCGCCTCGCGATCATCGACTACCAACAACGTGCGGGTTCGAGACTGAGGTTGGGGTTGCGACCACGCCATCAGCCGAGCTCCCAGCACAGCATGATTCGGTTTCCGCTACCGACGTCGGGGACGCCAGTTCGGCTTGAACGATGCGTCACACACTTCTCCTTACGGGCCTGCATGAGGGCCATCAGTACGTTCCAGACGCCGCAGCAGCTCAACCAGCCTCGCGCTGTCGACCGGTTTGAATAGGATGTCGTCGGCGCCGGCCGGGACATTCCTCCCCGGTCCATCCGTATCAGAGCCGACCGCCATTGCCACAATCGGCACCTGACAACCATAGTCGTTTCTGAGCTGAAGAATCAGGGCGGGTCCGCCATCATCCGGCATGGCCATATCCACCAGCGCAAGATCAAACGCATCTTGATCGAAGCGCTCCAGCGCTTCAGCACAGCTCGTCACCGGAACCACCTGCAACCCCTGTTCGTCGAGCACGGCGCTGATGGCGTAAATTGCCCGCACGTCAGAGTCTACCAACAACACGCGCTGCCCCAGCAGGGGGTGTTCCAGCTCACCCATTCCCCACGCGGCAGCATCAACCCCAACGGGTTTCAGTGCATCTTCCATATGCTCCATTCCTTCTGTTTTCGACAACGCAACCGATGAATAACGCTCAAGCCGCTGCAGATTCTTTTCCGATAACGCCTCTCGGCTGGTCAGGATCACCCTGACGTCCTTTAGCGAGCGCAGGCGGTCGAGCGCATCGAGCAGCTCCAGCCCGTTTTCGCCAGGAAGATCAAAGTCGATGATCAGCACCGAATATCGGTGCTCAGCATAAGCCAGTCGGGCGTCTTCGCTGCGCTGGCATTCGCTGACCCGATAACCGATCCGCTCGAAATATTCACGCAGTTGACGGCGCCGCTCCGGATCGGTTTCAACCAGCAGCAGCCGAGTCGAATTGCCTTCCTGCCGCGCCAGATCGACGAACAGCCGCTCCAGCTCTGAGTGAGCCACAGGCTTGAGCAGGTAGCGTGAACTGTCGTCCGACCAGCCCTGCGGCTGTGGCACGCAGGAAATGATGTATACCGGCGTATCCTGGTGCTTGGGGTCGGCTCGCAACGCCCGGTGGACCTGCCAGCCGCTGATGTCAGGCAGCAGAACGTCCAGGATCACCGCCGCGAAACGGTCGTGAGCGAGCGCATCCAGCCCTTCTTGTCCGCTACCGCAGATGACACTGGAAAAACCGTGTGACTGCGCGACCTCCGCCACTACCGAAGCAAAATCGGCATCGTCCTCGACAATCAGCAGACCGCCACCCTGGCCGCGTTGTTGATATGGCCGTAGCGTCCGGACCTCCGGCGTCGCAGAGGCTTTCATCGGCAACTCGACGGTAAAACTGGAACCCCGCCCCAGCGAGCTTGTGAGGCGAATCCCGCCGCCCAACACCTCGGCCAGTTGCCGTGCGATTGCGAGCCCCAGGCCTGTGCCGCCGTACTGACGGCTGATCGAACCGTCGATTTGCTGAAAGGCCTGGAAGATCCGCTCCTGCTGATCTTCTGCGATGCCGATACCGGTGTCGGTCACACAGATCTGCAGCATGGCTTCATCGGCAGGGCTCTCAGCCGGCCGGCTGCTCACATGGATATCAACGGAGCCCTGCTCGGTAAACTTCAGTGCATTGGTCACCAGGTTGCGCAAAATCTGCTGCAGCCGCGCACGGTCAGTGATGATCGACGGCGGAACGTCCGGGTCGATCCGGGTCGTGAGGGACAGTCCGTTCTGATCCGCCATCGGCTGCATCCCAGCCAACAGCTCTGCCAGCACTTCGCTGAGGTCGAGCGGCTCCGACTTGATCTCCATGTGACCGGCTTCGATCTTGGCCAGATCAAGCACGTCATTGATCAGTTGGAGTAGATCGTGGCCGGCCCGATGCATGATATCGGCGTGGCGAACCTGCTTCTCGGTCAGGTTGCTCGCCGCATTCTGTCTCAACTGATCGCTCAGGATAAGAATGCTATTGAGCGGCGTACGCAGTTCGTGCGACATGTTGGCGAGAAATTCGGATTTGTAGCGGTTGGCGATCAGCAGCTCATTCGCCTGATCGCGCAGACGCCGCTCCGCTGCTTTGCGATGAGCGATATCGATCACCACGGCCTGCACCAGTTGCTCGTCGCCACTGCGCAGCGGCGACAGGCCGACCTCCACAGGCAGCAAATGGCCATCCCGGTGGCGACCGAAGAGTTCGCGATTCTCACCCAGGCGACGTGATTCTGGAGTCTGGCGAAAACGGTTGCGCACCTCGGTATAGGTCTTGCGCATCGACACCGGGATCAGTATTTCAACCGACTGACCTAACAGCTCTTGTCGGCTGTAGCCGAACAGCAGCTCGGTCTGACGGTTAACCATCACGATCTGGCCGTCATGATCGAACAACAGAAAAGCGTTCGGCGAGGCTTCTACCACATTGCGAAAGCGCTCCTCGTCACGCTTGCGCTGCTGCAGATCCACGAGATTGAGCAGATAGTGAATGGTCTCGTCCCGCTTGAAACTGGTCAGACTGAGCGAAACAGGAATGGGGGTGCCGTCTTCGCGCAGGGCGTGGCTCTCATGTTGGTTGGCGTCCAGTTGGTTCCCATCGGCTGCGTCCTGCAAAGCTTCAGGGATGTAGTGACTGAGGCGCTCACCCGCGAGCAGGCCCGCACTGCTACCCAGCAGCGCAGCGGCGCTCTGATTGGCCAACTCTATGCGCCCTTCGTCGCTGCACAGCACCGTCGCTACTGGCAGCTGTTCGATCAGTTGGCGGAACCATGCCTCCCGCTCTTGAAGCTGGGCACCGAGCGCCTGACTGCTGCGCAGGGTCCGTTCGCGCAAATAAAGGTAGCCGCCAATCAACAGAGAAAATAATGCGGCCGCGGTCAGCGCCGCAGCAAGATTGAAAGCCCGCCCCACCCGGTTGAGGATGGCTTCGTATTCCGGCGTGCTGGCCACTTCCAGCTGCCAGCTACGGCCGTACATGTAAATATTGCGAACACGATGGAAGCCAGCATCGACGCTCACCGGAGCGCGCCCCACCAACAATGGCTCGTCTGGCGCGGCAGCGTCGAACAGCTGCAACTGAAACAGCTTGCTGCGCGAACCCAACACCCCTTCCATCAGATCGGTCAGCCGAAACGCACCGTGAAGCGATCCGGCAAATGCTTCCTGGCGCTCTTCCAGAGTGGTTATCGGAGCCCGTGCGCGATAAAGCGGAAGGTACAGAAGAATCCCGATCTGCGCGTTGTGCTCTGTTTCCTGCTTGAGCCGCACCGGCCCAGTGAGCATCGGAGTACCAATATTGCGTGCGGCCATCACGGCTTCCCTGCGCGTTGCCTCACTCAGCATGTCGAAACCCAGCACCCGGCGATTACGCCAATCGAGCGGATGGATGAAGTCCACGATCAGGTAATCGCTGCGCTCTCCGCGGGGATACATGCGAAATTCGCCACGGCCGTTCTCGCGTATTTCGGAAATAACCGATTCCAGGTCATCCGCGCGCGCGTAGCGAGCCAGGGCGATGGCCTGGATGCCGGGGTAGAAATCCTGAAGCTGAAGCTGATCGGAAGCCCTGTTCCAGTCCTGCAGACTGACCTCATCACTGCCGACAAAAAGCCCGGCCAACCCTCGCAGCACCATCTCGTAGGCGCGCATGCGCTCACGCAGACTGCTTTCGATGTCATTGACCGCCAGATTGAATCGCTGGGCTTGCTCGGCGCGCACTCGCATTTCCTGAACATGCCACTGCCAGCCGACCCATCCTCCGAGCCCCGCCATCAGGGTCAGCGTCACTACCAATGGCAGCCAAGGCTTACGAGAATGGAGAGCGGAACGATCATCCATTCGACCTCCTCAGTGCCACTACTATGGCTCGCTGTCAGGAGCTTCAGAGTCATGGATCGCTCAGAGGTTCAATCGAAACAAGAGAAAAGCTGTAAAGCTGACGCCATCAAAATGGCACAAGCAAGGTTGCGACGGCCTCGCCTGTGCCAAGGTCGCTTAAAGAGGTCGCAGATTGATCTCTACACGGCGGTTCTGGGCACGCCCGGCAGCGCTGTCATTGCTCGCAATCGGCTGGCTCGAGCCCGCGCCGTAAGACGAGATACGCGACGCTGGCACGCCGTTGCCTTCCAGATAGGCGGCGACACTACGGGCGCGGCGATTGGAAAGATCCTGGTTGAGTTGCTGTGAGCCGGTACTGTCGGTGTGACCGGTGATGTCGACACCGTTCTTGTTGAACTCTTTGAACACCTGCACCAGCGAATTGAGTGTCGGATAAAAGCTGCTGGAGATATCGGCCGAATTGCTCGCGAAAGTGATGTTACCCGGCATGATCAGCGTCAGGTTATCGCCTTGCCGCTGGACCTGTACGCCGGTGCCCTGCAACGTCTGGCGCAGCTTGGCTTCCTGGGTATCGACGTAGTAACCGTAGCCGCCCCCAGCAGCACCGCCGACTGTGGCTCCGATCAATGCACCTTTGGCGCGATCCTTCTTGCTGGAGGTGGCCGCGCCGATCACTGCTCCACTGATCGCACCGATGCCGCCGTAGATGCCGGCCTTGCCAGCTTCGCGTTCACCGGTATAGGGATTGTTGGTGCAGCCGACCAGCAGCGCAAGGGTGGCGGCAAGTGCGGTCAGGTTACCGATCTTCTTCATGTCTACTTCCTTTCATCTGCGAAACGCCAGCCTGTTACGGCACGGGCTGGAATGCGACGTCAGGGTAACACCCGCCCGCCAGCGGAACCGGAACGCCCCGACGAACCCGAGATGATTCAGGCGCCCAACGTCTGCCGAAATCCTGCTCCAGTGTGCTGGACGTACCGACAAGGCCACAGCAGCAAGCCGCCGGCTGGGCGGCCGCTTCTCGATAAGACGGTCAGTAGCGTATGCGGCAGATGTCCTGTCGATGCCGCGACCGACCAGAATGTCGCAGCATGATCAGCCCCACGCGGCGAAAACCTGGTATCAGACCGAAGAGATGGCGCTACTGCCCTCCTCGACCCAGCGCGCGATGTCGACGCGGATACGCTTTTTATCGAGCTTGCCCACGCTGGTTTTGGGAATATCCTCAACCACGGCGATCTGCTGCGGAATCGCCCACTTATTGATCTGGCCTTGCGCCACGGCAGGCTCAAGGAACGCCTGCAACGCTCGCGCATCCAGTTGCCTGCCCTCGCAGAGCACCAGCAGCGCAAATGGTCGCTCACCCCAGCGCTCGTCCGGCACGCCCACCACCGCAACGTCGCGAACTGCATCGTGCCGGCTGATCAGGCCTTCGAGCGCCAGAGACGATATCCACTCGCCACCCGTCTTGATCACATCCTTGATGCGATCACGAATATCGATATTGCCCATCTCATCAAGGGTGGCGACGTCACCGGTATGCAACCAACCGCCAGCCCACAGCTCTTCGCTCTTCTCCGGATTGCCCGCATAACCCTGCGTCAGCCAGGGCGCACGGAGCACCAGTTCACCCTGGGACACGCCATCGGCAGGCAGGAAACTGCCGTCGGGCGCCTGGATCGCCGCATCGACCAGCACCACCGGAATCCCGGCCTTGAGACGGTAGTTAATCTGCTCGTCCTCACTGGCATTGCGCAGCTCATCGTTGATATGAGCCCCGGAAATCAGCGGACAGGTTTCCGACATGCCGTAGGCAGCCACCAACTGCATGCCAGACGCCCGCGCCGATTCATAGAGGCCCCGTGTGAGCGCACTGCCGCCGATGGTGATCTTCCAGCCGCTGAAGTCCGTACCCTGCGCGGCCTTGGCTTTGAGCAGCATCTGCACGATGGTCGGCACGCAGTGCGAAAAGGTCACCTTTTCCCGGCGCCACAGCTCGACCAGCAGCTCCGGATCGTAGCGGCCCGGATAAACCTGCTTGAGGCCCAACATCGTCGCCACATAGGGCAATCCCCAGGCGTGCACGTGGAACATCGGTGTAATCGGCATGTACACATCCCCAGCCGCCATCAGCTGGGGGTTTTCGCGGCAGCCGACCGTCACCGCGCCTGCCAGCGTGTGCAGGACAAGTTGACGATGCGTGAAGTAGACGCCCTTGGGGTCGCCGGTGGTGCCAGTGGTATAGAACGTGGTCGCCACCGAGTTTTCATCGAAATCGGGAAAATCGTAACTCGCCGCTGCGGCCGCCAGCAGGGTTTCGTACTCACCGACGCAGTTCGGCAAATCGCACTGCTTGTCCTCGGCGTCGGTGATCAGCAACGTCTTGTCCACGGTCGTCAACTGCCCGGCGATGGCGTGATACAGCGGCGCAAACTCGCTGTTGACCAGAACGAAGCGATCCTCGGCATGATTCATGGTGAAAAGGATCTGCTCGGGCGATAGCCGCACGTTGATGGTATGCACCACCGCACCGATCATCGGGATCGCAAACATGCATTCCAGGTAGCGATGGCTGTCCCAGTCCATCACCGCCACGGTATCGCCCGCCTTGACCCCGGCGTCTGTCAGCACGTTGGCGAGCCGAGCGATGCGCTCACCGAGGGTGCGATAGTCGAAACGCAGCTGATCGCGGTAGACGATTTCACGGGTGCGCTCGTAGCGCTGCCCGGACAGCAGCAAGCTCTTGATCAACAGGGGGTACTGGTAGGCATTCGCGGCGGGTTTGATCACTCGTGTCTGCAGCATAGGGCTTCCTGTTATTGATGTTATGAGACGCACGCTAGATGTTCATGCGGCCACCGGTGCGACGCCTGGCCGTGCCGCTCCCGTTTCGGACCACCGATGCCGCAATTGTTCTTCGTGCCAGGACGTCACGATGCAGCAGCAAGGCGAGCAGGCCTGATCAGGCGATCTCGCTTGCCGCCAACCGAACACCCAGGCCAATCAGCACCGCACCGGTCACGCGATCGAACCAGTGTCCCATGCGGGCGAACCCGGCCCGCACACGCTCGCGGCTGAACAACCAGGCCACCAGGCAGAACCATAGCCCGGTCGCGCCTGCCAGATATAACCCATAGGCGGCCTGAACCGCGAGCGGGGTATGGGGGTCGATAACCACGGTGAATAAGGACAGAAAAAACAACGTCGCCTTGGGGTTCAAGCCATTGGTGACGAAACCAACCGTAAAAGCGCGTCTAGGGCTAATCGCAACACTGGACGCGGATGATGCAAGGTTGTCCACCGCGACGGGCTTGGCGCGCAGTGCCTGGAAACCGAGATAGAACAGATAGCCAGCTGCTAACCACTTGAAAAGGTTGAACAACACAATCGACTGCGAGACGATCAGACCAATCCCTAGCAATGAATAACCCACGTGCAGCAGGATGCCACTGCCTACACCGATGGCCGTCCAGCTGCCGCTGCGCTGACCGCGGGCCACACTTTCGCGCACGACCACCGCAAAGTCAGGCCCAGGACTGGCGACAGCGAGCAAGTGAACCAGCGCCACGGTGAGAAACTCCATCCAGTACATCTAGCGACTCCGTTATTTTCCGGGGCGGGACATCCGCCCGCTGATTCATACGAGTAAAGCCCATGAGCAAGTACCGCGCTGTATTCCTCGATCTATCCCCGCTCGACCAGGGCGACCTGGACCTGGCCCCGTTGCAGTCCGCCTTTGCTGAGCTGACCTGCCATAAGGAGACCAGCGAAACGCAAATCGTCGACCGACTGCAAGGCGCGGAAGTTGCCATCGTCAACAAGGTCACCTTGAGCGATGCCGCGCTGGCCGCCTGTCCGGATCTGAAATTGATTCTGGTAGCCGCCACCGGCGTTAACAACATCGACCTGGCCGCAGCCAAACAGCGCGGCATTGCGGTGTGCAACTGCCAGGCTTACGGCACGGCTACCGTGGCCCAACACACGCTGATGCTACTGCTCGCACTGGCCACGCGACTACCCGATTATCAGGCCGCCGTGGCCCGCGGCCGCTGGCAGGAAAGCGGACAGTTCTGCCTACTGGATTTTCCCATCGTGGAGTTGGCCGGCAAGACGCTCGGCGTGCTCGGCCACGGTGAGCTGGGCGGCGCGGTAGCCAAGCTCGCCGAGGCGCTGGGCATGCGTGTGCTGACCGGCAACCTGCCCGGGCGCCCGCCTCGGCCAGACCGACTGGAACTGGACGAGCTGCTGCCGCAGATCGATGCCCTGACCTTGCACTGCCCGCTCACCGAGCAAACCCGCAACCTCATCGGTGCGCGCGAACTGCAGTTGATGAAACCCGCCGCGTTCGTCATCAATACCGCTCGCGGCGGCCTGATCGACGAGCAGGCGCTGGCCGACACCCTGCGAAGCGGCCACCTGGGCGGCGCTGCCACAGATGTGCTGATCAGCGAACCACCGAGCAACGACAACCCACTGCTGGCTGCAGACGTGCCACGCCTGATCGTGACACCCCACAGCGCCTGGGGCAGCCGCGAAGCCAGACAACGCATCGTCGGCCAGCTGTGTGAGAACGCGGAGGCGTTCTTCGCCGGCAGCCCCAAGCGTCAGGTCGGCTGACGCTTCTACAGCCGGGGACAAGGCTGGTAAGCTCGCCAGCTTTTGTCCGGAGGCAAGATGGATCCGCGAAGCGAAGTACTGCTGCGCCAGACCGAACTGTTCAGCGGTGACCTGCTGCTTGCCGGGCTGCCCGCAGACGACCTGCTCGGCCAACTGCCTGGAGCCATCGGCTGGAGCTGGCACGCCGGGACGCAGCAACGACTGCAGGCACGTTTCGCTGAGCGTTGTGCATTCGGTATCGAGCCGCCCACAGCCTCGTTCGACAGCGCCGTTCTGTTTCTACCCAAGTCTCGAGAACTGACTGATTACCTGCTGAGCGCGCTTGCCGCCAGGTTGTCGGGCCGTCTGCTGTATCTGGTGGGTGAGAAACGTGCCGGCGTGGAGCGAGCCGCGAAACAACTGGCTCCTTTCGGCGAAGCGAAAAAACTCGACAGCGCCCGGCATTGCCAGCTCTGGCAGGTCAGGGTCACAAATAGCCCACCGGCTCCAGAATTACAGACCTTGGCTCAGCACTTCGAGCTGCTACTCGCGGACGGCCCACTGCAGATCGTCAGTCTGCCTGGCGTGTTCAGCCATGGCCGCCTCGATCGCGGTACCGCACTGCTGCTGGAGCAACTCGATGAATTGCCAGCTGGCCCGCTGCTGGATTTCGGCTGCGGCGCGGGCATTATCGGGGCCTCGCTGAAAAGACGGTATCCGGACAGTGAAGTGGTGCTGCTGGATGTCGACGCGTTTGCCGTCGAAAGCAGCCGCATGACCCTCGCTGCCAATGGTTTGCAGGCTCAGGTGATGGCCGGCGACGGCATCGATGCCGCCCCGCGAGACTGCTCCGCTATTATCAGCAACCCACCGTTCCATCAGAGCGTCCACACGCACTACGAGGCCAGCGAAACGTTACTGCAACGCGCGGCCAGTCATCTCCGGCCGGGTGGCGAGCTACGACTGGTAGCCAATGCCTTTCTCAAGTACCCGCCCCTGATCGAAACCCATCTGGGTCGCTGCGAAACGCTGATCAGCGCGGACGGCTTCCGCATCTACCGTGCACAACGCACCTGATCCGGTAACGTCCCGACTTGCGCAACGCGCCACGCTTGGGCAAACTCGCGCCCGTCCTGGGGGAGTAGTCTCCGGCAAGCGCCCTGCTTGCCTGGCATGCGTCAACATACTTGGTCCACAGACCATGGTGCATGCGACCCGCGCGGCCTGTCTCGGCAGCCAGCGCTCGGTTTGACAAGACCCATGACACGTACACCTGACCCGGGGCGGGCAGGCGGTGCGTGTCATGGTGATCTGTCGACCCGCCCCCGCAAGGAAGTCCGTTGGAATCGTTCTACATCCCCACCTTGATCGTCGCTCTCGCTGAGATAGGCGACAAAACGCAATTGCTCGCCCTCTTGCTGGCCGCCCGCTATCGACGTCCAATGCCCATCATCTGGGGCATCGTGGTCGCCACGCTGGCCAACCATGCTGCTGCAGGCGCCATCGGCAACTGGGTTTCGTCGCTGGTCTCGCCAGCCATTCTCAGCTGGATTCTGGCGGCGTCCTTCGCCGCCGTTGCCCTGTGGACACTGGTGCCAGACAAGTTGGAGGAAGAGGAAGCTTCGCGCGGTCGACGCTTCGGCCCCTTCGTGGCGACATTGATCGCGTTCTTCCTTGCCGAAATGGGCGACAAGACGCAGATCGCGACCGTCATGCTTGCCGCTCAGTATCCCGATTTCATCCTGGTGATCATCGGCACGACCCTGGGCATGCTGATCGCCAATGTGCCGGTGGTGCTGGCCGGCAATTTTGCGGCCGACCGCATGCCTCTCATGCTGATTCGCCGAATTGCCGCCGTCGGCTTTGCTGGTTTAGCGCTGTACGCCGTCTATCAGGCTCTGAGCTTGAGCGGCATGCTTTCAGTCTGATACCCAGCGCAAATCGCCTCGCCACGCGTGCTGTTAGAGTGCGTGTTCACCGCATTCTGGCGGCACTTGAGGGGAGCAGGCGGCATGTCACCGGAGGAACGAAAACGGCGGGTTCGGCAGCATATCGATCTGAGCTGGATCAAGGGTCGACTGGCATTGGCTGAACAGCTGCAAAGCCGTTACTTCAGCTACAAAAGCTCGTTCATCTCGCAGCCGGTCAACAGTGCCGGCTTCGGTCTGATAGTGCGTGAGATCCGCCAAGCCATTCCGGACCTGGAAGTCGCGATCGATGAATGCCTCAGCGAAGGCAATCGCGTGGTGACCTCCAGCACGCTGTTCGGCACCCTGGAGAAACCCGTGTTCGGCCTCGCCCCGAGCGGCAAGATCCTCACCGTCGCCGCGGTGTCGATCTGGACGCTCAATCCGAGCGGCGATATCGAGGAGATCAGTACCCTCTTTGACTTGGAAAGCGCCCGAAGCCAGCTAGGCCTGGAAAGCCCTCTTCCAATCAAGCTGCCGCCGACCTGAGAGCGTCCGCGGCATCTGCATCAGCGGCCCTGTTTATACAGTGGCATCACCTTCGGAATGTTTTCCTGCAGCGCCTGCGTACGGCTGCCTGATGACGGATGCGTGCTGAGGAATTCTGGCGGAGCGGAGCCGCCCGCCGCCGCCATCTTTTGCCACAGAGTGACCGCTGCGTTCGGGTTGTAGCCAGCCCGCGCCGCCAGTTCCAGACCGATCAGGTCAGCCTCGTTTTCATTGCTACGGCTGTTGGGCAGCGTCATCAGATACTGCACCCCCATGTTGGCCAGCTGCAGGCTGCCATCACCAATCCCGACCGCCGAGCCAATCTGCGTGGCCATCTGCACACCGTACGCCTTGGACATGGCTTCGCGACCGTGTTCACGCAACGCATGGGCTATCTCATGCCCCATGACAGCGGCAATCTCGTCATCGGTCAGGTTGAGCTTCTCGATCAGCCCGGTGTAGAAGATGATCTTGCCGCCCGGGCCGGCATTGGCGTTCAGCTCGGGACTGTCGATGACGTTCACGTCCCAGTCCCACTCCGCCGCATCAGGCCGGAAAGCCCCGACCTCGGCGATCAGCCTGCTGGCGATCCGGTTGACCCGCTGAGCGACCGGTGAGTTGTTTTCGAGCACACCTTTGCTCTTCGCTTGAGACACCGTCTGCTGATACGACTGCGCATACATCTGATTGACCTGCTCGGTCGACAACATGCTGAACATGTATTGCTTGCGGTCGACGCCAACGGCACCGCTGCTGGTGGTGTTGACCACCTGACAACCGGCAAGCGTCGCTGCCGCCAGAAAGAGGCTGAGTGAATGCGGCTTGAACATGTCGCGTCTCCCGAGAATTCTGCGCCGTATGCTAGAGCGTGCCAGCGCACCGGGCAACCGACCAGCTGCCCATCGGTTCGGCACCGGCCTGATAGCGCCTTGACTTCCCTTTCGAGGGTTACTGCCAATGCCTAGTTCACTGGCGTCAGACATTCTGGCGCGTCCAGCTTGGGATCATTGACGAAGGTCGCCAAAGGTCGCTCGCGTAACGCCGGCTGCGGTGCAGCCAACAGCCGCTGCAGCGTTTCCAGCGAGGTCTGCGGGTCGAGCCAGGCGGTCATGCCAGCCTGATCCAGCAACAGTGGTCGCCGTTGATTCGAGGCTGGCCGCGTCACGACGGCCGCACTGAGGTAACTGTGACCTTCTACCGGATAGGCTTCCCAGACCGCGGCGAAATACATCAGCGAGTCTTCCGCCGTCATCCAGTAGGGTCGCTTGCGTGCCGTGCCTCGCCACTCATAGAAACCATTCGCCGGCAGGACGCCTCGACGCTGCCGAAAGGCGTCGCGAAACATTGGCTGTTCCGCCAGCGTTTCCGCCCGCGCCTGGGCCGGCGTGCGAGTGAAGTCGCTCAGCCATGCTGGGGTCAATCCCCAGCGCACGCGACTCAATTGCAGCGCTTCGTCCACCTGTCGCAGCAGAAGCACCGAAGCGCCAGGCGCCAGACTCCAGTGCGGCTGCTGATCAGGCGGGAAACCGGGCAGCGCAGCGAAGGCGGGACTCCAGCGAAACAGGGCATAGCGGCCACACATGTACAAAAACTCAAAGGAAAAGGGGCCAGCGGCCAGGGGCAACGCCTTCACTCAGAGGCATCAGCAGATGAGCTCACCCGGATAACTTTCCGGCTCGTCGCCGGGCAGCGGTTCGGCGCCATTGTACTCAGCGATCAACTGCCGCGCGCGCTCGACCTCCTCATCGGCGACCATCAAGCCGAGCAGACCGGCAACCGGCAGCTCACCTACCGCACCGATCAAATGCCTGCCATTGAGATAAACCTCGATGCCTTCGGCAACCAGCATGCCACGCAGCATCTCCGCCTCGAGCAGATCGCGCGGCTCGTATACCCGCTGCATCTATTCATCCTCCCGCCGTACATCGAGCTGCCAGTCACTGCCATCTGTCCGCAAATCGAACACGATCGGCCGACAACAGACCGAGCAGTCTTCGATGTACTGCTGATCGCCACCGCTCAGATCGAGTAGCGCCTGCACCTCTTCGCCGCAATAGGGGCATTGATAATCCTGTGATTCCAGCATCAGCGTCTCCTGCGTGACTTGCCGCTATAATCGCCGTCCAGAGTCTGTAGAGATGCCCGGTTTGCACCTGTCGCAGACCCAACCGGTGCAACGCGGCATCAACCGAGGCTGCGCAGTGATCGCGCCCAGGCACCCACAGACCTAACTTTGACCCTTGAGCGATTGGGTTATTCAGTTGTTACCCTTACAGAGAACATGATGGACGAATTCGAAGCCATCCGACCCTACGCCGATGCTGAAGTCCCCGCTGTCATGGCACGGCTGTTCGCCGACCGGGAATTTCTCGACATACTGGCGCACTTCCGCTTTCCGCGGCTGGCCGGCCCCATGGGCTGGATGCTCAAACCACTTATAGCGCAACGACTGCGGCGTGAGTTCGCCACCATTCATTCGATCGACACGCTGCAGGCGCGGATCGAGATGTACCTCGACCGCACCATCGAGCGCGCCACAGACGGCATTACCTATTCCGGCCTGGAAAAGTTGCGACCGGGCTGCGCCTATCTGTTCATCGCCAATCACCGCGACATCGTGATGGACCCCGCTTTCGTCAACTATGCGGTGTTCCAGGCAAAGATGCGCACGCCGCGCATCGCCATCGGCGACAACCTGCTGCAACGACCTTTTGTCAGCGATCTGATGCGGCTCAACAAGAGCTTCATCGTGCGCCGCTCGGTCACCGGGCGACGCGAAAAGCTCGCGGCTTACCAGCTGCTTTCCGCCTACATCAACCACTCGATCCGCAACGACGGTGAGTCAATCTGGATTGCTCAGGCCGAAGGACGGGCAAAGGACGGTGACGACCGTACCGATTCGGCGATTCTGAAAATGCTCCACATGAGCCGCAAGGACGAGCCCTTTTCCGACGCATTGGCGAGCCTGCGACCGACACCGGTGTCGATCAGCTATGAGTACGACCCCTGCGATCAGGCCAAGGCGCGCGAGCTCTATATCCGAGCCACCACCGGTAGCTACACCAAGGCGCCTGGCGAGGATGACACCAGTATTGCCCTCGGCATCACCGGCTACAAAGGTCGGGTGCACGTCAGTTTCGGTACACCCATCAGCGAGGTGCCGGAAGATGCCAAGCAGCTGGCGGCCGATATCGACCAACAGATCCTGACGGACTACCGTCTGTTTCCGGTGAATTTCCTGGCGCATCGAATGTGGGAGCATCGCGACCCGGCGCTGGCGATACCTGAACTCAGCGAGCTGTTCAGCCGCGCGGAAATAGAACGAGCCGAGGCCGAATGGGGCAAGCGCCTCGCGGCATGCCCAAGCGTGCAACAGCCCTACCTCATCCAGCAATACGCCATGCCGGTGCGTAACCAGTACCGTTTGAAAGCTGGTTTGAATCTGTAGGACACAGCACAAGCCCGACTGGTCGTCAGCTCAGTCGGGTAAGCCAAGAAAGCAGGCAGGCCAGCCCCAGACTGCCGAAGCCAAAGCGATAGAAAAACCGGTCAAGACGCCGGGTTGCCGCCACAGCACCTCGCTCAACAGCACAGGTGCTTGACCCTGCATGGGAGGCTGCGGCGTTCGACAGCTGGCGGCGCCAGCGTGTCGCCAACAGCAGCCAGGCACCGCTGAGCGCGATCAGCAACGCCAGTGAGTTGAGCAGAGGCGCAACCCGAGTCAGCGTCAAAACATCGAAATCGAACGACAACCGTCATCTCCGTTAGGCCGATAAGCTGCAGGCCGGGACGGCCCAAGCTGCGGCAGCCGAGTCTACCGAAACGGCGTTACCGGCTCAGCCAGATTCCGACAGAACGGAACACAACCAAGCGATGGCAATTTGCCGGGTATTTGCGCCATTTATGCAGATATGCCCCGTCTCGATTGTTGACTTATAGTCCCTTTCAGCTTCACCCTCATCTCGCCTCGAACAACCGAAATAGAGCGTGCGCCTGGCTTGAGCAACCAGACGGGACTGCCGCGGGTCGGGCAAATGGCAACTTGTAACGCTGCGTCTCTGACGCGAGTACCGGGTTTTGGACCCGCCACCTCCTTTGGTGGAAGTCGCCACCTGCAAGCGCCGCGCTTACGGCATCGCTTGCAGCGCATCAGCTACCAAGAATCAACAGGACCAGACAATGAATAAGAACAGGTTTAAGACGGGGGCCCTTACACTCTCTCTGCTGGCAAGCGCTGTGCTGGCAAGCGGAGCCATGGCTGCAGTATCCGAGTCCGAAGCGGCCAAGCTGGGTAACAGCCTGACGCCGATGGGCGCCGAGAAAGCAGCTAACGCCGCCGGAACCATTCCCGCCTGGACCGGCGGCCTGGCAATCGACGCTGCGGCAGTCGGTGAGAATGGCTTCGTCAGCGATCCTTACCCGAACGACAAGCCGAAGTTCACCATCACTGCGCAGAACTTCGAGCAGTACAAGGACAACCTGAGCCCTGGCCAGATCGCCATGCTCAAGCGCTACCCAGACACCTATCGCCTGCCGGTCTTCGAAACCCGCCGCAGTGCTGCCGTACCTCAGCGGATCTATGACGCTGCCCAGAAGAACGTGACCCAGACCAAGCTGGTCCGCGGCGGCAACGGGCTGGAAAACTTTGACACTGCGGTCGCCTTTCCGATTCCTCAGGATGGCCTGGAAGTGATCTGGAACCACATCACTCGCTATCGCGGAGGCTCTGCCCGCCGCACTGTGGCGCAGGCCACTCCGCAGGTGAATGGCAGCTACAGCCTGGTCAAGTTCGTCGACGAAGTTGTCTACACCGATACCCTGACCGACTACAACGCCGAGAAACACGGCAACGTATTGTTCTACTTCAAACAACAGGTAACCGAGCCGTCGCGACTGGCCGGCAACGTACTGTTGGTGCACGAGACCCTGGATCAGGTCAAAGAGCCGCGCATGGCGTGGATCTACAACGCCGGTCAGCGCCGTGTGCGCCGCGCCCCGCAGGTCGCCTACGACGGTCCGGGCACCGCTGCCGACGGGCTGCGCACCTCCGACAACCTGGACATGTTCAACGGTGCACCGGATCGCTACGACTGGAAGTTGGTCGGCAAGAAGGAGATGTACATCCCCTACAACGCCTACCGTCTGGACTCACCGCAGCTCAAGTACGACGACATCATCAAGCCCGGTCACATCAATCAGGATCTGACCCGCTATGAGCTGCACCGTGTATGGGAAGTCGAGGCGACACTGAAGCCTGGCGAGCGCCACATCTATGCCAAGCGCACGTTCTTCATCGACGAAGACACCTGGCAGGCCGCTGTGATCGATCATTACGACGGACGCGATACGCTCTGGCGTGTTGCCGAGGCGCATGCCGAGTACATCTACAACGCCCAGGTACCGCTGTATGCAATGGAGACGCTGTATGACCTGGTCTCCGGTCGTTACCTGGTGATGGGCATGAAGAACGAGGAAAAGAACCCCTACGTCTACGACTACAAGGCCAACTCCAACCAGTACACCCCGGCCGCACTGCGTAACTCCGGCGTACGCTAAGCCACACCGCTAAATTACATCGTCAAGAGAAACGCCCCGACATGTTCGGGGCGTTTTTTTTGCACTTCCATAAGCGCAATGGCTGGTATGGGTTAGCTGAATCGGGACCTCACTGGGCAGCGCTCCTTGCTGCCTCTTACGGCACACGAGCCGACACGCTGTAAGCGCATCACTGACGAGCCCAACGACGCCTATAACAAAAGCCCCGCCAAAAGGCGGGGCTCTGATCTGTCGCTCGCAACCGACTGGGCTATTTGCAAGTCACTGCGCCAGCACCTGACCGATGTTCTGATCGCGGAAAGTGCGGGTCAACGCATCGCTCAACACGTCGGATACCAGCTTGGTGTTGGTCTGCTCATTGGGCGCCATGCCGAAACGCTGATTCAGAGAAGCGCCATAGCGACCGGTGTAGCGACGGCCACCGTTCTGGACTTCCACGCGGAAGGTAGCGCCAATGGTGGCCTCGGTGACATACAGCCCTTCCTTCGGCGACTGATATTTCAGCTCGGCCAGGGTCAAGGTCAGCTGCGGTGCGTTGTAGGCGTTGGCCGATGGCGTGAAGCCCAGCAGGCGGACCGCTGCTTCAGCTTGAGCCTGCAGCTTTGGAACGACTTTTTCTTTCGGCACGATCACCGCACTGGTTTCCGGATACAGGCCACCGCGGGTGCCCAGGGTAGACGAGGGACGTCCATCTACCACACGCACCACCACCGGTTGCCCTTGGCCGACCGGGTTGATGGTATCGGTGAGCTTCGGGCTCGGGTCAAGTTGTTGAGGACTATGGGCGCAGCCGGCAAGCGCCAGTGCTGACGCGGCGGCGAGGCTGAACAACAGGCGTTTCAGCATGCTGCTTACTCCAGGTTAGGGATGGATGGCGCGCAGTATAACCAGCACCGCAACCGCCTGACAGTGATGCGCTACAGACCGTATTCGGGCCGGCTGTGTTCCATTCACGCAACCGTAACCCCAGGCTGCGGCAATAGCGCGAAACCTTACGGAAGCTCGGCAATGCCGCTGTTGAGAGCCCTGTTCCGAACACGCATCGCGCCACTACGCCCGGCTCAACGAGCAGCAACGCTGCTGCAGGCTGCTGACCACCCGGCAGCGCCCTGAGGGCGAGCGCTGGATCGAAATCGCAGAGATTCGTCTTGGCTGGACCGGCAAGCCGCTGCCTCAAGCGGATCCTGTGCAACGCTCCGCAGCCATTCGGCAGGCATAAAAAAGCCGCGCGGCCCTGAGGCGGCGCGGCTTTTCTACAGGTATCGGTGTGGCTAGCCGGCCAGTCCCAGATGCTTGTCGACTTTCGAGACCACATCGCGGTAGACCGCCGCATCGGTTTCGAGAACCTTCTCACGCGCCGGGAATATCTCGGCGAGCTTGCTGCTCCAGGCTTCGCTCTTGGCCTGCTCGGGGAAGCAGCGTTCGATCAGGTCGAGCATGATCGACACGGTAACCGAGGCGCCTGGCGAGGCGCCCAGCAGTGCGGCAATCGAACCATCGCTGGACGACACCAACTCGGTACCGAACTGCAGGATGCCGCCCTTTTTCGCGTCTTTCTTGATGATCTGCACGCGCTGGCCCGCCACTTCCAAGCGCCAATCTTCAGGCTTGGCCTCAGGATAGAAGCCGCGCAGTGTGTCCAGGCGGTCGTTCATCGACTGCCGGACTTCCTTGATCAGGTAGCGGGTCAGGTCCATGTTGTCGCGCGCCACAGCGAGCATCGGCTTGAGGTTACCCGGACGGATCGACATCGGCAGATCGAGCGGCGAACCATGCTTGAGGAACTTGGTGGTAAAGCCGGCGTAGGGGCCGAACAGCAGCGAGGTCTTGCCGTCCACGACGCGCGTATCCAGATGCGGAACCGACATGGGCGGTGCGCCAACCGCTGCCAGGCTGTAGACCTTGGCCTGATGCTGTTTAACGATTTCCGGGTTGTCGCAACGCAGCCACTGGCCGCTGACCGGAAAACCACCGTAACCCTTGCCTTCTTCGATATCGGACATCTGCAGCAACGGCAGCGCTGCGCCGCCGGCACCGAGGAAGACGAAGCCGGCTTTGAGTGCACGGCTGCTACCATCACGGGTGTTCTTGATCTCTACACGCCAGCCCTTGCCGTCGCGCGCCAGGCCGGTGACCTTCTGGAAGTACGACATCTTTACGCCGGGCTTGACTGCCAAATACTGCAGCATCTGCCGGGTCAGCTCACCGAAGTTGACGTCGGTGCCATTCATCGCGCGGGTCGCGGCGATCGGCTCGTCCAGCGGACGGCCCGGCATCATCAGCGGCATCCACTCTTCCATGGTCGCGCGGTCTTCGCTGTAGACCATATCTTCGAAGGCGTGATGGGTTTTCAGCGCGTCGAAACGGCGCTTGAGAAAGTCGATGTTCTTGGTGCCCCGCACAAAGCTCAGATGCGGCACCGCATTGAGGAAGTCGCGCGGGCTGCCGAAACCTTCACGGCCCGTCAGGTAGGCCCAGAACTGCTTCGACACTTCAAATTGGGTATTGATGGTGACGGCTTTCTTGATGTCGATCGAACCGTCTTTGCTGTCCGGGGTGTAGTTCAATTCACAGAGACCGGCATGGCCGGTGCCGGCATTGTTCCAGGGATTCGAACTCTCGACGGCCCCGGATTCCTGCAGTTCGACAATCTCCAGCCTGATGTCGGGATCGAGTTCCTTGAGCAGTACTGCCAGAGTCGCACTCATGATGCCGGCTCCCACCAGCACCAAATCCACGGCTTCGCTATCGTGTTGCGTCATTAACGCGTTCTCCAGAATCACAGCATTAAACTGTCACGACCGCAGTACGCGATCATGTAGAACCACCAGCCTGGCGGCTAGAAACGGAGGAGGCTTCTATACCGCTGCTCGGGCTTGTGCCCGAAGGCAGGTACCCGAGAGCACCCACCCGCTGTCGGGAGAACGGCTTTTGGCCTCCTCCCTCTCGCGCCTCTACCTCCCGGAGCGGGGCTACAAGCCTGGGCTCTACGGGACGCGTGCAGCGAGAAAATCTATTGCGGCTGCCGATTGCTCAGCCAGGTCATGCGGGACGCGTACTGCATGAGTCTCGACTGTTGGACAAACTCAGCCGCGCGCAGCCTCGATCAGCTCGATATAGGGCTCGGCCTGACGCTGATCCGCGATCAGGGAAACGAAGTCTTGCCCCTTGGCATCCTTCACATTCAGGTCGTATCCGGCTTCGACAAAGAATCCGAGAAACCGCTCGAAATCATCGACCCGCAACCCACGATAAGCCTTGATCAGCATGTGTAAGGAAGACGGCGTGCCGTCAGTCGGTTCCAGCTCGAGAAACAACTTGATCGACTCATCGCTGACCTCCTCGCCGATCACCTTCTTCTTGTCTTTACGCATGGTTTCTCCGGTACGAGGGCCTTTCGGGGGCGGCAGTTTACTCTGCACGACGGACGCACTCAACGCGCCCGAGCCCGATAAGACCAAGGTCGTACAGGAAAATCCGCGATTTAACCGCGATGTTGCGTTCCCGCAGGGCCGGCTGTATTGCCAGCGCTTATACTGGCGCTTTGAACATATGGAGTGTTTGGAATGAAGCTTCCGCCGTTGTTCGTTGCCTGGCGTCACACCCTCCGGTCGGGATACGGACTCCCGGCACTGCGCGGTGACATCACGGCCGGTTTGACGGTCGGCATCATTGCAATTCCCCTGGCCATGGCGCTGGCTATAGCGGTAGGTGCTGCGCCACAGCACGGCCTGTACACGGTGCTGGTTGCTGCACCCTTGATCGCGCTGACAGGCGGGTCCCGGTTCAATGTCTCCGGCCCGACGGCAGCCTTCGTGGTCATTCTGTTGCCAATCACGCAGCAATTCGGTCTCGGCGGGCTGCTGCTCTGCACCATGCTTGCCGGGCTGATTCTGATCTTGCTCGGGCTGTTGCGTGCCGGCAGGCTGATCGCCTTTGTGCCCTACCCGGTCACGCTTGGCTTCACCGCTGGCATCGGCATCGTCATCGCGACCCTTCAGCTCAAGGACATGCTCGGGCTGACGCTGACCGAACAGCCGCAACATTACGTCGAACAGCTCAACCTGCTGGTGCGCGCGCTACCCAGCGCCCGGTTGGGAGATGCGCTTGTCGGTCTGATTTGCCTGGCGGTGCTCATCGTCTGGCCGCGCCTGGTACCCAAAGTGCCGGGCCATCTGGTCGCCCTCGTCGTTGGCGCGCTGGCCGCACTCGCGCTGGAAGCGCTCGGGCTGACCGTCGCCACGCTTGGCGAGCGCTTCAGTTACGCGGTTGACGATGTGCTGCACCCTGGCATTCCACCGTTTCTTCCGGATTTTGCATGGCCGTGGCTGTTGCCAGGCCCTGACGGCCAACCGCTGGTGCTGAGCTTCGAGCTGTTTCACCAACTGTTGGCGCCAGCCTTCGCCATCGCCATGCTCGGCGCCATCGAGTCCTTGCTCTGCGCGGTGGTGGCCGATGGCATGGGCGGTGGCAACCACGATCCGAACGCCGAGCTTCTGGGTCAAGGCCTTGGCAACCTGGTCGCCCCGCTGTTTGGCGGCATCACGGCGACCGCTGCCATTGCGCGCACCGCCACCAACGTGCGCGCTGGCGCGACCTCACCCCTGGCGGCGATCATTCATGCAGGCGTAGTGCTGGTAGCGATCCTCTGGCTGGCGCCACTGTTCAGCTATTTGCCGATGGCCGCCCTGGCAGCACTGCTACTGATAGTGGCCTGGAACATGAGCGAAGCACCGCATGTCATCAAAACACTGCGAATAGCGCCGCGCAGCGATGTGCTGGTACTGCTGACCTGCCTGAGCCTGACCGTCCTGTTCGACATGGTGCTGGCAGTGGGCGTTGGCCTGTTGCTCGCGGCCGGGCTGTTCATCAAACGCATGAGTGAGCTGACCGACACCATCCGCCTGAACCTCGGGCAGAATCCAATGCTCAAGGAGCTGCCCGACCACGTCGCGGGCTATGCGATCCGTGGCCCGCTGTTCTTCGGTGCCGCAGAGAAGGCATTGAGTGTGCTGCGACGCTTCAACCCAGAGGTGAAGATTGTCATCGTCGATATCAGCGACGTGCCGATGATGGACATGACCGCCCTGGCAGCACTGGGAAACGTCCTGCTGGACTACCGCAAGCAAGGCATCGCTCTGATTCTGTCCGGCAGTAATGCCCGACTGCGCCTCAAGCTGCGCCGCGCCGGTATTCAGCCACTCGAAGGTCAGCTGTACCACGTGCGCAATCTGGCACAGGCTCGGGCAAAGGCCTTGCGTCTGCTGCCCGAGCCGACAGCAGTCGAGCCCGCTATCTGAACGAAAAGGTCGCTGAGCTGAAGGCATGCACGCTTTTCCGCTCAAGCGACCGCGCAGAGCGGTGGTTTAACCGGCGTGCTTTTGCAGGTTGGCCATCATTTCCTTCAACGCTTCCATGTTGTCGGCCGGATGCGCCGCGTTTTCGAAATCGCAGATCTGCTTCCAGTGGGCGGCAACATCTTCGGCATCGAAGCCTGCCTTCGGATCGAAACCGGCACCCAGGCTGCGTTCCCAGCGCACCTTGCCCATCCAGCCGCCACCGACTTCGAACAGGCCGGAGGTTTCCTGGCACTGCTCACTGGCGAGAAAGACCACCAGCGGGCTGACCAACTCAGGCTTGAGCTGCTCAAACACCTGCGGTGGGATCAGCCCCTCGGTCATGCGCGTGCCGCCGGTCGGCGCGATGGCATTGACCAGGATGTTGTTCTTACGCCCTTCCAGGGCCAGCGTGCGGGTCAGGCCGTACAAGCCCAACTTGGCCATGCCGTAGTTGGATTGACCGAAGTTGCCGTAGATGCCGGAGGTAGACGCAGTAAAGATCACCCGTCCGTAGCCCTGCTCGCGCATGTGCGGCCAGGCGGCGCGGGTCACCTTGTAGGCGCCCTCGACATGCACGCGATAGACCAGATCCCAGTCGGCGTCTTCCATCTTGTGGAAGGTCTTGTCGCGCAGGATGCCGGCGTTGTTCACCACCACATCGATGCGGCCGAAGCTGTCCAACGCGTGCTGGACGATCTTTTCACCGTCGGTCACCGAGTCATGATTGGCCACGGCAGTACCGCCGGCCTGGCGGATTTCCTCGACGACAAGATCAGCAGCCGAGGCGTTGGCCCCTTCGCCTTGGGCACTGCCGCCCAGATCATTGACCACTACCTTGGCGCCATGACGGGCGAACAATAACGCATGGGCACGGCCAAGGCCGCCGCCAGCACCGGTCACGATGACCACCTTGTCTTCGAAGCGAATGGCGTCACTCATGGAAACTCCTCCAGCCGATTATTGTTGGATGCATCGTAAAGTCTGCGGCGAGTGTCGGTGACACCGCAGCCGTCGACAATCAAACGGCCACGAATGAATGCCCGAGCATAAGGCTGCAGGATGATGTGGCAGCGCCAGGGCTGAGCGAGGAACGCTCGGATCACCCCGGCGATTCGCGACAGGTCATCCCCTTTGGGTACATGGCCAAGATCATCGAACATCGATCAGTGAGCGCACCCCTGACCACAACAAAGCAAATCAGACCGATCATTTTTTGTCCGCTGCGCTGAAAGCCACATCGGCAGCGGCCTCGCGGGCCGTTTCCCCACGTTATCCACAGAGAGCCCCACAGCTATTTTGGAAAAGTGCAATCAGCTATTAGCGAAGCCATGACATCCCAAAATAGACCGCCATAACAGCTATTTAGAGCACTAACAAACCGATTGATCATTATTCGAGCGCCGTCCGCAGCGCCGCCCATGACGCGGCCTGGAAAGAACTGTCAGCGGCTTATCCACAGAAACGCGCACAGCAAACGGGGATAACTTAAAGCGAAGAAAACTATCGGGACGATGCGCAAAACCCACAAGGCAAGCGCGTCGGCAACGCATAGCCTTGCAGCATCACCGATCAGGAAGACGCCATGCCCAGCCTCGAATTTATTCAAACGCTTCTTGCCAACTACGCTCTGGGCATCAGCGGAACCTGTGCAGAGGAATATAGACACTTGGTAGCTCCTGGCGCCGGCGTTACTCTGCCTGCCGTCCGACTGATGGAGTAGACGATGTCCCTGCGTTCAATATGCGTGTTCTGTGGCGCCAGCACAGGTAAATCCCCAATCTACCGCGACGCTGCCATTGAGCTGGGCCAGTTGCTGGCTGCGAATGGCATTCGCCTGATCTACGGGGGCGGTGCGGTAGGCCTGATGGGCGTGGTGGCCGATGCAGCGATGGAGGCTGGCGGTGAGGTCATCGGCATCATCCCGCAGAGTCTGAAAGACGCCGAGGTAGGCCATCAGGGGCTGACGCAGTTGGAAGTCGTCGATGGCATGCACGCACGCAAAGCCCGAATGGCCGAGCTATCCGATGCCTTTATCGCGCTGCCAGGGGGGCTCGGTACGCTCGAAGAGCTTTTCGAGGTCTGGACCTGGGCTCAGCTGGGCTATCACCAAAAGCCGCTTGGTCTACTCGACGTCGATCGTTTCTACAGCAAACTCAGCGGCTTTCTCGACCACTTGGTGGACGAGGGCTTCGTCCGGGCCCCGTATCGCGACATGCTTCAGCGCAGCGAGTCACCCCAGGCATTGCTGAAATTAATGACCGACTGGAATCCCATCGACAAGGCCAGATGGGCAGAGCAAAAGGGCTCGTGAAATAGCTGTACAAAAAACGAACGCATCGGTGCAGGCTCCGCCGTTGGCGGGCTGCATCGGATTAACCCCTGTTTATCCACAGCACCTTCCACAGCAAATGGGGATAACCTCGCCTCACAGCAACGTCCATCCCGAAGCATAAAGGGGCGTATCTGCTTGCGACCAGCCAGCTTGTGCGTATCAGGCGCCAAAAATCGCCCTGATCAAAACATAAACAGGCAGCTACAGCGCACAGCTGGCGGGGACTTCAGCAGTCGGCCCAAAGGTTATCCACAGAACGCCCCACAGTTAACTGGGATAACTGTTCAACGTTATCCATCCACCCGTGAACCGAGGGAAAGCGAACTTCATCCAGCCCGACGCCTCCAATGTTGCATTCACGCCATTGGACCTCCTCATGTCGCGCCAGCCCACCCTTGCCAGGCGCATCGTCCTGACCTGCTCCGCGGGGCAAGAGCGCCCACAATGATGAATTTCCTGGCTTTGGTACTGGTCGCATTTGTCTGTTTTGGGCTGGTCTTCTTAATCAAGCAGCGCCAGTACAACCACCCTGCATTGCGCATGCCGTACGCGTTGAGGCAGCCCTTGTTTCAACCGAGTGAAAGGGAACTGCTCGCCCTGTTGCAGCAGGCCGTGGGCGAACGCTTCCAGATCTTGTGCAAGGTGCGGGTCGCTGATGTGGTTGAAGTCACAGCCGTTCCGCGGCGCGCGCCCTGGTATCGGGCGGTCAATCGCATCTCTGCGGCACGGTTCGATTTTCTATTGTGCGACCTGCAGACGCTGGCGCCCTGCTGCGCCATCGAAATGGAGCAACCCGACCCGGCCAATGCCTTCGTCGATGAACTCTGCCAGACGGTTGATCTGCCACTGGTCCGCCTGACGCCGGAAACCGCTCGCGCCTATGATCAGCTGTGTGCAGCCATCGAAAGCGCAATCACCTCGACGCCGATCCCTGCATAATCTGCAGCCGGAAAAAGCAGCGAGGCGGGCCGACCTGAGTTGTCGTGAGGAGACCCTAGGACGGCATGCCGCATCAAGCTGCGCACAATGGCCATCTGCTGGCAGCGTTGTCACCGGGTCAGGCTCAAGAGCTCCGCACGAGATGCGCACCACCATTCGCTTCCAACGTCCGCGCCGACTGGGGAGACCTCTTACCGTGAACCCTGTATGTCGCTGAAGTCCCGTTTCTCGAGCCTGTTCGAGCTGGCCTCGCGGCTGATTCGCCGCTACCCCGGTACCGTTGCGCTGTTTGGTTTTTGTTCGGGCCTGGCCAGTTTCGTGCTGGTCGAACGCCAGGCTGGGCTAGCCAAGTTCATCGCCGCGCTGATGCTGTTCAGCTGGTTCTGGCTGATGCTGGAAAAAAGCCTGCGCATCGGCCTGGAACGTCGCTTCGGCTGGAAAGTACCGCCGCCCCTGCTGCGCTACGTGACGCAGATGGTCCACCAGGAAAGCCTGTTCTTCATCATTCCTTTCTTCTTTATTACCACCACCTGGAACAGTGGCCAGGCCGCGTTCACTGTGATGCTGGGCTTGGCAGCGCTGGTCTCGCTGGTCGATCCGCTCTATTACAAGTGGCTGGCGCCGCGGCGCTGGGTGTATTTGGCATTTCACGCGCTGACATTGTTCGCCGTTCTGCTCACCGCTTTGCCGATCATCTTTCACCTGTCGACGCCGCAGAGCTACCTGTGGGCATTGGGCATCGCAGTAGCGCTGGCATTGCCGAGCCTCAGCGGACTGTTTGCGTCATGGAATTGGAAAAGCGTGCTCGGGATGCTGGCGCTCGCCGCCGTGGTCGGCCTGGCCGGCTGGATGGGACGCACCTGGGTACCACCAGCGACGCTCTGGCTGACAGACGTCGCGGTGACCACGACCCTTGATGATGCCTCGCGCAAGCCTGGCAATCGTTTGCGTGAAATATCCAGCCAACAGCTGCACAGCAATGGCCTCTATGCCTTTACCGCGATCAACGCGCCGCGCGGTCTGAAAGAACGCATCTATCATGAATGGACACACAACGGACGACGCGTCGATCGCATTCCCCTGGAGATCAGTGGCGGGCGGGATGCCGGCTATCGCGCATGGACTCACAAACGCAACTTCCCAAAGCAGGCCAAAGGCAAATGGCGCGTACGGGTGATGACCGAGGCCGGACAAATGATCGGCATGCTGCGTTTCGAGGTCGTCGAATGAACCGCCGAACCCAGGCGGAACTCGAACGGCAAAGGGCGTCCGCTACTGGCACGGGAGGAATGCATGGAGTGGTGGGACATATTAAGCCGCACCGTTGCCTCGGAATTTTCCGACATCCCTGACTTCGAACATGCGATTCGCGTCACCGTACGGCTGGTCCTGGCGGCGTTTCTGGGGGGCGTGCTCGGCTACGAACGGGAATACAAGGGCAAGGCCGCCGGCCTGCGAACCCACATGCTGGTGTCGCTCGGCGCTGCCCTCTTCGTGCTGGTGCCCCTCGAAGCAGGAATGCCCATCGAGGACCTCTCTCGCGTCATGCAGGGCATTGTCACCGGCATTGGTTTTCTTGGCGCCGGCACTATCCTCAAGGGAAGCTCGGTTCAGGACGTCAAGGGCCTCACCACCGCCGCCGGCATCTGGCTGACCGCCGCCATCGGGGTTGCCACGGGGCTGGGTCACGAATCCACCGCCGTGCTGACCACGGCCTTCGCACTGGTGATCTTTTTGCTGATGCCTCGCCTGGAGCAGCATGCGGCGCATAGGTCGGCCGGTGCCGAAAAGAAAGGGCGTGATCAGGATGACGCCCCATGACAACCGCCTGCAGCCTTGAGCCAGGAGTAGATCATGCATAACCGTTACGCTTACCTGACCACCGGGGCGCTTATGCTTGGCCTGGTCGGCTGCGGCGATACCGCCACACTGCCAGTCGAGGCCGGCTACGGGCCGGACCCTGCGCTGCCCGAACCGAACGAGACGCTGATCCCGACCGTCAACATCGCCGAAGCCACCGGCTGGCCCGAGGGCCGGACTCCGCAAGCGGCCGCCGGACTGCAGGTTCAAGCATTCGCCGACAACCTCGACCACCCGCGCTGGCTCTACGTGCTGCCCAATGGTGACGTGCTTGTGGCCGAAAGCAATGCGCCCGCGAAGCCGGAGAACGGCCAGGGCATTCGTGGCTGGATTATGAAAAAGGTCATGGCGCGGGCGGGCTCCGGCGGCGAGAGCGCCGACCGCATTACGCTGCTGCGTGACCGCGATGGTGACGGCACGCTTGAACACCGCTCGGTATTTCTCGAGGGGTTGCACTCACCGTTCGGCATGGCGCTCATAGGCGATCAGCTCTATGTCGCCAATACTGATGCACTGGTGCGCTTCCCCTATAAACAAGGCGTTAACCGCATCGACGCGGCGGGTGAGAAAGTCGTCAACCTGCCCGCCGGGCCGATCAATCATCATTGGACCAAGAACGTCATCGCCAGCCCGGACGGATCACGGTTGTACGTCACCAGCGGCTCCAACAGCAACGTTGCCGAGAACGGCATGGAAGCGGAGGAAAACCGCGCAGCCATTCTCGAAGTTGACCTGCAGAGCGAAACGCTGCGGCTGTTCGCCTCCGGCCTGCGCAACCCCAACGGCCTGGCGTGGCAACCCGACAGCGGCGAGCTGTGGACTACGGTGAATGAGCGCGACGAAATTGGCAGCGACTTGGTGCCGGACTACATGACCTCTGTCCAGGACGGAGGCTTCTACGGCTGGCCCTACAGCTATTACGGTCAGCACCTCGACGAGCGGGTCAAGCCGCAACGGCCGGACCTGGTGGCCAACGCCATCGTGCCCGACTACGCGCTTGGCGCACACACAGCCTCCCTCGGGCTGGCCTTTTATGAAGGTTCGCTGCTGCCCGAGCGCTACCGACACGGCGCTTTCATCGGCCAGCATGGCTCATGGAACCGCAAACCGCGCAGTGGCTACAAAGTGGTTTTCGTACCCTTCAAGGATGGCAAGCCGGACGGCACAGCCGAAGACGTGCTGGCCGGCTTTCTCAACGAGGATGAGCAAGCCATGGGACGCCCGGCAGGCGTCGCAGTGGACAACGCCGGCGCGCTGTTGGTGGCCGATGACGTCGGTAACGTGATCTGGCGGGTAACACCCGCGGACACTGAATGATGCGAACCGCGGGTCGCGACGAGCCTGGCTAAAGAATGACCGGCAAGGGGCGCACCAGCCGGATCTCTTCCGGCGACAGCTCGACGCCATACGCCAGCACTTCGACGCCCGCCGCCACCGCGTCCCGCAGCGCCGCGGCGTAGCGCGGGTCGATCTCCCCAGCAGGGCGCACGGCCTCGATACCAGTGAGGTTGACGCAATACAGCTGTACCGCCCGCATGCCCTGACGGGCCAGCACTGCCAGTTCGCGCAAATGGCGAGCGCCGCGGTCCGTAACCGCATCGGGAAAGGCTGCAACAGCCGTATCAGCGAACCCCAGGGTCACGCTTTTGACTTCAACGAACGCCGGCCCGGTGGGATAGTCCAGGCGGAAATCCACACGGCTGTTTTCGAGCCCGTAGGCCACCTCCCGCTTGAGCGCGGTGAAGCCGTTCAATTCCCCAATCACGCCTGCCAGCAGGGCTTCTTCGACCAGCCGATTGGCGCGTGCCGTGTTGACACAGGCCAGGCGCCCCTGCGGCGTTTCCACCAACTCCCATGTCCCCGGCAGCTTGCGCTTGGGATCGCTGTTGCGTTGGAACCAGACGCGTGCGCCCTCACCCATGCAATTAAGCATCGAGCCGGTGTTCGGGCAATGGATGCACAGCTCGTCACCCGTTTCGGTGACCACATCGGCAAGAAAGCGCTTGTAGCGCCGAACCAGGCGTCCCTGCTCAAGAGGGGTCGAGAATCGCATCAGCCTTTCCAGCTCTGCAGGCCACGGGCAATGCGTTCGACAGCCTGTTCCAGCCGAGGCAGAGCCTGGGTGTAGGCGAAACGTACATGATGACCGGCCTGGTGCCGACCGAAATCAAGCCCTGGCGTGATGGCGACGAATTCGGTTTCCAGCATGTGCTGGCAGAACGTGTAAGCATCACCGCCGATGGCACTGATATCGGCGTAGAGATAGAACGCCCCTTCCGGCTCTACCGCAATACCGAAGCCCAACTCGCGCAGTGCGGGCAGCAGAAAATCTCGGCGCTTGGCGAACTCGTCACGGCGCGCTTCGAGGATTTCCAGCGTGGCCGGTTCGAAGCAGGCCAGGGCCGCATGCTGGGCCATGGTCGGGGCACTGATGTAGAGGTTCTGCGCAAGCTTTTCCAGCTCGCTGACAGCTCCAGGTGGCGCGACCAGCCAACCGAGACGCCAGCCGGTCATTCCGAAGTACTTGGAAAAGCTGTTTAGCACGAACGCCGAGTCGTCGACTTCCAGCACACTGGCCGCATCGGTGCCATAGGTGAGGCCGTGGTAAATCTCGTCCACCACCAGATGCCCGCCGCGGCTCTTCAACGCAGCGGACAGACCCGCCAGCTCGTCACGGGTCAGCAGGGTGCCGGTGGGATTGGCCGGCGAGGCGACCAGGGCACCAACGCTGTCCCTGTCCCAATAGCGCTCAACCAGATCGGCCGTCAGTTGATAACGCACGTCCGGCCCCACCGGCACCAGCTGCGCGGCACCTTCGATCAGGCGCAGGAAATGCCGGTTGCATGGGTAGCCGGGATCGGCCAACAGCCAATGCTTACCTGGATCGACCAGCAAACTGCTGGCCAGAAGAAGCGCACCGGATCCGCCGGGAGTAATCAGCACGCGTTCGGGGTCAATAGACAGTTGATAGCGCTGCTTGTAGAAACCGGCAATCGCCTCGCGCAGCTGCGGCAGCCCACGGGCAGCGGTGTAGCGGGTATGACCAGCAGCGAGGGCAGCCTGACCGGCCGCGACTATGGGCTCGGCGGTTGTGAAGTCCGGCTCGCCGATTTCCAGGTGGATGACGTCACGTCCCGATGCCTGCAATTCGTTGGCCCGGGCCAGCAATGCCATGACGTGAAAGGGTTCGATTGCACGACTACGCGCGCTATATGACGAGGTCATCTGACCTTCCTGATGAGTACAAAACGTGAATTCTACCGAAGGTCCCTCTGACACCGCAGCCACCGTGATATTCGGGAGTAGCGCACCCCGATACGATCTGGTAAGTTCGCCCGCTTGCAGCCGCAGGGCCGGCACGGGCCGGCAGAGGGATTTCACTATCCTGCGCAATGGACATAGCGAGAGGCGTTCATCCATGCCCATTACTAAAACGACACCCAGCAATCAATTGATCCGCGCCTTCGTTCCTTATAAGGAGTCCAAAGGCGAGGAGTACATGAGCGACAACATGCGCGCTCATTTCACCGGCATCCTCAATAAGTGGAAGCTGGAGCTGATGGAGGAAGTCGACCGTACCGTGCATCACATGCAGGACGAAGCGGCTAACTTCCCCGACCCGGCCGACCGCGCCAGCCAGGAAGAAGAATTCAGCCTGGAACTACGCGCCCGTGATCGCGAGCGCAAGTTGATCAAGAAGATCGACGAGACGCTGCAACTGATCGAAGACAACGAATACGGCTGGTGTGATTCCTGTGGCGTCGAGATCGGCATTCGCCGTCTGGAAGCCCGTCCCACCGCAACGTTGTGCATCGACTGCAAGACGCTGGCGGAGATCAAGGAAAAGCAGATCGGTTCCTGATCCTGAACGGGGCGCTACTGCGCCCCGCTTCATTTCCGGCCTCCCCTCGATGTTGCTTCACCCCCGCCTCGACACGCCTAATCCGAGCCGGCCCATGTCCGCATCCTCTTCCTATATAGGCCGCTTCGCGCCGACCCCCAGTGGCTATCTGCACTTCGGCTCGTTGATCGCCGCCCTCGCCTCCTATCTCGATGCCCGTGCCGTCGGTGGCCGTTGGCTGCTGCGCATGGAAGACCTCGATCCGCCGCGCGAAATGCCGGGAGCGCAGACCTCGATTCTGCAGGCATTGGAAGCCTACGGCTTTCAGTGGGATGGCCAGATGGTCCGCCAGAGCGAACGGCTTGACGTCTATAACGAAGTGATCGGTCGCCTCAGGCAGGACGGCCATGCCTATGCATGCACCTGCTCGCGCAAGCAATTGCAGGCGTTCGCCGGACTCTACCCGGGTTTCTGCCGTGAAGCCGGCCGCGACACCCACGACGCCGCCATCCGTCTGCGCGTGCCGGATCGCACCTACAGCTTCAGCGATCGCGTTCAGGGTCACTACAGCCAGGACCTGGCCCGGGAAGTTGGCGATTTCGTTATCCGCCGCAGAGACGGGCTGATCGCCTACCAGCTTGCAGTGGTGCTCGACGATGCCTGGCAAGGCGTGACCGACATCGTTCGCGGCGCCGATCTGCTCGACTCCACGCCGCGACAGCTCTACCTGCAGGAGCTGCTCGGTCTTCCGCAACCGCGATACCTGCACGTGCCGCTGATCATTCAGCCCGATGGTCATAAGCTGGGTAAACGCTACCGCTCGCCACCGCTGCAGCCGGCCGAAGCCACACCGCTATTGCTGCGTGCATTGCGCGCGCTCGGCCAACCTACGCCAAGCGAGCTGAGCGATGCCCTGCCCGGTGAGGTACTGACGTGGGCAACCGCCCACTGGAATGCCGAGTGCATCCCGCGTTGTCGGACGCTCGCCGAGTCGCAGCTGCGCTAGAGCAGGAAGCGACTCGATGTCGGCTCAGGCACTCGACGAAGCCACATGATTTTCGCCGAAGCCACGATCGCTCCGCTCGTTAGCCGCCCCGTCGCAGCTCATCGACATGGACTCCGGCTTTGTGCTTCAAGCTGCTTCCTTTACCATCCGCCTACTTTCGACACGAGTTCCAGCATGTACATCTACCGACTGGTGCTGCTCCTGGTGGTGGGGATCTATCTGTTTTCCCCTGCAATCATGGACTGGTGGATTGACCCCAACGGCGCGTGGTACCGGCCCTATCTGTTGTGGCTGATCCTCATCGTGGTGACCTTCATTCTTCAGAGTCAACGCGATGCAGACGAGCTTTAGCCTCAGCCACCTGATCCTGATCAGCGTCGCCTACCTGTTGATGCTGTTCGGCGTCGCCTGGGTCAGCGAGCGCGGGCTGATCCCGCGGTGGATCATTCGCCATCCACTCACCTACACCCTGTCGCTCGGCGTCTATGCAAGCGCCTGGGCGTTCTACGGCACGGTGGGTCTTGCCTATCAGTACGGCTACGGATTCCTCGCGACCTACCTGGGCGTGTGCGGTGCGTTTCTGCTGGCGCCGGTACTGCTCTACCCAATACTGCGCGTTACCCGGACCTATCAGCTGGCGTCGCTGGCGGACCTGTTCGCCTTCCGCTTCCGTAGCACCTGGAGCGGCGCACTGACCACGGTGGTCATGCTGATTGGCATGCTGCCGCTGCTCGCCCTGCAGATTCAGGCAGTCGCCGATGCCATCGGCATCCTCACCCTCGAGCCCCTGCAGGAACGGGTCGCGCTGGGTTACTGCGTGATGATCATGCTGTTCACCATTCTGTTCGGTGCCCGGCATATCGCCACGCGGGAGAAGCACGAAGGGCTGGTGTTCGCCATCGCGTTCGAATCGGTGGTCAAGTTGCTGACCTTCGGCGCCATCGGTTTGTATGCGCTGTTTGTCGTGTTTGGCGGACCGCATCAGCTGGAAACCTGGCTGCTGCAGAACCAGTCGGCGCTACAGGCGTTACACACACCGCTGCAGGAAGGACCGTGGCGCACCCTGTTGCTGGTGTTCTTCGCGTCAGCGATCGTGATGCCGCACATGTATCACATGACCTTTACTGAAAATCTCAACCCGCGCGCGCTGGTCAGCGCCAGCTGGGGCCTGCCGCTGTATCTGCTGCTGATGAGCCTGGCCGTGCCGCTGATTCTCTGGGCCGGGCTCAAACTTGGCGTCAGCACCAACCCGGAATATTTCACCCTCGGCCTCGGTATTACGGCGCAGAGCGAGACACTGACACTGCTGGCCTTCATCGGCGGACTTTCAGCCTCCAGTGGTCTGATCATTGTCAGCACCCTGGCCCTGTCGGGTATGGCGCTGAACCATCTCGTGTTACCGCTCTATCAACCGCCTACAGAAGGCAACATCTACCGCTGGTTGAAGTGGACGCGTCGCAGCCTGATCCTCGCCATCATCATGGCCGGCTACGGCTTCTATCTGATGCTGGGCGCCGAGCAGGATTTGTCCAACCTGGGCATCGTCGCCTTTGTCGCGACCTTGCAGTTCCTGCCTGGCGTGCTTTCCGTGCTGTATTGGCCGACCGCCAATCGGCGCGGCTATATCGTTGGGCTGCTCGCCGGTATCGCCGTCTGGGTTGTGACCATGCTGCTGCCGCTGGCAGGCAATCTTGATGGTTTCTATATTCCGCTTTTCAACGTGGTCTACGTGCTCGACGACACCAGCTGGCATCTTGCAGCGATCGCCTCGCTGGCGGTGAACGTGCTGGCTTTCTCGCTGTTCTCGCTGTTCACCGAAACCAGCCCCGAGGAGCAGGCCGCTGCCGAAGCCTGCGCGGTGGAAAACGTCCGCCGTCCTCAGCGACGTGAACTGGCAGCCGCCTCGCCGCAGGAGTTCGCTACCCAGCTGGCCAAGCCGCTGGGCGCCAAGACTGCGCAGCGGGAGGTGGAACAGGCACTGCGGGATCTGCAATTGCCCTTCGATGAACACCGCCCCTATGCCTTGCGCCGGCTGCGCGACCGCATCGAGGCAAACCTGTCAGGCCTGATGGGCCCGAGCGTCGCCCAGGACATCGTCGAGAATTTCCTCTCATACAAGAACGGTGCGGACAGCTACGTAACCGAAGACATCCACTTCATAGAGAGTCGCCTGGAGGATTACCACTCGCGGCTTACCGGCCTGGCAGCCGAACTCGATGCCCTGCGCCGCTATCACCGACAGACCCTGCAAGAGTTGCCAATGGGCGTCTGCTCGCTGGCCAAGGATCAGGAAATCCTGATGTGGAACAGAGCGCTGGAAGAGCTCACCGAGATTCCCGCGCTGCAGGTGGTGGGCTCGCGCCTGTCGACTATCGCCGAGCCCTGGCAGAGCCTGTTGAGCGACTTCACTCAACAGCGCGAAGAGCACCTGCATAAACAACGGCTGCAGCTGGACGGTCACAGCCGCTGCCTGAACCTGCACAAGGCCGCGATTGCCGAGCCGCTGGCGCCGGGCAGTAGCGGGTTGGTCCTGCTGATCGAAGACCTCACCGAGACCCAGCAGCTTGAAGACCGCCTGGTTCACTCCGAACGCCTGGCCAGTATCGGCCGGCTGGCGGCCGGGGTGGCCCACGAAATTGGCAACCCGATCACCGGCATCGCCTGCCTGGCGCAAAACCTGCGCGAGGAGCGCGAGGCAGACGCCGAAATCATCGAGATCAGCAACCAGATTGTCGAACAGACCAAACGCGTTTCGCGCATCGTCCAGTCACTGATGAGCTTTGCTCATGCCGGCAGCAGACAACATGACCTGTACCCGGTGAGCCTGGCCGAGGTGGCGCGGGATGCGATCGCCCTGCTCTCGCTCAATCGTCGCGGCACCGAGGTGCACTTTTTCAACCTGTGCGATCCCGATCACCAGGCGGAAGGCGACCCGCAGCGCCTCGCTCAAGTGCTGATCAACCTGCTGTCCAATGCCCGCGATGCATCCGAACCCGGCGGTTCGATCCGAGTACGCAGCGAGGTATCCGAACAGACCGTCTACCTCATAGTCGAGGACGAAGGCAGCGGCATTCCACAAGCGATTCAGGATCGGCTGTTCGAGCCTTTCTTCACCACCAAGGATCCAGGCGAAGGGACCGGGCTGGGCCTCGCGCTGGTCTATTCGATCGTGGAAGAGCATTATGGGCAAATCAATATCGATAGCCCGGCCGACCCGGAAACTCAACGCGGTACGCGTTTCCGCATCACCCTACCGCGTCATGTCGAGGCAATAGATTCCGGTGATTGACGAGGCGACGGCAATTTCTCGCCAGGTCTCGACCATGAGCGACCCAGCATACAGCGGGCCCCGCCGCGACCTAGATGAAGATCAGATTGGCGCTCCGCACCCGCACCAAGCCGCACCGCGGCGGCTTGCACAGGACAGGGACCGCGCCTTCTTCAGCGCCGTTTCCCAGCCATGTGCAGCCGCCTTCAGACCGTCGAGAGAGTACTGATGTCCCATATTCTGATCGTCGAAGACGAAACCATTATCCGCTCCGCCCTGCGCCGACTGCTCGAGCGCAACCAGTACGAAGTCAGCGAAGCCGGCTCGGTGCAGGAGGCACAGGAGCGCTTCAGCATTCCGTCCTTCGACCTCATCGTCAGCGACTTGCGCCTCCCGGGGACGCCCGGCACCGAGCTGATCAAGCTGGCCGAAGGCACGCCCGTGCTGATCATGACCAGCTACGCCAGCCTGCGCTCGGCGGTCGACTCGATGAAAATGGGCGCAGTGGATTACATCGCCAAGCCTTTTGACCACGACGAGATGCTGCAGACCGTAGCGCGCATTCTTCATGATCGGCAGCAGGTTGCTTCAGCGCCGGCCGAGCCGTCACGCAGCGCCGCGCCCGCTGCGGGCGCAACGAGCGACGACTCGGTCAACGGAGAGCTTGGCATTATCGGTCGCTGTGGCCCGATGCAGGATTTGTTCGGCAAGATCCGCAAGGTCGCCCCGACCGATTCCAATGTGCTGATCCAAGGCGAATCGGGTACTGGTAAAGAGCTTGTCGCCCGTGCGCTGCATAACCTTTCGCGGCGTGCCAAGGCGCCGATGATTTCGGTCAACTGCGCCGCCATCCCGGAAACCCTGATCGAATCCGAACTCTTCGGTCACGAGAAGGGTGCCTTTACCGGCGCCAGTGCCGGCCGCGCCGGTCTGGTCGAAGCCGCGGATGGCGGCACCCTGTTCCTCGATGAAATCGGTGAGCTACCGCTGGAGGCACAGGCACGGCTGTTACGCGTTTTGCAGGAAGGCGAAATCCGGCGAGTAGGCTCTACCCAGTCGCAAAAAGTCGATGTGCGCCTGGTCGCCGCGACCCACCGTGACCTGAAGACGCTGGCCAAGAACGGGCAATTTCGTGAAGACCTCTATTACCGGCTGCATGTGATCGCCTTGAAGCTGCCGCCGCTGCGCGAGCGTGGCGCTGACGTGCTGGAGATCGCCAAGGCGTTCCTGGCACGCCAGAACGAACGCATAGGCAACGATGGCTTGCACTTCTCCCGCGAGGCTGAGCAGGCCGTGCGGCAGTACAGCTGGCCCGGCAACGTACGCGAACTGGAAAATGCCATCGAGCGGGCCGCGATCCTCAGTGAGAGCGAGGAGATCAGCGCTGAGCTGCTGGGTATCGATATTGAGCTCGACCCCCTTGATGAGGATTTCGATGAACCCGGTGTTCCGCTAGGTTCCGCTGTCAGCAATGAGCCGACCGAGGATCTTTCTCTGGAGGACTACTTTCAGCACTTCGTGCTTGAGCATCAGGATCACATGACCGAGACCGAGCTCGCACGCAAATTGGGCATCAGCCGCAAGTGCCTGTGGGAGCGTCGTCAACGGCTCGGGATACCACGGCGCAAATCGGCCACGGCTGGGTAGCGGGCTGTTACCGCCACTACCGACACGTAACAAAATGCGGGTTCATCGGTAACGGACTCGACAGATCTTCCAGAAAAATCTACGGCATAAAATTGTAAGTGGTTGATTTTAAACAGATTTCAAAAACTGGCACGGCGAATGCTTTATATCTGGCACAACAACAATAACAAGCAGACCCACAATAAGAACAAGACGTACCGGCTCTAGCAAAATAAAGACAATAAGGCAGAGACGTAGCTAACTGATTCTTTTGGAGAGGAAGTGCCAGATGGGGTTTTGCCCCACGACCAGGCTGAGAATAACAAAAACTGCATTAGCAGCGCCTGAACTGGTTGGATCGAATGATCGATGGTAAATCAGCGACCAAAGAAATCCGTTTGCTCTTTGCTCCCAACGTAGGAGCGACTCCCGGACGCGATAGCTGAAGGGAACGGGTGATCAAACAAAAACAACACGCCCGAAATACTAATAACAACAAAGCACGCGACATCATTTAAAGGGGGAGCTTCGGCTCCCCCTAGTGCTTTCTGGCCCCGGCCGCGCTTTGACACCTCTCCGCGCTTCGTTCACCATCCCTGCTCCCGGTGCTAGAATCCACGCCAGTTTCGTGGCTATTCGCCTCGCCACCCTGTCATTTCGCCACACAGTGCCTCTCATGCTGAAAAAGCTGTTCCAGTCTTTTCGTCTTCCCCTGCGCCGACTCCCGCATCCTCGTCGCACCCCCGAAATACTGTCCAGCCGGCAGCATTCGCTACACCGCAACGATCTCAGCCGACACGCGGTCAGCGTCGTCGAGCGACTCCAGCATGCCGGATACGAGGCTTATGTCGTAGGCGGATGCGTCCGCGATCTGCTGCTGGATCTGGAACCCAAGGACTACGATGTGGCCACCAGCGCCACGCCCGAACAGGTACGCGCCGAGTTTCGCAATGCCCGTGTCATCGGGCGCCGCTTCAAGCTGGTCCATGTGCATTTCGGTCGCGAGATCATCGAAGTTGCGACCTTCCGCGCCAACCATCCCGAGGCGGACGACGAGGAAGACAGTCATCTTGCGGCGCGCAACGAAAGCGGACGAATCCTGCGCGACAACATCTATGGCACGCTGGAAGACGATGCGCAGCGCCGCGACTTCACCATCAATGCGCTGTACTACGACCCGTCTAGCGAGCGAATTCTCGACCACACCCACGGCGTGCACGACATCCGCAACCGGCTGATCCGCCTGATTGGCGACCCGGAGCAGCGCTATCAGGAAGATCCGGTGCGCATGCTCCGCGCGATCCGCTTCGTTGCCAAGCTTGGTTTCGAGATCGAAAAGCACAGCGCCGAGCCGATTGCCGACCTTGCCGACCTGCTGAACGACGTGCCGTCTGCCCGCCTGTTTGACGAAATCATCAAGCTGTTCCTGAGCGGCAAAGCCGAACGCACCTTCGAATTGCTGCTTGAGTACGACCTGTTCGCGCCGCTTTTCCCGGCCAGTGCCGATGCACTGGAAGACAACCCCGAGTACGCCGGCACGCTGATCCGCAACGCCCTGGCCAATACTGATCTGCGCATCGCTCAAGGCAAGCCAGTCACCCCGGCATTCCTGTTCGCAGCCTTGCTCTGGCCGGCCTTGCCAGCGCGCGTTGCCGAGGTTCAGGCCCGTGGCCTGCCGCCAATCCCTGCCATGCAGGAAGCGGCACACGACCTCATATGGGAGCAGTGCCAGCGCACCGCGATTCCCAAGCGTTTCACCATGCCCATGCGCGAAATCTGGGACATGCAGGAACGCCTGCCGCGCCGCCAGGGGCGTCGTGCGGATCAGCTACTGGAGAATCCGCGCTTCCGTGCCGGCTACGACTTCCTACTGCTGCGTGAGAGTGCCGGCGAAAAAACCGACGGCCTGGGCGACTGGTGGACCGACTACCAGGAAGCCAGCGAAAGCGAGCGGCGCAACATGATTCGAGGCCTGAGCAATAAGGACGACGGCAGCGGCGCCCCTCGCAAACGTCGTCGTAGCAATCGCCGCAAGCGCGGCCCGAATGAAAACGCACCGGCGTCTGCCGACTAGATGGAAAGGGTTTACATCGGCCTGGGCAGCAACCTGGCCGAACCTCACCAGCAGCTGCGCAGCGCACTCGACGCCCTGGCCAGGATTCCCGACACACGTCTCGCCGCTGTTTCTTCGCTTTATCTCAGCGACCCACTTGGACCGCCAGATCAGCCGCGCTACCACAACGCCGTTGCCGCGCTGGACACATCATTGCCGCCGCAGGCCCTGCTCGATGCACTTCACACCATTGAGCTGGCCCAAGGCCGTCAGCGCAAAGCCGAACGCTGGGGTCCGCGCACGCTGGATCTGGACATCTTACTGTTCGGCGATCGTCTGATCAGCGACTCGCGCCTGACGGTACCGCACTACCACATGCATGCCAGAGCCTTCGTTCTCTACCCGCTTGCGGAGATAGCCCCGGAAGATCTGCAGCTAGCCGATAGCCGCACGCTTGCCGAGCTGCTTGCCGCCTGCCCTTATGAGGGTCTGGAGCGGCTCAGCGAACCGCTGTAACCGCCGGGTAACAGGTGTAACGTGCGGGTAACACTCGAGATTGACTTAGCTCGCCGCCATCTGGACTATAAGCGCCCTCTGCCGGCACGCATCGAAACGGGGTAACCCTGACGCTCCGCCTGCAACCGTGATCCCCGAGAGGCTTTAGGAGGACGGCATTCATGCCAGACGTAACCCTGACCACCCTGCAAGGCCTCAAGCAGAAAGGCGAGAAAATCGTCATGCTGACCTGCTATGACGCCACCTTCGCCAAGACAGCCTGCGAAGCCGGGGTCGAGATGCTGCTTATCGGCGACTCCCTGGGCATGGTCCTGCAAGGTCACGACAGCACCCTGCCGGTGACCGTCGAAGAGATGGCCTACCACACGGCATGCGTCAAACGCGGCAACCGCGGCGCCATGATCGTCGCTGATTTGCCGTTCATGGCTAACGCAACCATAGAACAGACCCTGAACAATTCCGCCATCTTGATGAAGGCCGGGGCCCACATGATCAAGGTCGAGGGCACTGCTTGGCTGGCCGAATCCATTCGCGTGCTGGCCGAGCGCGGCATCCCGGTATGTGCGCACATGGGCCTCACACCGCAGGCTGTCAACATATTCGGTGGGTACAAGGTTCAGGGGCGCCAGGAAGCGCAGGCGCAACAGATGATTGCCGATGCCAAGGCGCTTGAGGATGCAGGCGCGGCCATGCTGCTGCTCGAATGCGTGCCGAGCGAGTTGGCCGCACGTATTACCCAGGCCGTAACGGTGCCGGTAATAGGTATTGGCGCCGGTAGCGCCACCGATGGTCAGGTACTGGTTCTGCACGACATGCTTGGCCTGTCGCTGACTGGCCGAGCGCCGAAGTTCGTCAAGAATTTCATGCGTGAACATGGCGATATCCCCACGGCCATCGCCGCCTACGTCCAGGCGGTGAAGTCGGCTGAATTTCCTGCTGCCGAACATGGGTTCTCTGCATGAACGTGGTAAAGACCATTGCTGACCTGCGCGCTGCGGTGACCCGCGCACGCGGCGAAGGCAAGCGCATCGGCTTCGTGCCGACCATGGGCAACCTGCATGCCGGCCACGTTGCACTGATCAAGAAGGCCGGCCAGCGCGCCGACTTCGTGGTTGCCAGCATCTTCGTCAACCCGCTGCAGTTCGGCCCCAATGAGGACCTCGCCAGCTACCCGCGAACACTGACGGCCGACCAGGAAAAGCTGTTCGAGGCCGGTTGCCACCTGCTGTTCGCACCCAGCGTCGAGGAGATGTACCCGCACGGTCAGGCGTCGCAAACCATCGTTCGTGTACCAGGCGTATCCGAGGGGCTCTGTGGCGGCAGCCGTCCAGGCCATTTCGATGGCGTCTCTACCGTTGTGAGCAAGCTATTCAACATGGTACTGCCCGACCTCGCGGTCTTCGGTCAGAAGGATTTCCAACAGCTGGCGGTCATTCGCACCATGGTCCGCGACTTGAATATGCCGGTGCAGATCATCGGCGAACCCATCGTGCGGGCTGAAGATGGTCTGGCGCTGTCCTCACGCAACGGTTACCTCACCGCCGACCAGCGCAGCACCGCACCCGTGCTCTTTCGCACCCTGCAGCAACTGGCCGATGCCATACGCAACGGTGAGCGCGACTACCCGGCGCTGCTTGCTTCCGGTCATCAGCAACTGCAGACCGCCGGCCTGCGCCCCGACTACCTGGAAGTTCGTAACGCACTGGATCTCAGCCCGGTCACAGCCGACAGCCGCGAGTTGGTGATTCTCGCCGCGGCCTATCTCGGCAAGACCCGGTTGCTGGATAACCTGCTGGTAGACATCTCGCGGACGACGGCCTGATACCGCCGACCATTGGCCTAACCCGCCCGGCCCTCACTCTTGAACACATTTGAGGGTTCGGGCACACTCTGCGCCGCTTGCGCCCCCCGGAGGACCCCGCCATGCACGCCATCATGCTCAAGGCTAAACTGCACCGCGCCCAGGTGACCCACTCGGTTCTGGATTACGAAGGTTCCTGCGCCATCGACGGTGACTGGCTGGACCTCGCCGGCATTCGCGAATACGAGCAGATCCAGATCTATAACGTCGACAACGGTGAGCGCTTCACTACCTACGCCATCCGCGGTGAGGAAGGTTCGAAGATCATTTCGGTCAACGGTGCCGCAGCGCACAAGGCCGGTGTGGGTCATCGGGTGATCATCTGCGCTTACGCTCATTACAGCGAAGCCGAACTGGCCAGTTTCAAACCACACGTTCTGTATATGGGCGCCGACGGCGACCTTAGTCACACCAGCAACGCGATCCCGGTTCAGGTCGCCTGAATTCGGCACTGGTGTTCGAAAGCCCGCATTACCGAGCTGATGCGGGCTTTTTTGTGCGCAATGGATTTCCCTGGCGACATAAATCTGCAATGGTCGCCGTGTTCTGGTCGCTATCGGCACTCCGAGCGCAACGCTTCGGAACGCCGCAGGTTTTTGCCAGTCAGACCAGTCTCGACGGTGCAGGATGCACGGTCGCCGTTGCGGTTCAGCCGCAGCGGAACACGCCTGTCGCATTCAGGACGAATGCCAGCGTGCCCGCATGATCGAATGACTGTCCGAACGAATCGCAGCGCCGCAGACAGTCCGCCAAAGCAAAGGAAGCCGCACAACCATGAGCTACTACCAGCACCCTCTCGATGCCACCGGCCTGCCATCCTGGAAGGCCTTGGAAGAACACCGTCTGGCCATGCAGAACTTCAGTATGCGCGAGGCATTCAAGGCCGACCCGACGCGCTTCGATGACCTGTCGGTTTCCTGCTGCGGCCTGTTTCTCGATTACTCGAAGAACCTGATCACTCCCGAGACCCGCACCCTCCTGGTGAACCTGGCCCGCGAGGCTGGCGTTGAGCAGGCCGCCCGCGCCATGTTCGAAGGCGAGCGGATCAACGCCTCTGAAAACCGCCCGGTGCTGCATACCGCGCTACGCCGACCCATGGGCGAGTCAGTCATGGTCGATGGGCAGAATGTCATACGTGATGTGCATGCGGCTTTGGCTCAGATGACCGACATCGTGACCCGCATCCATAACAACCTCTGGCGCGGCTTCAGCGACAAAACCATCACCGACGTGGTGAACATCGGTATCGGCGGCTCGTTCCTTGGCCCGCAACTGGTCTCCGAAGCGCTGTTGCCGTTCACCCAGCACGGCGTGCGCACCCATTATCTGGCGAACATCGACGGCAGCGAGTTCCGTGAAGTCACCGCCAAGCTGAATGTCGAAACGACCCTGTTCATCATTTCCAGCAAGACCTTCGGCACCCTCGAGACGCTGAAGAACGCTCAGGCCGCACGCAGCTGGTATCTGGGCAAGGGCGGTACCGAAGAGAAGCTTTATCGTCACTTCATTGCGGTAACCAGTAACAAAAAGGCAGCCGTCGAATTCGGCATCCGCGAGAAGAACATCTTCCCGATGTGGGACTGGGTCGGCGGCCGCTATTCGCTGTGGTCAGCAATCGGCCTGCCGATTGCGCTAGCCATTGGCATGTCCAATTTCAAGGATTTGCTCTCCGGCGCCTACAGCATGGACCAGCACTTCCTCAACGAGCCGTTCGAAAGCAACATGCCAGTCCTGCTGGCGATGCTGGGCATCTGGTATCACAATTTCTGGGACGCGCAGAGCTACGCCTTCCTGCCCTACGACCACTACCTGCGCAATTTCGTCAAACACCTGCAGCAGATGGACATGGAGTCCAATGGCAAGAGCGTGCGCCAGGACGGCACGCCGGTTTCCTGCACCACAGGCCCGGTGATATGGGGTGGCGTCGGTGCCAACGGTCAGCACGCCTACCATCAGTTGCTGCACCAGGGCACCCCACTGATCCCCGCGGATTTCATCGTGCCGGTGGTCAGCCACAATCCGGTTGCCGATCACCATGAGTGGCTCTACGCCAACTGCCTGTCACAGAGCCAGGCGTTGATGCGCGGCAAGACGCGCGAAGAGGCCGAAGCCGAGCTGCGAGCAAAGGGTATGAACGAAGCCGAAGTCCAGCGCCTGGCCCCGCATAAGGTCATTCCCGGCAACCGGCCAAGCAACACCGTGGTCATGGAAACCATCAGCCCCGGCCGTCTCGGCGCGCTGATCGCCTTGTACGAACACAAGGTCTTTGTTCAGGGCGTGATCTGGGGCATCAACTCCTTTGACCAGTGGGGCGTGGAGCTTGGCAAAGACCTCGGCAAAGCCGTCTACGGCCAGATGACCAGCTTCGACGGGCAACCCGCCGAAGACGCCTCGACCCAGGGACTGATCGACTTTTTCCGCGGTCGCCACCGCGGCTGATCGAGGTGCAGAGCCGGACAGTGCCTGGTCGCTGTCCGGCGCACCTTTTCCGCAACATTTCTGATGATTCACGCGTCTGGGTAGTTCACTAATCGGCCAGGTCCGGGTAACCCCTGTGCTTCGGGTAACATCCGAGTTTCCAGTCACGCCAGACAACGCCTTTTGGAAATCATCCGCCGTCATATCGAATCGCAGGTACTCAGCCTTACCGGTCTGGCCATCGGCGGTGTCGACTACGAAAACCCGCCGGGCGACCCCGGCCTGTTCGGCCCGGAGTCGGTCTGCTGGCGCGTGCACGGCGACTTCACCTCAATGCTGGTGGGCGGTATCTCTGCTCTGCTGTTGCAGGCCCTGCATCCGCTCGCCTTGGCCGGCGTCTGGGACCACTCGAACTTTCGCGACGACCTGCTCGGCCGTCTGCGCCGCACCGGCCAGTTCATCTCGGCCACCACCTTTGGCAGTCAGGCCGATGCGCAGCGGCTGATCGAACGGGTCCGGGCCATTCACCTCAAGGTCACCGGGCATGCGCCGGACGGCCGCCCTTATGCCGCGTACGACCCGGACCTTTTGACCTGGGTGCACGTGGCCGAAGTCAGCAGCTTTCTCAAGGCGCACCTGCGTTACCTCAACCCGGCGTTGCCAGGCCCGGAGCAGGATCGTTACTACGGTGAAGTGGCGCGCATCGCCGAAGCACTCGGTGCCCGGCATGTGCCGCATTCGCGGCAGGAAGTGGACGACTACCTTGAGGTGATCCGACCTCAGTTGCACTACGACGAGCGCTCACGGGAAATCGTACGCATCCTGTTCGAAGCGCCAGCCCCGAGCCGCCTCGCCAAGCCGTTTGGCGCGCTGATGATGCGCGCGGGCGTCGATCTGTTGCCAGACTGGGCCAGCGGCATGCTCGATCTCAGCCAGACCGACCGTGAAAAACAGCTGATACGAATGGCCGTCCGGCGAACCGCACCGGTGCTACGCTGGGCCGTGCGCAGCGGTTCGGTGCACCGCGCGCGCCGCCGCATGGGCCTGCCCTTACGCTAGCGTGACCGGCAGGTTCCGCACCTGGAGCCACCTTTCGGCCTGTGCCACCATGAGCGCCCCGCGGAGCCCGCACCTTTCTCGAGGTTAAAGATCATGCAAGACGTCATCATCGTCGCAGCCACTCGCACCGCTGTTGGCAGCTTTCAGGGCGCACTGGCCAACATTCCTGCCGTTGAACTGGGCGCCGCGGTGATTCGCCAGCTTCTCCAGCAGAGCGGGATCGATGCCGCGGAGGTCGACGAAGTGATCCTCGGCCAGGTTCTGACCGCAGGTGCCGGGCAGAACCCGGCGAGACAGGCGGCCATGAACGCCGGGCTGCCCCATGCAGTACCGGCGATGACCCTGAACAAGGTCTGCGGCTCCGGCCTGAAAGCGCTGCACCTCGCCGCACAGGCGATCCGCTGTGGCGATGCCGAGGTGGTGATTGCCGGCGGCATGGAGAACATGAGCCTGGCGCCCTACGTCATGCCCGCCGCCCGCACCGGCTTGCGCATGGGTCACGGCAAGCTGGTCGACAGCATGATTCAGGACGGCTTGTGGGATGCGTTCAACGATTACCACATGGGCATCACAGCCGAAAATCTGGTGGACAAGTACGGTGTCACGCGTGAAGCGCAGGACGCGTTCGCTGCGTCCTCCCAGCAAAAGGCCATTGCCGCCATCGAAGCCGGACGCCTACGCGACGAAATCACGCCTGTCGAGATTCCGCAGCGCAAGGGCGAGCCGCTGGTTTTTGACACCGATGAGCAGCCGCGGGCCGGCACCACGGCAGAAAGCCTGGCCAAGCTCAAACCAGCCTTCAAGAAAGACGGCAGCGTAACGGCCGGTAACGCCTCCAGCCTTAACGACGGTGCCGCCGCCGTGTTGCTGATGAGCGCCGAGAAAGCCAGGGCGCTTGGCTTACCGGTGATGGCTCGCATCGCCAGCTACGCCAACGCGGGTGTCGACCCCGCAATCATGGGCATCGCCCCGGTATCGGCTACCCGTCGCTGCCTGGATAAGGCCGGCTGGACGCTTGATGAGCTCGACCTGATCGAAGCCAACGAAGCTTTTGCGGCACAAGCGCTAGCGGTTGGCCAGGAACTGGGCTGGAACGCGAATAAGGTTAACGTCAACGGCGGCGCCATCGCGATTGGCCACCCAATCGGCGCATCGGGTTGCCGCATCCTGGTGACCTTGCTGTATGAGATGATCCGCCGCGACGTCCATAAAGGATTGGCGACGCTATGCATCGGTGGCGGTCAGGGCGTCGCGCTGGCAATCGAACGCTGACCGACAGGCAGCCCGCCGGCCAATTACCGGCAATTTCCGATAAACTGCGTGGCCCTCTTTCCCGAGTCGCCGCGCATGCCCTCTCTCGAAAAGGCGCTGCGCGCCGCCTACCTCAATCGCGAAGCACTGATCTCCGAGCTGCACCATCAGGCCACCGACTGTTACCGGTTATTCCACGGCAGCCAGGAGGGCTTACCCGGTCTCACCGTCGACCGTTACGGTCCGCTGCTACTGGTACAGAGCTTCCATCAAGCGCTCGAACGTGACGCCTTGCTGGCCCTGCATGAGCAGACCAGCACGAACCTGGGTACTCGCCTGTTACTCGCCTATAACGATCGTTCCCAGGGCAACTCGCGCATCGACCGCAGCGACCCGGTCTACTGCGCCGACCCGGCAGCGCTGGAAGACCTGATCGGTCAGGAGTGGGGCCTGAACTACCGTGTCCGGGCGCGCCATAGCGGCCAGGACCCACTGCTGTTTCTGGACCTGCGCAATGTGCGCGGCTGGATCAAGGCCAACAGCGCCGGCAGGTCGGTGCTCAATCTCTTCGCCTACACCTGCGGCGCGGGTCTCTGCGCAGCCGCGGGCGGCGCGCGCGAGGTCGTTAATCTGGATTTCGCCGAAAGCAACCTCGCAGTTGGCCGCGAAAACGGCATGCTCAATCCGGAACTGGCACCGATGCAGTTCATCCAGTCGGACTACTTTCCCGCAATCCGCCAGCTCGCCGACATGCCGATCCCGCAGCGGCGTGGCCGCTCTCTGCCGGATTATCCGCGTCTTTCACCGCAGCAGTTCGACCTGGTGTTGCTCGACCCGCCCGCCTGGTCGAAGAGCGCGTTCGGAACGGTGGATCTGTTGCGCGACTATCAAAGCCTGCTCAAACCGGCGCTGCTCGCAACCGCTGAGGACGGCGTGCTGATCTGCTGCAACAACCTGGCGAAGGTCGACCTCGACGACTGGCGGGATCAGGTCCTGCGCTGCGCAACAAAGGCCGGGCGGCCAATTCGCGACTGTCAGGTGCTGCCACCGGCGGCGGATTTTCCCTCCATGGACAGCAAGCCGCCGCTCAAGGTGCTGATGCTCCAGTTGTGAGGTAGCGCGCGCGCCCTCGCGCAGGAGGAACCCGCGTGTCATGCCATACTCCAAGGCAGTTCATCGCCTGGAAGGTAGGTCCGCATGCCCAACGGATTGAAGCGCGTGTTCATCGGTTTGATGACCGCCCTGATCGTTTATTGCCTGCTCGGTTTTCTGATCCTGCCCGGAGTGGCGCAGCGCATCGTCAACCAGCAGCTCGCGCATTACGCAACGGTACCGGCTCGCCTTGAGCGGATTGAGCTCAACCCGTTCACTCTGGAATGGCGGCTCTACAACCTGCACATGGGCGAGCCGGACGCCGAGCAACTGGCGTTCGAACGGTTATTTGTCGATGTCGAATGGGACAGCCTGTGGAGTCGCGCCCTGCACCTTTCGGATATCGAGCTCATCGGCCCGAATGCCGAAGTCCTGTTTGACATCGACGGCAAGCTGAACCTGACCGAGCTATTCGAGCTACCTCCGAAAGAAAATGTAGCCGAAGAGGATTCCGAGCCCCTCGCCCTGCGCATCGATCGCCTGAAACTGGCCAGCGGACGGATTCACTTCGCCGACCAGCGGACCGAGGAACCGATCGACTTCTTGCTCGACTCGCTGGATTTCGAGCTGCTTAATTTTGCGACCCGCTCGGACGACGCGGCTGATGCCGTTCTGGTTGCCAAGGGCCCGGACGGGTCACGTCTCGAATGGAAAGGCCAGCTCAACCTCTCGCCTATCACTTCAACCGGCCAGCTTGAGATCGATGGGCTGACCCTGAAAACCTTCTGGCCTTATGTCCGCGATATGGTGCCGCTCGCGCTCAACGACGGGAAGCTGAGCCTGAAGACGGCGTACCAGCTCGACCTCAGCACCGGCACTTCACTGCAATTGAGCGACGCCAGCGCCGCCCTGGCATCGCTGAGTATCGACAGTCTCGCAGGCCAACCGCTGCTTCGTTTGAAGCAGGCAGAACTTGCTCAGACTTCGGTGGACTTGCAGAAACGCCAGGTGACCCTTGGCCAGGTGCGCAGTCACGCACTGGAAAGCTGGCTGATCCGCGAGCCTGACGGCCAGCTCAATTGGCAGCGCCTGGTTGCAGGCAAAGCAGAACCGCAGCCGCAGCCGCAGCCGCAGCCAACCGAGACCGGCAAAGAACCGACGCAAGGCGAGCCCCGGCCAGCGCAGAAAGGCGATACCTCCACGCAACCTTGGCGGATCGTCCTACGTGACGCTGAACTGCGTGATTATCAGCTGCACCTGGCGGACAAGGTTCCGGAGCCGAACGTCGAACTGGAGCTTGGCCCGCTCGATCTGGACCTGCGCAACTTCGACAGCCGCGGCACGTCTCCAGTGGATCTCAAATTGACGACCGAGGTCGGCAAACAAGGCTCGCTGCTCGCCGAAGGCCAACTGATGCTGACGCCAATGCAGGGACGTTTCGACGTGACGCTGTCAGGTATCGACTTGCGCCTGGCGCAGCCCTACCTGTCGCCATTCGTTCACCTGGAGTTACGCAGCGGGCTGCTGGCGAGCGATCTTGCAGTCGAACTGAAGGGCGTCGAGCCGTTGGCATTTCATATCGGCGGTTCCGCCGAAATCACGCAGCTTCATACACTGGACACCATTCAGGATCGGGACCTGTTGAAATGGCAGTCGCTACAGATCAGCGGCCTGGACTATAACCACCCCAACGAGCTGCAGATCGGCAAGATCGACCTGAGCCAACCCTATGCACGCTTCATCATCAACCCGGACCTGACCACCAACATCAATGACCTGCTGGTGGACAAGCCCGCCGCTAAGCCCGGTCAAGAGGCGCCTCCTTCCCAAACATCCGCATCGCCAGATGAGCCTGACGTGCCCTTCGCATTACGGATCGGCGGGATTGAGCTAGCCGACGGTTCGGCCAACTTCGCTGACATGAGTCTGCGCCCGCCGTTCATCACTGCCATTCAGGATCTCGCGGGTAGCATCGGCACCCTCGATAATCGCCAGCACATCGCTGCCAGCGTCGACGTAAAGGGTAAGGTTGACCGCTACGCACCCGTGAGTATCGAAGGCAGCCTGACACCCTTCGAACCGCTCCAGAGCCTCGATATCACGACCCGCTTCAAGCAGGTCGAACTGACCACGCTCTCGCCCTATTCCGCCAAGTTTGCCGGCTACCGCATCCGCAAGGGCCGCCTCAATCTGGATCTGCATTACCGCATCCAGCAAGGTCAGCTGAATGCCGAGAACGAAGTGGTGCTGGAGCAGTTGCAGCTCGGCGAACGGGTCGACAGCGAACAGGCCGTCGACCTGCCGGTACGCCTTGCAGTGGCGCTGCTGAAGGACAGTAGCGGCACCATCGCACTGAAGATTCCGGTTCAGGGCGATCTCAAGAATCCGCAGTTCGACGTGGTTCCCATCATCTGGCAAACCCTGCGCAATCTGGTAGTCCGGGCAGCCAAGGCACCGTTCAAGTTTCTCGGCGGGCTCGTTGGTGGAGACCAGACTGACCTCAGCCAAATCCTTTTTTCGCCAGGTAGCAGCGAATTGGACAGTGCTGCACGCAGCAACCTAGACACGCTCGCGGGTGCACTCAAGGAGCGCCCGGTATTAAGGCTTGAGATCGAAGGCATGAGCGCGCCGGCCGTGGACGGCCCACTACTGGCCGAGCAATGGCTGGAGCGTGAGTATCAGCAGACCTGGTATAAGGTCTTGCAGCGACGTGGTGACACCGTGCCCGCTGATCCATCAATGCTCGAAATCGGCGAAGACGAAAAAACCGCGATGTTGGAAGGCATCTATCGCAGCCGTCTGCAACAGCAGCCACCCACCGAATGGCAAAGTCTCGACGAAGAAGCCCGAGCGCTCCAGCTGCGGCAGGCGATTCTCAGCAGCCGTGAGAGCAGCACGGCGCTTCTGCGACGCCTCAGCCGTGCGCGCGCCGCCAGCATCAAGGATTATCTGGTCGACAACGCCGGGCTGAGTGCAGACAGGGTGTACCTGCTCGATACAGGTATTGCCCAGACTGTCCAGGGCGCCGAAGTCCCTACGGTCCTGCATCTGGAGGCGGAATGAAACGGACAGGCAGGCGCCTTTCAGACATAGGCTGCGTTCTAACGGTCGGCCTGTTGAGCCCGCTAGTCGGGGCAGACACCCTCCGCTGTGGAAGCAATCTGATCAGCACAGGCGACCGTGCCTTCGAAGTGGAGCGCAAATGTGGCGAACCGGTACAGCGAGAGTTGGTGGGCTACACCTTGGGACCAAACCATCGCCGCGAAATGATGCGCGAGGAATGGGTATACGGCCCCAACAATGGCATATTCAGCATCCTCATCTTCGAGGGAAACCGACTGGTACGTATTGAAACCAGTCGCGCGAACTGACCTCTGGGAGTCACCATGCGAAACAGAGCCGTGCTGGCTGTGCTTACCTTCGCACTCTGCGTACCTCACGCACAGGCGTCCTCCACATTCCGTTGCGCAAGCAAGCTGGTCAGCCTGCGAGACTCGACAGCCGAGGTCCAGGCCAAATGCGGTGAACCAACGAGCCGTGCACTGACCGGTTATAGGGAGCTGGTAGACGAATATGGTTTTGTCCACGAGGTCCAGATTGAAGAATGGACGTATGGCCCCACCAACGGCATGTATCATTTTTTACGCTTCGAGGGTAATCGCCTCAGCAACATAGATAGCGAACGAGGCTGACCGGCAATAAAAACCCGCTGCAAGCAGCGGGTTCCAGTGTTACCCGAGCGGGTTAATCCACCGCTTTCAGGCCGTCTGCAGAGACGTCCTTGACGCCCTCGATGGTTTTGGCCTTATCGATGGCCATCTCGCGTTGCGCCTCAGTGGCCACAGTTCCAGACAGGGAGACGACACCGTTCTTGGTTTCCACTTCAATCTGCATGCCTGGAGTCGAGTCGCCAGCCAGCAGAGCAGATTTGACCTTGGTCGTGATCCAGGTGTCGGACATTGCCTCGCCCGCTTCGTCTGCGGTGTGCTCAGCGGCGTCCATGGTGTCGCTGGCAGCCAACATCATTGATTGGGGCTCGTCAAACGCTGATGTGGTTTCGGCGAATGCAGCGCCTGCAAGCGGCAAGCTCAAGGCAGTTGCAACGGCAGCAGCAGTAATAGAGGTCTGGATCTTGTTCATGAGTGGTACTCCTGTTTCTCATAGTAGCTGCGGCATAGCCCTACCGCAGGTTCAACTAATAGATGGCAAGCGGCATGCCAAGCGACTGATTTATAAATTCCGTTAAGATTCAAAGACATAAAAACAGGTAGTGCCGCTCTGCCACTAGCACTCTGCATGTTTTTGCTCAAGCGAAGCGTGCAGACTGCAATACATCTCACGTACTCATAGACCTGACTGCATTTCGCCGCGCAAAAAAAAGAGCCCCGAAGGGCTCTTCATGTCGCTGGGACGTTTATGCGCCAGATGCTTCGGCAGCAGCCACATCCTTGATCGACAGCTTGATACGGCCGCGGTTGTCGACGTCCAACACCAGTACCTTCACTTCCTGACCTTCCTTGAGTACGTCGGTGACCTTCTCGACGCGCTGATCGCTCAGCATCGAGATGTGCACCAGACCATCCTTACCCGGCAGGATGTTAACGAAGGCACCGAAGTCGACAATGCGCTCAACCTTGCCGACGTAGATCTTGCCGATCTCAGCCTCGGCAGTGATACCCAGAACGCGCTGCCTGGCCGCCTCGGCCGCTTCCTTGGTTTCGCCGAAGATCTTGATCGAACCATCGTCCTCGATATCGATCGAGGCTTTGGTCTCTTCACAGATGCCGCGAATGGTCGCGCCGCCCTTGCCGATGACATCGCGGATCTTGTCCTGATCGATCTTCATCGCAATCATGGTCGGTGCGTTGGCCGACAGCTCGGTACGCGATTGGCCGATGACCTGGTTCATCTGACCGAGAATATTCAGGCGTGCTTCCAGCGCCTGACCCAGCGCGATTTCCATGATCTCTTCGGTGATGCCCTGGATCTTGATATCCATCTGTAGCGCAGTGACGCCCTTGGCGGTACCGGCGACCTTGAAGTCCATGTCACCCAAGTGATCTTCGTCACCGAGGATGTCGGTCAGTACGGCGAACTTCTCGCCCTCCTTGACCAGACCCATGGCGATACCAGCAACCGGCGCCTTCATCGGCACACCGGCGTCCATCAGTGCGAGGGAGGCACCACAAACCGAAGCCATGGAGCTGGAACCGTTGGACTCGGTGATCTCGGAAACCACGCGAATGGTGTACGGGAACTCGTCAGCGCTCGGCAGCATGGCCGAAACGGAACGACGGGCCAGACGGCCATGACCGATTTCGCGGCGGCCAGTGGCGCCCATGCGACCACATTCGCCCACCGAGTACGGCGGGAAGTTGTAGTGCAGCATGAAGGGATCTTTCTTCTCGCCTTCGAGGGTATCGAGCAACTGCGCGTCACGCGCGGTGCCGAGGGTAGCCACTACCAGGGCCTGGGTTTCACCACGGGTGAACAGTGCCGAGCCGTGGGTCTTGTCCAGCACACCGACTTCGATGTTCAGGCCACGGACAGTGCGAGTGTCGCGACCATCGATACGCGGCTTGCCGTTGACGATGTTCTCGCGCACGGTGCGGTATTCGATTTCGCCGAAGGCTTCTTTGACTTCACTGGCTGAAGGCTGGCCTTCTTCGCCGGAGAACTTGGCAACCACCTGGTCTTTCAGCTCACCCAGGCGCGCATAGCGGTCCTGCTTGATGGTGATGGTGTAAGCCTGCGAAATGGCATCGCCGAACTCGCTGCGAATAGCGCTGAGCAGCTGAGTATTTTCAGCCTTCGGCTGCCAATCCCAGGTCGGCTTGCCCGCTTCGGCAGCCAACTCGGTAACGGCCTGGACTACGGCCTGGAACTCGTCGTGAGCGAAGAGTACGGCGCCCAGCATCTGATCTTCTGTCAGCTCTTTGGCTTCGGATTCGACCATCAGTACGGCATCTTTGGTACCGGCAACAACCATGTCCAGGCTGGAGGCCTTGAGCTGCTCGTAAGTCGGGTTCAACAGGTAGCCGGTTTCCGGATGGAAGGCGACGCGGGCAGCGCCGATCGGACCGTTGAATGGAATGCCGGAAATCGCCAGCGCAGCCGACGTACCGATCATGGCAGCGATGTCCGGATCAGTCTTCTTGCTGGTCGAAACGACAGTGCAGATCACCTGGACTTCGTTCTGGAAGCCTTCGGGAAACAACGGACGGATCGGACGGTCGATCAGACGCGAGGTCAGCGTTTCCTTCTCGGATGGACGGGCTTCACGCTTGAAGAAGCCACCCGGGATCTTGCCGGCTGCGTAGGTCTTTTCCTGGTAGTGGACCGAAAGCGGGAAAAAGCCTTTGCTTGGGTCGGCGGTCTTGGCACCGGTGACGGCGACCAGCACGGTCACATCGTCATCAACGGTGACCAATACGGCACCAGTGGCCTGACGAGCAATTCGGCCAGTCTCGAGGGTAACGGTCGATTGACCGAATTGGAATTTCTTGATTACCGGGTTCACGGTGGTTCCTTCTCTTTGTTGCTTTGGGGGAATCGTTCTCACATCCCGCGGGCACAGCCTCGCGCGGGACATGTCACACAAAATTTGTGGGCAGGGGTGGGAGTCGTCCCTACCGCTGTCCGAAACGTGCGCTTCTGAAAGGCAAAAGCTGGAAGCAGGGCAAACCCCACTTCCAGCTTTGCATTCAGCTTCGCACCAGCATCGCTTAGCGACGCAGACCCAGACGCCCGATCAGGGTGCTGTAACGAGTAGTGTCCTTGCCCTTCAGGTAGTCCAGCAACTTACGACGCTGGTTAACCATACGGATCAGACCACGACGGGAGTGGTGGTCTTTGCCGTTGGCCTTGAAGTGACCTTGCAGCTTGTTGATGTTGGCGGTGAGCAGGGCAACCTGCACTTCCGGGGAACCGGTATCGCCTTCAGCTTGCTTGTACTCGCCAACGATCTGGGCTTTTTCTTCAACGCTAAGTGCCATGATGGGCTCCTTCTATGAACAGGCCGGGATTGCATCCCGTGTTTTAAAAGAGGTGTGACCGTGCCTGCCAACAGCCATCCTCGTAACGCGGCACACCTTCAGGGCGCGCTGCGTATCGGTCACTCGGACCGAATCAGTCGACGCGGCGCAATGCGCCCGTCCTCGCTCACTTCACCGATTCCGATGAAGCGACCATTGTGATCCTGCACCCGCACCATGCCGAATTTCGGCGCTTCCGGTGCGCGTACCGGCTGCCCATGCAGCCAATAAAATGCGCTGTGCTCTGAGAGCTGCAGTAGCGGCCAATGCTCAAGCCCGCTGTCAACCGGCTTCAGAAAGGCATCAACGGCCTCAGCGCCACCTTCTGCATGCACCCGCTCAAGCTCTTCAAGACTGACCGTCTGGCTCAAATCGAACGGTCCGGCCTGAGTTCGTCGCAGTTCGGCCACATGAGCGCCACATCCTAAAGCGTGACCTATATCTTCGACCAAGGTCCGGATATAAGTCCCTTTTGTACAGGCAACAGCCAGACGTGCCCTGTCCGCTTCGAACGACAGCAAATCCAAGCGGGCAATGGTAACAGAACGCGGCTCACGCTCCACTACCTCTCCAGCGCGAGCGAGCTTGTATAGCGGCTGGCCGTCACGCTTGAGTGCCGAGTACATTGGCGGAACCTGCTGCAAGTCGCCACGAAACTGTGGCAATAGGGCCTCAAGCTCCGCTTGGGTTGCCGTTACGGGCTTGCGCTCGATCACCTCGCCCTCGGCATCGGCCGTGGTCGTCGTGACACCGAGCTGGGCAACGGTTTCGTAACCCTTGTCGGCGTCGAGCAGATACTGGGAGAACTTCGTGGCTTCTCCAAAACACAAGGGCAGCACGCCGGTTGCCAGCGGGTCGAGGCTGCCGGTGTGCCCGGCCTTCTCGGCATTGAGCAGCCAGCGGACTTTCTGGAGGGCGGCGTTGGAAGTGAAACCGCGGGGTTTATCGAGAAGAATGATGCCGCTGACAGCTCGGCGTACGCGTTTTACCTGGGCCAATCCTTACTCTCCAAGATCGTCGCTGTGCTTGCGGTCTTCAGCTACCGCTCGCTCGATGAGCGACGTCAGTTCGACACCACGGCGCACGCTGGCGTCATAGTTGAAATGCAGTTGTGGCACGGTACGTAGCTTCATTGCCTTGCCCAGCTGCATACGCAGGAAACCGCTGGCATCGTTGAGGATACGAAGATTGCCCTTGACCGCATCTTCGTCGTCATCCTTGCCCATGACCGTGATGAAAATCTTGGCATGGGACAGATCACGGCTAACTTCGACTGCGGTGATGGTTATCAAACCCAGGCGTGGGTCCTTCACTTCACGTTGAATTAACTGTGCCAATTCACGCTGCATCTGATCGCCGATACGCTGGGTACGGCTGAATTCTTTGGCCATAAAATCTGCCTTGAGCAGCAAGCTGCTAGCCTAAAAAACATTGTGCTGCAAAGGCAAACGGCAAGCCTCAGAGTCGCCCCTGAATGCTTGCCGTCTGTTGCCTAACAGCTGTTGTTACAGCGAACGCGCCACTTCGACTTTCTCGAACACTTCGATCTTGTCGCCAGCCTTGACGTCGTTGTAACTCTTCACCGCGATACCACATTCCATACCGGCGCGGACTTCGGCAACGTCATCTTTGAAGCGACGCAGCGATTCCAGTTCGCCTTCGAAGATGACCACGTCGTCGCGCAGAACACGGATCGGACGATTGCGGTGCACCATGCCTTCGGTGACCATGCAACCAGCCACCGCACCAAACTTCGGTGAGCGGAACACGTCCCGAACCTCTGCAATACCGAGAATGTTCTCGCGAACATCGCTGCCCAGCATGCCGGTCAGGGCCTTTTTAACGTCTTCTATGATGTCGTAGATAACGTTGTAGTAGCGCAGATCCAGACCTTCTTGTTCGACGATCTTGCGCGCACCGGCGTCGGCCCGCACGTTGAAGCCAAACAGAACAGCGTTGGATGCCAGCGCCAGGTTGGCGTCGCTCTCGGTGATACCACCGACACCGCCACCGATCACGCGCACCTGCACCTCATCGTTACCCAGCCCGCTGAGCGAACCCTGCAGTGCTTCCAACGAGCCACGGACGTCGGATTTGAGGACGATATTGAGCGTCTTCTTCTCTTCCTGCCCCATGTTCTCGAAGATGTTTTCCAGCTTGCCGGCATGCGCACGGGCCAGCTTCACTTCGCGGAACTTGCCCTGACGGAACAAGGCGACTTCACGCGCCTTCTTCTCATCAGCCAGAACGCTTAGCTCGTCGCCAGCATCCGGCGTGCCGTCGAGACCGAGAATCTCGACCGGGATCGACGGACCGGCTTCCTTGATCGGCTTGCCGTTCTCGTCGAGCATGGCGCGGATGCGGCCATAGTTGGAGCCAACCAACGCCATGTCGCCCTGACGGAGTGTGCCGTCCTGAACCAGCACGGTGGCAACCGGCCCGCGACCCTTGTCCAGTCGCGACTCGACCACAACGCCGCGCCCCGGAGCAGACGGGGTTGCCGTCAGTTCGAGGATCTCGGCCTGCAGCAGTACCGCTTCGAGCAGATCGTCGACACCAGTACCCATTTTGGCGGATACCGATACGAATGGCGTGTCACCACCCCACTCTTCCGATGTCACTTCGTGAACGGACAACTCGCTGCGAATCCGATCCAGATCAGCGCCAGGCTTGTCGATCTTGTTCACCGCAACCACCAGCGGAACACCGGCAGCCTTGGCATGCTGGATCGCCTCGACGGTCTGCGGCATCACGCCGTCATCGGCCGCTACCACCAGGATGACGATATCGGTCGCCTGGGCACCACGGGCACGCATGGCGGTAAACGCAGCGTGGCCCGGCGTGTCGAGGAAGGTAACCATCCCGCGGTCAGTTTCGACGTGATAGGCGCCGATGTGCTGGGTGATACCGCCCGCTTCGCCAGCAGCCACTTTCGCGCGACGGATATAGTCGAGCAGCGACGTCTTACCGTGGTCGACGTGACCCATGACGGTCACCACCGGCGCACGCGTAATCGCTTCACCTTCGAACTTCAACAGCTCGGCCAATTGCTCTTCCAAGGCATTGTCGCTGACCAGCTTGACCTTGTGGCCCAGCTCTTCAGCGATCAGCTGGGCAGTTTCCTGATCCAGGACCTGGTTGATGGTCACCGGAGTGCCCATCTTGAACATGAACTTGATGACTTCCGCCGCCTTGACCGACATCTGCTGCGCAAGATCGCCCACGGTGATGGTTTCACCGATGGCAACTTCACGAACGATCGGACCGGTTGGGCTCTGGAAGCCATGCGCGTTGCGCTTTTTCAGCTTCGATTTGCCCCGCCCGCCACGACGGAATCCATCGGCGTCGTCTTCGCCGCTGCGTGCAGTGCGAGACAGCGGAGCTTTCGCCTTCAAGGACGGGCGATGCTGAGCCTGCTTGCGATCACGACGCTCATCATCATCGCTACGCGCCTTATCGGGACGACGCGGCTCATCTTTCTTGCGTTCATCGACCGGAGGAGCAACGGGAACAGTGGCCGGAACGGGTTCGGCAGCCACAGCAGCAACCGGTTCAGGGGAAGCGGCCGCAGGCGTTTCGGCCTTTGCTGCTTCAGCCTGACGGCGTGCCTCTTCCTCGGCTTGCAGCCGGGCTTCTTCGGCCGCTTTCTGCCGAGCAGCTTCTTCCGCCGCGCGCTGCTCTTCGAGCTCACGCTGCTTCTCGGCCTCGATTTCGTCAGGGCTACGCTTGACGAACGTCTTCTTCTTGCGCACTTCCACGCTGATGGTCTTGCTGCCACCGACCTTCAGCTTCGTTGTGGTCTTGCGCTGCAAGGTAATCTTGCGCGGCTCGTCCGCCTTGGCACCGTGAGTGCTCTTGAGGTGCGCCAACAGGGCCTGTTTCTCGTTATCGGTCACTACTTGCTCGGCGCTGGTGTGCGACAGTCCTGCCTCACGCATCTGCTGCAGCAGTCGCTCGACCGGTGTGTCGACCACCTGGGCCAGTTCTTTCACCGTGACTTGCGTCATGCATCTCTCTCCTCAGGCCGCTAATTACTTACTCGAACCAATGGGCTCGGGCGGCCATGATCAGCTTGCCGGCACGTTCTTGATCTATGCCGTCTATGTCGAGCAGGTCGTCAATCGACTGCTCGGCCAGGTCTTCGCGGGTAATAACTCCCCGCATTGCCAACTCGACCGCCAGTTCCTTGTTCATGCCTTCCAGCTCGAGCAAATCCTCGGCCGGCTGGGCGTCTGCCAGTTTCTCTTCCGTTGCGATCGCTTTCGTCAGCAGGCGATCCTTGGCGCGGGTTCGCAGCTCATTGACGATGTCTTCGTCGAAGCCTTCAATGCCGAGCATTTCCTCCATTGGGACGTACGCGATCTCTTCGAGTGAAGTGAAACCTTCCTCGACCAGAACCTGTGCCAGCTCTTCATCAACATCCAGCTCTTCGATGAAGCTACGCAGGATGTCGCCGGTTTCTTCTTGCTGCTTGCTCTGGATATCCGCTTCAGTCATTACATTCAGCGTCCAGCCGCTCAACTGGCTGGCAAGCCTCACATTCTGACCGCCACGGCCGATGGCCTGGGCCAGATTGTCTTCGCCGACCGCGATATCCATAGCATGGGCGTCCTCATCGACAATGATGGCGGCCACTTCAGCCGGCGCCATTGCATTGATGACGAACTGCGCAGGGTTTTCATCCCAAAGCACGATATCGACACGCTCGCCGCCAATCTCACCGGATACGGCCTGGACACGAGAACCACGCATCCCGATGCACGCACCTTGCGGATCGATACGCTTGTCCTTAGAACGAACAGCGATCTTGGCGCGCGAGCCTGGATCACGAGAAGCGCCCATTACTTCGATCAGCCCTTCGGCGATCTCCGGCACCTCGATGCGGAACAGCTCGATCAGCATCTGTGGCGCAGTGCGCGACAGAATCAGCTGCGGACCGCGATTTTCGGTACGGATTTCCTTGAGCAGCGCACGTACTCGCGCACCGACACGGAAAGTCTCACGAGCGATGATGTCTTCGCGAGCCAGCAGTGCCTCGGCGTTGTTACCTAAGTCAACGATGACGCTGTCCCGGGTCACCTTCTTGACCGTACCGGAGATGATCTCTCCCAGTCGATCGCGATAGGCCTCGACGACCTGCGCGCGCTCGGCCTCGCGGACCTTCTGCACGATGACCTGCTTGGCGGTTTGCGCGGCAATGCGGCCGAACTCGATCGACTCGATCTTTTCTTCCAAGACGTCACCGACCTTGGCGTCAGCTTCGCTCGCCTGCTTCATGTCGACCGTCAGTTGGTGTGCCGGATCGTCAAAGTCTTCTTCCTCGACTACCGTCCAGCGACGGAACGTCTCGTAGCTACCGTTCTGCCGATTGATCTCAACCCGCAGGTCCACCTCGTCTTCGAAGCGTTTCTTGGTAGCAGTGGCCAGAGCCAGCTCCAATGCCTCAAAGATCACACCGGCCGGTACACCTTTTTCGTTGGATACCGACTCCACAACCAGCAGTACTTCTTTGCTCATCGTACGCCTCGCCTTTCGCAATCCATTGGGGTCCGCGGGATCCGCGATTCACTCAAAACGGGGAATTATGTTGGTCTTGTCGATCATATCGATCGGCAACAGATACTCGTGATCATCAACCAGCACCACTACATCCTGCTCCTCGATCCCCCGGAGAAGACCCTGAAAATTACGCCGACCCTCGAAGGGCGAGCGCAGCTTTATTTTGACCTGTTCACCTACGTGCGCGGCGTACTGTTCAAGCGTGAACAGCGGCCGATCCATACCAGGCGAAGACACTTCAAGCGTGTAATCGGAGCTGATCGGATCTTCGACGTCGAGAATACCGCTGAGTTGACGACTGACCTTTTCACAGTCATCGACAAGAATCCCGTTGGGATGATCGATATAGACCCTCAACAAGGAATGCCGACCCTGTGAAATGAATTCGATACCCCAGCATTGATAGCCGAGCGCCTCGACCACCGGGGCCAACAAGGCCTGCAACTGTTCTAGCTTGCTCGACATCGAAGTCCCTCGTGCATGCCGTAAAAATAAAAAATGGGCGAAACGCCCATCCCTGATGATCGCCTGTAAATGCCGGCGACCTGGCTTGAAGCTAATAAAAAGCCCCTCGACAGGGGCTTTTCATCAACTGGTTGCGGGGGCTGGATTTGAACCAACGACCTTCGGGTTATGAGCCCGACGAGCTACCAGACTGCTCCACCCCGCGTCAAACTGGGCACGAATTATACGACCGCACCAGAAACAGGTCAACCTAAACCCTGAAAACAAGAAAGCCCGCATCTGCGGGCCTGCTTGTTTGGTACCGAGGAGGGGACTCGAACCCCTACAGCCTATGGCCACTACCACCTCAAGGTAGCGTGTCTACCAATTCCACCACCTCGGCAAAAACCTTACTGTTGCTCCTGTATCTGAGGCACTTCATCGGCAGCAGGTGCGGATGGAGCACTTTCCAGAACAGGCACATCATCTACCACGGGCTTGCTGACTGGAACTTCAAGCACCGCCGGATCTGGCAGACCCACCCCAGAGAGCTGGTCGGCCTGGCGGGTAGCGAAGAACGCCAACCCGAGACTTGTCGCGAAAAAAACGCCGGCGAGTATACCAGTAAGTCGACTAAGAAAGGTAGAAGAACCTTGGCTTCCAAACACGGTTGCCGACGCACCCGAACCAAAGGAAGCACCCGCATCAGCTCCTTTACCTTGCTGCAACAAAACCAGCGCAACCACACCAATAGCAACCAGCAGATGCACCACAATCACAACAGTTTGCAACATCTGATCAGTTCCCTGCGGCACGACAGATCGCACCGAAATCATTCGCTTTCAGAGAGGCACCACCGATAAGCCCCCCATCGATATCCGGCATCCCAAAAAGCTCAGCAGAATTTTCCGCCTTTACACTGCCTCCGTACAAGATCCGCACACCTTCAGCGATACGCTGATCCTGACGAGACAATTGCCCTCGAATAGCCGCATGCACCTCTTGAGCCTGCTGTGGCGTCGCCGTCAGCCCGGTGCCTATCGCCCAGACCGGCTCGTAAGCCACAACCGCTCTAGCAAAAGCCTCAACCCCGGCATCAGCCAAAACACAAGCCAGCTGACGCTCAACAATCTCAAGAGTCTGGCCGGCTTGACGCTGTTCCAGCGTCTCCCCCAGACACAGCACAGGCGCCATTCCGCACGCCAATGCCGCTACAAATTTCTTACTCACCACTTCGTCGCTCTCGCCCAGAATCAGACGCCGCTCCGAGTGACCAACCAACACCCAACTCGACCCAGCATCAGCCAGCTGAGAAGCCGACTCCTCACCGGTCAAGGCACCGAACCCGGCGTCCACAGCACAGTCCTGAGCACCTACGGCGATCACACTACCGTCAAGGCCGCTCACCACCTGCATCAGGTGCAAGCTCGATGGAAACACCGCCACCTCTACAGCAGCCGGAATCTCCTGCTGCCGAAGCGCTTCGATCAGCTCTGCGACGCTGGCGCGGGTACCGTTCATCTTCCAGTTACCAGCTACCAGTGGGCGACGCATGCTTTACCTCGTCGGTCAAAGTGGGCGCAGATGGTACTCAACGAAAACACACATGGCAAGCAGCAATCACACACAAACTTCGGTAACCGCATTTGCCAGTTCCTCGGCGTAACGCCGAACCTGTGTTTCATCGTCGCCTTCAACCATTACACGCACCAACGGCTCAGTCCCCGACTTGCGCAACAGCACCCGACCGCGACCCGCCATTCTCTCGGTGACGCTGTCACAGACCGCCTGAACCTGAGGGTGAGCTATCGGATCTCGGTCACCAGCGAAACGCACATTGATCAGGACCTGCGGGCACTTGCTCCAGGCCAGTCGCTCCTGCGCAAGGTTCTGCCCGCGACGCCTTAGTGCGAGCACGACCTGTAGCGCGGCAATGATTGCATCGCCCGTCGTGACATGCTGCGCACAGACAATATGCCCCGAATTCTCTCCGCCGAGCACCCAGTCGCGATCGAGCATTTCCGCCATCACGTAGCGGTCACCCACCTTAGCGCGAACGAAGGGGATATCACGCGCCTTCAGCGCCAGCTCGAGCCCGAGGTTGCTCATCAGTGTACCAACCACACCTCCCGCCAGCCGATCACGATCCTGCAGGTCGGTAGCGATGATGTAGAGCAGCTCGTCACCGTCGACTTGAGCACCAGTGTGGTCGACCATCATCACACGGTCGCCGTCACCGTCGAAGGCGATACCGAGGTCCGCGCCATTCTCGACAACCGCCCTCTGCAGCTGACCCACGTGGGTCGATCCGACATCCGCATTGATATTCAGCCCGTCAGGCTGAGCGGCGATCACCACCACCTCCGCCCCAAGCTCGCGAAAAACGCTGGGAGCCACCTTGTAAGTGGCCCCATGAGCACAATCGAGCACGATCTTCATACCGGAGAAATCGGTACTGGTCGGCACACTGCTCTTACAGAACTCGATGTAACGGCCGGCCGCATCGTTGATTCGCGACGCCTTACCGAGTTGCGCCGATTCCACGACGGTCATCGGGGTATCGAGCAGCTCCTCGATCATCAGCTCTACCTCATCCGGAAGTTTCGTGCCCCGCCCGGAGAAGAACTTGATGCCGTTGTCATGATGTGGATTGTGCGAGGCGCTAATCACGATGCCTGCATCCGCGTGAAAGGTACGGGTCAGGTAAGCGACGGCTGGCGTTGGCATGGGGCCGAGCAGCAACACATCGGCGCCTGCGGCCGATAGCCCGGCCTGCAAAGCGGATTCAAACATATAGCCAGAGATGCGAGTGTCCTTTCCGATCAGAATGCGGCACTTGCCATGCTTGCGAAACGCCATTCCAGCCGCCCACCCAAGCTTGAGCATGAAGTCCGGCGTAATCGGAAATTGACCGACATGACCACGAATGCCGTCGGTTCCAAAATACTTTCTACCCATGAAAAATTCCCTATTCTGCCGTCTGCACTGCGGCAATCATTCGAACCACATCAACCGTTTCAGCGACGTCGTGCACACGCAGAATGCACGCACCCTTGGCGACCGCCAACGCCGCAAGCGCGAGGCTGCCATATAGCCGGTGTGCCACGTCGCGCTGCAAAGTTTGGCCGATCATACTCTTGCGAGAAACCCCAACAAGCAGCGGTCGCCCCAGCACATGGAGCTGTTCCAGCCTGTTGAACAGGGTCAGGTTATGAGAGAGGGTCTTGGCGAAACCAAACCCCGGATCGAGGACAATCCGATCACCAGTGATGCCCGCAGCAGCGCATATTTCCATGCGCTCTCGCAGGAAGCTCACGACTTCGCGGGTGACATCCTCGTAGTGAGGATCGCGCTGCATGTCGCCAGGTTCACCCCGCATATGCATCAGGCAGACCGGCAGCCCACTGTCTGCGGCCGCATCCAACGCTCCATCGCGAGACAGCGAACGGACGTCATTGATCAACCCGGCTCCGAGCCGCGCCGACTCGCGAATAACTGCAGGTGTCGAGGTGTCTACGGAGATAATCACGTCGAGCTCGCGAGCAATCACCTCAACCACAGGCGCAACGCGCTCAAGCTCTTCGATTGGCGAAACAACGCGCGCACCAGGGCGAGTCGACTCCCCTCCAACGTCAATCAACGTCGCA
>NZ_AGSX01000169.1 GCF_000235745.1 Stutzerimonas stutzeri SDM-LAC | reverse complement strand
CTCGTATGACACCGCCACCAATCTGTTCGGGCTGAACAAGGAAACCCCCGCCGACGACATCGAACGCGCCAGCCAGGTTACCGACTTCATCGCACAGCACCTGCAGCCTGACCTGCTGCATACCCGCCTCAGCGTGCCGCGCAGCGAGTTGCGCCTGTCGCCTCCGGCATTCCGCTACCAGCTGGTCAAGCGCGCCCAGCAGGCCAACAAGCGTATTGTCCTGCCCGAAGGCAACGAGCCACGCACCATACGCGCCGCGGCCATCTGCCAGGAACGCGGCATAGCGCGCTGCGTATTGCTGGCCAAGCCGGAAGAAGTCCAGGCGGTTGCGCGCGAGCAAGGCATTCAACTGCCAACAAGCCTGGAGATCCTCGATCCGGAGCTGATCATCAATCAGTACGTCGAGCCCATGTGCGAGATGCGCAAAGCGAAGGGTCTGACGCCCGAAGATGCGCGCGGACAGCTTCAGGACACCGTGGTGCTGGGCACCATGATGCTGGCGCTCGACGAAGTGGACGGCCTGGTTTCCGGCGCTGTGCACACCACGGCCAACACCATCCGCCCGGCATTGCAGTTGATCAAGACTGCACCTGGCTACAGCCTGGTTTCTTCGGTGTTCTTCATGCTGCTGCCGGATCAGGTACTGGTCTACGGTGACTGCGCAGTGAATCCGAACCCGAACGCCACCGAGCTGGCGGAGATTGCCCTGCAAAGCGCCGAATCGGCCGTCGCCTTGGGCGTCAACCCACGCGTGGCGATGATCAGTTATTCCACCGGCACTTCTGGCAGCGGCGCCGAGGTGGAGAAGGTTGCTGAAGCCACCCGCATCGCCCAGGAGCGCGCCCCTAACCTGCCAATCGACGGCCCATTGCAGTACGACGCCGCATCGGTCGCCAGCGTCGGCAAGCAGAAGGCGCCCAATAGCCTGGTGGCCGGTCAGGCCACGGTATTCATTTTCCCTGACCTGAACACGGGCAACACCACCTACAAGGCGGTTCAGCGTAGCGCCAACGTGATCAGTGTCGGCCCGATGCTGCAAGGCCTGCGCAAGCCGGTCAACGACCTGTCCCGTGGCGCGCTGGTCGATGACATTGTGTTCACCATCGCGCTCACCGCACTGCAGGCTGATAACCAGAAGGCCTGATGCGCCTGCGCCCGGCCAGCCTGGCCGGGCGCCGCGCAGCGTCCACCATCCGTTTTTTGCTTGCAGTTCAACCCGCAGTCGGTACTCTTGCCGCCGTTACTGACGGATATAAGAACTAATCGATGTTGAGCGTCCTTCCCGCCCCACTTCGGGGCGTCCTGGCCGGCCTGACGCTGGCATTGAACACACTGTTCTGGTGCTGGCCGCTTTTTGCGCTATCACTGCTCAAACTGGCGTTACCGATTCCGCGTATCCAACGAGGATTGCGCTTTGGCATGCACTGGATCGCCGAGTCCTGGATGGCAGTCAACAACTTCTGGATGGATCAGGTGGGCCGCACCGAGTGGGACGTGCAGGGACTCGACAAGGTTGACCTGCAGCACTCCTATCTGGTCACCAGTAATCACCAGAGCTGGGCCGACATCCTGATGCTGCAATACCAACTGAGCCGGCGGATGCCGATCCTGAAGTTCTTCCTCAAGCAGGAGCTGATCTGGGTGCCGGTTATCGGCTTGTGCTGGTGGGCGCTGGAGTTTCCCTTCATGAAGCGCTTCAGCAAGGAGTATCTGGCGAAGCACCCGGAAAAGCGCGGCGAAGATCTGGCGACAACCCGCAAGGCCTGCGAACGCTACCGGACCAACCCGGTGTCGGTATTCAACTTCCTCGAGGGCACGCGCTTCACCGAGGACAAGCACACTGAACAGGCATCGCCCTACCGCTACCTGCTCAAACCCAGGGCCGGTGGCATCGCGTTCGTAATCGATGCGATGGGGGAGCAACTGACCTCGCTGATCAACGTGACCATCCACTATCCGGGCGGCAACCCCAGCTTCTGGGACTTGTTATGCGGCCGGATAGACCAAGTCGTCATGCGCATCGACTCGCAGCCGATCCCTGCCGAGTTCCTGCATCGCAGCTACGACCAGGACGAAGCCTATCGGCTGAACTTTCAGGAGTGGGTCAACGAGCTGTGG
>NZ_AGSX01000170.1 GCF_000235745.1 Stutzerimonas stutzeri SDM-LAC | reverse complement strand
GGGGGGGGGGGAGCCGCGGGCGGGCTTTCGCGTCGACGGCGGTGAAAAGGCCAACGGCCTGCTCCTGCAACTGGCTGCGAAAGCGAACCTGACCCTCGAAGCCGAGTTCGAGGAATACTGCATGTCGTTCCCGCTGCAACTGAAGCAGGACGAGTTCCAGACTGTCCAGTTGCAACTGGCGCCGCCAACCATCTATGAGCGCGGACCGGTGCTGCGCGCCTGGCGCTTGCACCTGGACGAGCCGCTGCCACTGCTCTCCGAGGAGGGCAACGAAACCGCGCTGAGTGTTCATGAGCTGTCACCCAGCGGTCTGCTGGTGGACGCTGGCGACAAGCACAAGGCGCCCAAACATTTACATATGCGTCTGGCATTGCCGGGCGAAGACCCGTTTCAGATCGACGCGCACCGCATTCGCCATGCCGAAGGTGGGATGACCGCGTATGAAGTCGAATATCCGCAGGACAAGGATGCCGAACGCATCCGTTCCTATCTGTATGAGCAGCATCAGCGTCTGCATCCCGAGCTCCAACCGGAGCTCTCCATGCAGACCGCCGTCGACTTGCCCGAGAACTCCTAGCGGCGCAACTCTCTGCCGCTCCTGCATAAGGAGGCCCGCGCCATAGGGCCGTCGCGTTCCCTGGTGTAAGCTGAGTGGCACTGCAGCCTTGGACAGGCGCTGCGACCACCCATCCCCACCCGGTATTCGAGCATGACCCAGCCGACGGCCCCGATACTGATTACCGGCGCCAGCCAGCGTATTGGCCTGCATTGCGCCGAGCGCCTGCTTGACGAAGGGCAGCCGGTAATCGTGAGCTACCGCACCTCTCGACCCAGCCTGGCTCGGCTTCGCGAGCGCGGCGTTGTGACCTTGCACGCCGATTTCTCCACTGCACCCGGCATCCTGGCCTTTATCGCTGCCCTCAAGCAGCACACCAGCGCCCTGCGCGCGATCGTTCACAATGCGTCCGACTGGCACCCCGAGACAGCGGGCGAAGAAGCTGAGACATTCCAGCGCATGTTCGAGGTGCACATGCTCGCGCCTTATCTGATCAATCTTCACTGCGCTGAACTGCTGCAGCAGGGTGGCCCGGCAGACATCATTCACATCGGTGACGACGTCACCCGAGTCGGCAGTAAAAAGCACATCGCTTATGCGGCCAGCAAGGCCGGCCTGGACAATCTCACCCTGTCGTTTGCCGCCCGGTTGGCGCCGGCGATCAAGGTCAATGGCATAGCGCCCGCCTTGATCCAGTTCAATGAAGGCGACGACGAGACATACCAGCGCAAGGCGCTTGCCAAGTCTGCCCTTGGCATCGAGCCCGGTGCCGAGGTGATCTACCAGAGCCTGCGCTATCTGCTGGATAATCCCTATGTCACCGGCACCACGCTGCGCGTTAACGGTGGCCGCCACCTGATCTGATAGGCCAAGGAACCCCCATGCCCCGACTGGAACCTGCCATGGCGCGCATCCGCGTCAAAGACCTGCGCCTACGTACCTTCATCGGTATCAAGGAAGAGGAAATCCTCAATAAGCAGGATGTCCTGATCAATCTGACGATGCTCTATCCGGCAGCCGAAGCCGTGCGCGACAACGATATCGAACATGCGCTGAACTACCGAACCATCACCAAAGCCATCATCCGGCACGTCGAGGACAACCGCTTCGCCCTGCTCGAACGGCTCACCCAAGAAATCCTCGATCTGGTCATGGCGCATCCGCAAGTGCGCTACGCCGAGGTCGAAGTGGACAAGCCGCATGCGCTGCGCTTTGCCGAGTCGGTATCGATTACCCTCGTCGCGCATCGTGACTGAACGCCGCGTCAATCGCTGCCTAAGGGTTTCAACCCCGGTGCCGGCAGGTAGCTTTCGGCAAAACGCAGCGTCGTTTTCCAATCCCATCCAGCTGCTGCATGGCGGGTTGGCCGTCCTGTTTAGCCGAGGCGGTTCGCGCCGCTAACTTCCCGGTAGCTAGCTGGCCCAGGACCTGCGTCGAGGTTATGATCCCGCCCACGTCTGCAACGCCGAGACCTTTGAAGATGAATGAGCAAGAACGCACCGAACTCGAAGCTGCTGCTTTCCGCCGCCTGGTCCAGCACCTGCGCAGCCGCCCGGATGCACAAAACATCGACCTGATGAACCTGGCCGGCTTCTGCCGCAACTGCCTGTCGAAATGGTACAAGGCCGCCGCCGATGACCTGGACATCGAAGTCAGCCTCGATGAGGCGCGCGAAGAGGTCTATGGCATGCCCTATGCGGAATGGAAGAAACGCTATCAGAAGGACGCGACGCCAGAGCAACAGGCTGCGTTCGACAAGGGTCAAAAACCATGAGCAGCCTCAGGGACTTTCGCGCCAGCCTGCGCAATCGGAACCACCCGTTCAGCGAGACGTTGGCATTCATTGCCAACGCCTACGACTACCAGCCAACCGGTTTTCTCAACGGCGCCGTTGAAAACGCCGCCGGACAGAACGAGGGATCGTGCAAGACGCTGGGGCTGGCCGTACTGGAAGGCTTTACCACGGAAGAAGCGTTGCTGGCGTTCGGCGAGCACTATCAGTCGGTACTGGAAAACCCCAGCGGAACCGATCACCTGAACATTCGCGCCTTGATGGATACCGGCCTTGCGGGCGTGCGTTTTGATCAGCAGCCGCTGAGACGCAAACCGGTGAATTTCGAGGAGAAGTAATAGAGTGGCCAACCAGGCACTGGGCAAGGCTTGAAGCGGACGACCCTGAAACAAAAGAAGATTTGCGCCTAAAAGCCAAGTGCAACGCTGGCCATCGATTGCAATGCGCGCCTTTTCCCGCCCCGGCAAAGCCGGTAAGGTCCGGACCGTCCTTTCCGGAGTTTCGCCAATGCCCGTCGCTGCCCTGTCCGGCCCCCAATACCTGCGCGAAGGCTTGAAGCTGATTCTTAGCCCAGGCCTGAGGCTGTTCGTCATCCTGCCGCTGACCGTCAACCTGCTGCTGTTCTGCGGCCTGATCTATCTGGCCATGCGCCAGTTTGGTGGCTGGGTCGATGCCTTCATGCCCAACCTCCCCGAGTGGCTGATGTTCCTCGAATACATCATCTGGCCGTTGTTCGTGGTGCTGGTGGTCCTGATCGTGTTCTTCACCTTCACCATACTCGCCAACATCATCGCCGCCCCGTTCAACGGTTTCCTCGCCGAAAAGGTGGAAACCGTGGCGCGCGGCGTCGATAGCGCGCCGCCATTCAGCTGGGGCGAGCTGCTGGCTATGTTGCCGCGAACCATCGGACGCGAGGCACGCAAACTGGCGTACTTCGCACCCCGTGCGCTGGCGCTATTGATCCTCTCGTTCATACCCGTGGTCAATCTGGTCGCGGCGCCACTCTGGCTGCTGTTCGGCATTTGGATGATGGCGGTGCAATACATCGACTATCCGGCGGACAACAATAAGATGAGCTGGGCCGAGATGATGGTCTGGCTGCGCCAGCGCCGCTGGAAGAGCCTGAGTCTCGGCGCGGTGACCTACGCAGCGCTGCTGATCCCCGTCGTCAATCTCCTGATCATGCCGGCGGCGGTCGCTGCTGCAACGCTGTTCTGGGTTCGTGAGGGCGGCAAGACGACAACGCCCACAGTGGCCGATTCGTGAACTGCGAGGCGTTGAGGTGTCTAGATTTGAACACCTTCAAACCGGGAGACTCGCAATGGCGCTTACCGCCCTCGCCATCAACTGCACGCTCAAGGCATCGCCCGAAGAATCATCCTGTGGCCTATTGCTGAGCCAGGCCCAGCACGAACTGGAAAAACTCGGCGTCAGCTGCGAGCAGATCCGCGCAGTGGATTTCAACATCAAGCCGGGCGTGACGTCAGACGAAGGCGAAGGTGACGACTGGCCGATGATTCGGGAGAAGCTGCTTGCCGCGGACATCCTGATTCTCGGCACGCCGATCTGGCTCGGCCATCCAGCCAGCGTCTGCCAGCGCGTACTGGAGCGACTGGATGCGTTCATCGGTGAGGTGGACGACGAGCAGCGGATGGTTTCCTATGAGCGCGTCGCGTGCGTCGCGGTGGTGGGCAATGAAGACGGTGCTCACCACGTGGTAGCGAGCCTCTACCAGGGGCTTAGCGATGTGGGCTTCACCATTCCCGCCAACGGCTGCACCTACTGGGTCGGACCGGCGATGGGCTCGACAGATTACAAGGATGTGGAAGACCCGGGCGAGAAGATCACCAAGACCAACGCGATGCTGGCGCGCAACGCGGTGCATCTAGCCAGGCTGCTCAAGCAATCCGGTTATCCGGGCGCCTCGCAATAACACAGCACAAAAAGAAGCCATCACGAGGATGGCTTCTTGGCAGCGAAAAGTTGCGTGCCCGTCAGGCCAGCGTCTTCAGCGCCTCACGGCTAAAGGGCAGGATGTCCTGCATGCGCCCCTCCTTGACCTTCAGCGCCCAGTCCGGGTCGCAGATCAGTGCACGTCCTACCGCGACCAGATCGAACTCCTGCTTGTTCAGCCGCTCCAGAAGCCCTTCGATATTGGCCGGCTGTGCCACCTTGTCAGTCTTGACCATGAACTGCAGGAACTCACCATCGAGGCCCACGCTGCCTACGGTGATGGTCGGCTTGCCAGTCAGCTGGCGAGTCCAGCCGGCAAGATTGAGATCCGACCCTTCGAATTCCGGCTCCCAGAACCGGCGAGTCGAGCAATGGAAGATGTCCACGCCTGCCGCAGAAAGCGGCTGGAGGAACTCGCCCAGCGCTTCCGGCGTGGTCACCAGGCGCGCCGTGTAGTCCTGCTGCTTCCATTGAGAAAAGCGGAAGATGATCGGGAAGTCCGGACCTACCGCCGCACGCACCGCCTCGATCAGCTCGATGGCGAAGCGCGAACGATTGGCTAGACTGCCACCATATTCGTCGGTGCGCTGGTTGCTGCCTTCCCAGAAGAACTGGTCAACCAGATAGCCGTGCGCGCCGTGAATCTCGACGCCATCCATGCCGATGGCCTGGGCGTCTTTGGCAGCCTGGGCAAACGCTGCGATGACTTCCTGAATATCCTGTTTGGTCATGCCGTGCACCACGACCTGACCGTCCTTCAGTTTCTCCATCGGGCCGTAACCCGGCACTTCCGGCTCCGGCTCGGTTCCCTTGTGGCGAACATTGCCCACGTGCCATAGCTGCGGAACGATCTTGCCGCCGGCGGCATGCACCGCCTCGACCACTGCCTTCCAGCCTTCCAGCGGTGCTTCGCCGTAGAAGCGCGGCACCTGCGGATAGCCATTGGAGGCCTTGTGGCCGACCGTTGTGCCCTCGGTGATGATCAGCCCTACACCCGAGGCGGCACGACGCCGGTAATACTCGACGACGTCCGCGGTTGGCACGCCGTTGGGCGAGAAGGAGCGGGTCATCGGCGCCATCACGACACGGGTCGGCAGTTGCAGGCTACCGAGTTGGAAGGGTTGAAACAGGGCGTTCACGGCTGCGGTCATTGCTGTCTCCTCTGGCTTGAATCAAAAAGCGACCGGTCGTCTCGCCGATCGCCACAAAAAAATCAGTGTGGCGTCAGCAGACGCTCCAGCTGGCTCAGGAATATGTTCAGCGGCGCCACGCTGCGGCCCACCTTCATGCGCAACAAGGCGCCCTCCCAGGCGTTGCTGATGAATTCAGCCAATGCCAGACAGTCGGTGTCGGCATCGACCTCGCCGGTTGCGCACGCGTGCTCAAGGCAGCTAGCCAGCAACTGGACCGAACGCAACAGAATCGCTTCGACCTGCTGGCCAATGGGCTGCGAAAGCTCGGCCATCTCAAAGCTCAAACTGCCGATGAAACAGTGATACTCCGGACATTCCTGGCGTGAAAAATGCGCCACGACCTCGGCGTAATAACCAAGAATCCTTGCGCGCGGGCTCTGCTTAGCATCGAGCAGCGCTGCCTGATACCGCTCAAGTCGCGGCCGATAGAGGTGCTCCAGCGCCTGCAGGGCAAAATCTTCCTTGCTGGCGAAGTAGTGATAGAAGGAACCCTTGGGAATGCCGGCAGCCTGGACAATCTCCAGCACGCCGGTGCCGTGATAGCCACGCCGGGTCATCACCTGTGCGCCTTTGGCCAGGATCAGGTCACGCTTGTCGTTGCGGGCTTGGTTGCTCATGACGACCAGCATATGACCGGTCGTCTAGGCCGAACACCATCATCCACGGTGCTTATTACCGTGCAGTCTTCAACACAATGGTGGTTTTCCGAGAAGGCGTTAGAGACAGCAAACGCCCTGTCGGGAAATGGCGCACTCAGCCGAGCGCGCTTTCGATGGTCTGGATTAGCGCTGGATCATCCGGCGCGGTGCGTGGGGAGAAGCGCGCCAGTACGCGTCCATCCTTGCCCACCAGAAACTTCTCGAAATTCCAGCTGATGTCGCCGGGAAAGTCAGCGCCCTCTCCGGCCAACAGGCGGTACAACGGGTGACGCTGCGAGCCGTTGACCTCAAGCTTGCTGCTGATCGGAAACGTAATGCCGTAGTTCTCGCTGCAGAACTGCAGGATGTCCGCATCGCTGCCCGGCTCTTGCGCGGCGAACTGGTTGCAGGGAATGCCCAGGACGCCGAAACCGCGATCATGGTAACGCTCGTGCAGCGCTTGCAAGCCTGCATATTGAGGGGTGAGACCACACTCGGAAGCCACATTGACCACCAGCGTCACCTGGGATTTCAATGGCGCCAGGGGAAGTTCCTGGCCCGCAAGGCCGGGCAGAACCAACTCGTGAAACGCGCTCATGTGTCTCTACTCCAGAGTAAAAAGCGCTCCGGCAAACACCCGAAGCGCTTCCATGGCCCGATCCGGGCTTGTTGCTGACCAGCCGCTCGCGACGCCGATCAGTGTTGGTGGCCACCTTCACCATGTACATGACCATGAGCGATTTCTTCTTCGCTGGCTTCACGCACGTCAACGATCTTGACTTCGAAGTTGAGACGCTGGCCGGCCAGAGGGTGATTGCCGTCGACGACCACATCGTCGCCCTCGACGTCCCGAATGGTGACGATCTGCATGCCGCCATCCGGGCCGGAAGCGTGGAACTGCATGCCCACTTCCAGCTCATCGACGCCTTCGAACATCGCACGGTTGAGGGTAGCGACCAGCTCCGGACTGTACTCGCCGTAGGCATCCTGCGGCTCGATGGCGACCTTCACCTCGTCACCGCCTTGCTTGCCTTCCAGCGCCTTTTCCAGACCGGCAATGATATTGCCCGAACCGTGCAAATAGACCAGCGGCGCGCCGCCGGCCGAGCTGTCGATCACTTCACCCGCATCGTTGGTAAGTGTGTAGTCGATTGACACAGCCTTGTTAGCGGCAATCTGCATGGGGCGAAACCTTTGTTGGGGAATGTGAGTGAAAGTCTAACCGCGCGCTGCAGTGATTGCGAACCGGCGCACGGACCAGGGGACCATTGGCAGTTCGGCCGCCGCGCAACTTCATGCGTAGGGCGGTGCCGAATACAACCTTTGGAGAGCATCGCCCCCCTCAAGGTTGTGCAAGAATCCCCGCCTGTAAATGTAGGACTAATTCAACAATTAATTCCGCGTCAAGGAGCACCGATGTCAGCTCGAAACATCCTGGTGATTAACTGCGGCAGTTCGTCGATCAAATTCGCACTGGTCAACGAAGCGCAAGCAACTTTCCCCCTGCAGGGTCTGGCCGAACGTGTCGGCACCCCGGAGGCCGTGCTGCACTGGCAGCTGGGAGACACCAAACAGAGCCTGAACATTCCAGGTGCCGATCATCGGGCCGCGCTGGAAAGATTGCTGCCACTGGCTCAGGAGGCTGCGGGCGGCAAACTGGACGGCATCGGCCATCGTGTGGTCCATGGTGGCGAGCATTTCACCGGTTCCACGCTGATCGACGAGCCGGTACTGAAGGCTATTCGCGACAGCGCACAGCTGGCGCCACTGCACAACCCAGCCAACCTGGTCGGCATCGATGCAGCCATGACGCTGTTCCCCGGCCTGCCTCAGGTTAGCGTGTTCGATACCGCCTTCCACCAGACCATGCCGGAGCATGCGTTCCGCTACGCCGTGCCCGAATTCCTCTACAAGGAACACAGCGTCCGCCGCTACGGCTTCCACGGCACCAGTCACGACTATGTGAGCAAGCGTGCCGCCGAGATGACCGGGCTCCCGGTCGGTGACAGCTGCTGGCTGACGGCTCACTTGGGCAATGGCTGCTCGACCTGTGCCATCGTCAATGGTGAGAGCCGCGATACCAGCATGGGCCTGACCCCACTGGAAGGTCTGGTAATGGGCACCCGTAGCGGTGATGTCGACCCCAATCTGCACAGCTACCTGAACCGCACCCTGGGCTGGAGCCTGGAGCAGATCGATCGCATGCTCAATCACGACAGTGGCCTGAAAGGTCTGTCCGGACTGTCCAATGACCTGCGTACGCTGCAGGAAGCCCGGGTTGCTGGGCATCCCGGCGCCAGCCTGGCGTTCGAAGTCTTCTGCTACCGCCTGGCCAAGTCCCTGGCAAGCATGGCGTGCGCACTGCCAAAACTCGACGGACTGATCTTCACTGGCGGCATCGGGGAGAACTCGATGGCCGTGCGCACCCGCACCCTCGAACACCTGAAACTGTTCAATTTCAAGCTGGATGAAGAAGCCAACGCACGCTGCACGCGCGGTGTAGGCGGAGAAATCCAGGCGGCGGGGAGCCCCCGCGTGCTGGTGGTACCGACTAACGAAGAACGTCAGATCGCGCTGGATGTGCTGGCGCTGCTCGACGCCTGACAGCGCCCCGACCGCCAGACGCATAGTAAGAACCCGATGTCCGCAAACGGCGTCGGGTTTCGTCTACCTGGCATCGCCCTTCGCCCGATAGGAGATCATCATGCATACCTTATTCCTCGCACCCTGCGGTTTTGGCGGCGGCCTTAACTCCATCAGTCTCGGTCTGATCAGTGCGCTCCAGCGTGCCGGGCTGAAGGTCGGCTTCTTCAAGCCCATCGCCCAACCGTTCCCCCACGATCAAGGCCGTGAACGCTCTTGCGTTCTGGTAGAACGCACTCTGAATATCCTGTCGCCCGAGCCGCTGCCTCTGGAGCAGGTGGAGCGCCAGTTGGCCGATGGTGAACTCGACCTACTGCTCGAGGACGTGGTCAGCCGCTATCAGGAGGTCGCCGCGGGCAAGGATGTGGTCATTATCGAAGGCATGGTGCCGACCCGTGAGTTCAACCACACATCGCGAATCAATACCCATCTGGCGAAAAGCCTGGACGCGGATGTCATCCTGATCGCTGCACAAGGAAGCGACACGCTCAAACGTCTGGCCGAGCGCATCGAGATCCAGGCACAGCTGTTCGGTGGCGCCAAGGACCCGAAGGTGCTGGGCCTCATTCTCAACAAGGTCAAGGGTGACGACGGTGCGCCTGCCTTCATTGACGGACTCAAGGCACAGTTGCCTCTGCTAGGCACTGCAGATTTCCAACTGCTTGGCGCAATCCCTTTCGCCGACAAACTCAACGCATTGCGGACCCGCGACATCGCTGAACTGCTCGATGCCAAAGTCCTTAATGCCGGCGAAGCGGCGCAGCGTCGCGTTGAAAAGATCGTTCTGTGCGCCCGCGCCGTCCCCAACACGGTGCAGTTGCTGCAACCAGGCGTATTGGTAGTCACTCCGGGTGATCGCGACGACATCATTCTTGCGGCGAGCCTGGCCTCGCTCAATGGCGTCAAGCTGGCCGGCCTGCTGCTCTGCAGCGACTTTGCTCCCGATCCGCGGATCCTCGAGCTGTGCAAGGCCGCGCTCGACGGTGGCCTACCGGTGATGACTGTGCA
>NZ_AGSX01000171.1 GCF_000235745.1 Stutzerimonas stutzeri SDM-LAC | reverse complement strand
TTGCAAACCCCCCCGCCCCTGCCGTTTTGCGGCAGATCGAGCAATAACAGCGCATGAAGGGATAGGGTTCGGCCGACTCCACAGAAAAACGAATGGCCTTGCAATGACAGGAACCTTCGAGCTTCATTTTTTCACCTCCTCAATATGCCTTCTGGCTTTGAACGCGAGGGGTGAAACAGTTCAGCTGTGATCACGACGGACAGCCTCTTCGTGACCGAAGGGGCTGTCCCAGCGACTACTTGGCTTTCAGAGCGAGTTCCGCGAGCTGCGGCGCCGGCTGATAGCCAGGAATGATCTGGCCGTCTGCGAGGATGATTGCCGGGGTGCCTTGTACACCGATCAGCTGGCCCAACGCGTACTGCTCGGCTACCGGATTGTCGCAGCTCGCGGCCGGCACATCTTCCCGGGCTTTGGCCTTGTTCATCGCAGCCTGACGATCCTTTGCGCACCATACGCTGGTCAGCGTGTTGGCACCGTGACTGCCCATCCCCTGCCGCGGAAAGGCCATATAGCGAACTTCGACGCCAAGACGGTTCAGCTCCGGCACTTCACTGTGCAGCTTCTGGCAGTAGCCGCAGTCGGTGTCGGTAAACACGGTGATATGGGTCTTCGGTTTTTCAGGTGAGAAAACGACCATCTTGCTGGTGGGAATCGCGTCGATCGTCTTCGCCACAGATTGGCTCTGCGCCTGCTCGGTCAGGTTGGTCGCCTGGCCGTCTTTGAACTGATACATATAGCCCTGAATCAAGAACTGACCATCAGCGCTCGCGTAGAGTTGGCGTCCACCCTTCAGCTGAACCTGATAAACCCCCTTCATTGGACTTTCGGCGATCGCCTCGATGGGCATATCGGGCTGGAGCGCATTGAGCGACTCACGGATCGCCTGTTCAGCGTCAGCAGCCAGGGCAACGGAGCTGACGAGGCTTATGGCAACGGCAGCGAAGATACGATTCACGCGCATGAGATCTCCTGGCGACTTCGATCGAGGGAAGGCCGGCAGATTAACATAGGGCTCGGTCATCCAGTGCAGGCGGCAGGGCTTCGCTCATCTGCTTTGTGGCCTGCAGCGCATCTTCCAGAGCAGCCCTTCAGCCGCGCGGATGATGCTGCGCGTGGAGTTCCTGCAGCCGCGCGCGGGCAATGTGCGTGTAGATCTGCGTTGTGGACAGATCGCTGTGACCGAGCAGCATCTGCACCGTTCGAAGATCCGCGCCATGGTTGAGCAGATGCGTCGCGAATGCATGGCGTAGCGTGTGCGGCGAGATCGATGTGGCGATTCCTGCCTGGCGGGCATGCAGCTTGATTCGGTACCAGAACGCCTGCCTGGTCATCAGATCCCCGCGCCGGCTCGTGAACACCACATCGCTGGCGTTGCCAGTGAGCAGTTCGTCACGGGCATCGCGAAGATAGCGTGCCAGCCAGTGCATGGACTCCTCGCCCAAAGGTACCAGGCGCTCCTTGTTTCCTTTACCAAAGGTACGCAAGACACCTTGGCGAAGATTGATCTGTTCAAGACGAAGTTCGATCAGCTCCGTGACCCGCAGACCGGTCGCATACAGCACTTCCAGCATCGCCCGATCACGCAGGCCCAGTGGATCGCCAACATCCGGCGCGGACAACAACGCCTCGACATCCGCCTCGGACAACGCTTTGGGCAGCGGTCGTCCCAGCTGCGGCAGATCGACCCGCAGCGTCGGATCGACCGTGATCAATCCTTCGCGCAGCAGAAATCGATAAAACCCACGAAGCCCGGACAACAGCCGCGCCGTGGAACGAGCCTTGTAGCCATTAGCCAGACGCCAGGCAAGGTGGTCGAGAATGACGTCCCGGCCCGCATCGACCAGCCGCACATTGCGCCCGTCCAGCCAGCCGTTGAATAACGCCAGATCGCTGCGATAGGCGTCGCGGGTGTTGTCCGAAAGTCCTTTTTCGAGCCAAAGGGCATCGAGGAAGCGGTCGATAAGGGGGTCGTCTTGAGCCGGCATGCTGGGGGACACAGGAAAGAAAAAGGAGGCCAGTGTTCCATAGAACGCCCATACCAGCCAGCAGCCTCAACCTCTCCTTGCAGACCTGTTTCAGCTAGGCGGTGTCAGATTAGCTAGGCCGGGCGCTGAGCCTGTCAGCTGGTCGCCCAAGCCTGCCGCCCTTCCATCGACGACCCGGTAACCATGACCGAACAAGACATCCTTATCGCCCTCGCCGCGCTCGGCATCGCCTCGCTCGCTAGCCAATGGCTGGCATGGCGATTACGACTGCCTGCGATTCTTTTCCTCTTGCTGAGCGGAATCCTGGCCGGACCCGTGCTCGGCTGGCTGGATCCGACTCGCCTGTTCGGCACCCTGCTCTTCCCTTTGGTTTCACTGGCGGTGGCATTGATCCTCTTCGAGGGCAGCCTGACGCTACGCGTCTCCGAGCTGCCTGGAATCGGCACGGTCGTGCGCCGCCTGATCAGCATCGGCGCGCTGACAACCTGGGGCGTAATCACCCTGTCCGCTCATTGGCTGCTAGGGTTCGACTGGGAACTTGCGTTGCTCCTGGGTAGCTTGACGCTTGTTACCGGTCCGACTGTGATCGTACCGATGCTGCGCGTGGTGCGCCCCAACGCAGTGGTTGCCAATATCCTGCGGTGGGAAGGGATCATCATCGACCCGATCGGTGCCTTGCTTGCGGTGGTGGTCTACAGCTTTATCATTACCCGAGGCACCGAAGCCGCCTGGACGCAGAGCCTACAGACGTTCGGCGGGGTCCTGCTGTGCGGAAGCGCGCTCGGCATAGCAGGAGGCTGGATCCTCGGCCAGCTGGTGAAACGACACTGGCTGCCGGAATACTTGCAGAACCTGGCGACACTGGCAGCGGTGCTCGGCGTGTTCGTCGCCGCCAATAGCTTGGTCCATGAATCCGGTCTACTAGCAGTCACGCTAATGGGCATCTGGCTCGCGAACATGCGCGATGTTGACGTTCGAGACATCCTTCACTTCAAGGAAAACCTGAGCATCCTGCTCATCTCGGGGCTGTTTATCCTGCTGGCAGCAATGCTCGATCTGGCGGCACTGATGGAGCTGGGGCCGGCAGTGCTGATCCTTCTAATGATCGTGCAGTTCGCGGCTCGACCGCTGGCGATTGCCCTGTGCACTTGGGGTTCGCAGTTAAGTTGGCAGGAACGCCTGCTGCTCGCATGGATTGCGCCGCGAGGGATCGTCGCGGCTGCCGTATCCGCAATTTTTGCGGTTCGCCTAAACGAAACGGGCCATGAGGATGCACTGTTGCTCGTGCCGCTCACCTTCGCCGTAATCATTGGCACTGTGGTACTGCAAAGCGCAACCGCCCGCCCCTTGGCGAGACTGCTCAAGGTTGCAGAGCCCCCGCCCAGCGGCTTTTTGCTCGTGGGCGCCAATCCCGTTGCTAGAGCGATTGGTCGCGCGCTGAGCGAACAAGGCGTGAGAGTCATGCTGACCGACTCCAGCTGGGACAACATTCGCGCGGCTCGGATGGAGAATCTACCAACTTATTACGGAAACCCGGCCTCTCAACACGCCGAAAACCACCTCGATCTGGTTGGGCTCGGACACCTGCTGGCGTTGTCGCCTGTAGGCGAAATGAACACCCTTGCCGCCATGCGCTTCCGTCACGAGTTCGGCGTTGGTCGACTCTTTAACCTGGCAAGCACCCAAGAGAATCGACGCAGCGACAAACATCGACCCAGCGACGAACACCGAGGCCGTCCACTAGGCACGCCCACGCTGACTTACTCGCAACTTGCCGGACGCCTAGGTCGAGGGGACTCATTCAAAAGCAACAAATTGACCGATACCTTCGGCTGGCAGGAGTATCAGGTCCTAAATGGCTCGGGCGCCGTCCTGTATTTCGCGATAGACAACCACGGCCATACACACGTATTCCACCCGGACGCTCGGATCAAGCCAGAGGCCGGTTGGACCTTGATTGCCCTGACCGACAACGCAGACGCTGATGCAGCCGTGAACAAATCCGAGCCGGGTCGCCCGATACCCTGAGAGCGCCAACACTTCCAGACCATGCGCACGGCACAGGCCGCCAGCAGTACGCCGCCCGCGTCCGGGCTATACGGTTAGCGCAAACCAATCGCCCATAAAAAAAGCAGCCCGGAGGCTGCTTTTTCTGGGAAAAACTTTCCTCAGGAAAGCTTTTCCTTGATGCGAGCTGCCTTGCCGGACAGCGCGCGCAGGTAGTACAGCTTGGCTTTACGGACATCACCACGGCGCTTGACGCTGAGGCTGTCGACCATCGGGCTGTAGTACTGGAATGTACGCTCAACGCCTACACCATTGGAGATCTTGCGAACGGTGAAAGCGCTGTTCAGGCCGCGGTTACGCTTGCCGATCACGACGCCTTCGAAGGCCTGCAGACGCTCACGCTCGCCTTCCTTCACCTTGACCTGGACAACTACGGTGTCACCTGGGGCGAACGGGGGCAGCTGCTTGGTCATCTGCTCGCTTTCAATCGCCTGAATAATCTTGTTGGTCATGCTGTGCTCCTGAGACAGGCCTTTCTGGCGTGCCATCGATACGTTTAACTATCGTCCCGCTGGCGGATGTATTCCGTCAGCAGCTTTTGTTCTTCCCCAGAAAGCGAGCGGCTATCCAGAAGATCAGCGCGACGCTCCCAGGTCCTTCCGAGGGACTGCTGTAAACGCCAACGCCGGATGTGTTCATGATTGCCACTGAGCAGCACCTCAGGAACACGCTTATCCGCATACACCTCCGGTCGCGTGTAATGCGGGCAGTCGAGCAGGCCGTCGGTAAACGAATCCTCCTCAGCCGAATCAGCATGACCCAGCGCTCCAGGGAGCAGACGGGTCACTGCGTCGATAAGCACCATGGCCGGCAATTCACCACCGGACAACACATAGTCGCCAATCGACCATTCTTCATCTACATGCGTTTCGATGAAACGCTCATCGATGCCTTCGTAACGGCCCGCGATGAGGATAAGCCCAGTCTCTTGCGCCAGGTCGCGAACATCAGCCTGTTTCAGCTGACGCCCCTGCGGCGACAGGTATATCACCTTCGCGTTATCCCCAGCGGCCTGCCGGGCATCGGCCAATGCAAGCTCAAGCGGCTTGACCTTCATCACCATGCCGGGTCCGCCCCCAAAAGGGCGATCATCGACTGTCTGATGGCGATCTTCGGTATAGCTTCGAGGATTCCAGCATTGTAGCTGGAGCAACCCCTGCTTCACCGCACGGCTAGTGATACCGTATTCACCGATAGCCGCAAACATATCGGGGAACAGACTGATCACATCGACTCGCAGGCCAGACATGATGCTCAGAAGTCTGCATCCCATTCGACGCGCATCTCGCCTGCTTCCAGATCGACCTTCAATACACAGGGGTCGGTATAGGGCAGCAGGCGTTCGCGGTCATCCAAGCTGCCGTCGAACGGCTTGACCACCAGCACATCGTTGGCGCCGGTCTCGAGCAGATGATCGACCCGACCGAGCACTTGCCCGAGCTGGTTGATGACCGTCAGGCCCTGAAGCTGGTACCAGTAGTAATCATCATCGTCAGTCAACTGTGGCAATTCACTGCGCAGGATGCAGATCTCGAAGTCCGCGTAGCCACGCGCCTCTTCCCGATCTGTCAGCCCCTTCAGCGTAGCCACCAGGATCTTGCCCTGCAGGCGACCCTTGACCAGCTCGACCTGCTTGACCTCGTCACCTCGCCTGAGCGTCCAGCGATGATAGTCCAGCAGATTGTCGATAGGATCGGTAAAGGAGTAGACCTTTACGTCACCACGCACGCCATGCACCGAAACAATTTTGCCGATAACAATCAGGTCTTCGGCCGGAGCAGACGTTGCGTTCATGTAATTAGGCAGCAGCCTTGGCAGCTTCCTTCAGCAACTGAGCAACACGCTCAGACGGCTGTGCGCCCTGGCTCAGCCAGTAAGTAGCGCGCTCCTGGTTTACAGAGAGCTTCACTTCCGCACCCGAAGCGATCGGATTGAAGAAACCGATACGCTCAACGAAGCGACCATCGCGCGGGTTGCGGCTGTTGGTCACGGTCAGGTGGTAGAAAGGGCGCTTCTTGGAGCCGCCACGGGCCAGACGAATAGTTACCATGTGAACATCGTTCCTGTAGTCGGTACAGCAAATCTGAATGCCGGGCTCAAGGCCCGAAAGGCCGCATATTCTAAGGATTATCCGGACTTTTGCAAATGGCTTTTTCAAAAACAACCGCAGGCCTCGCCAGCAGGCCTATCCAGCGTCAGCGGAGCCCGGCGCGGCGTCCACTGATCTCTTCGAAACATTAAAACTTGGGCATTCCGCCGCCGCCCGGCAACATGCCCCCCATGCCGCGCATCATCTTCGCCATGCCGCCTTTACCGCTGACCTTCTTCATCATTTTCTGCATTTGCTTGTGCTGCTTGATCAGGCGGCCAATATCTTGCACTTGCGTGCCGGAGCCCATGGCAATGCGACGCTTGCGCGAACCGCTGATGATGTCCGGGTTACGGCGCTCGACAGGAGTCATCGAATTGATGATGGCTTCCATCTGCTTGAACTGCTTCTCGGCCGCGCCCTGGGCATTCCCCATCTGCGATAGATTCATGCCGCCGATCGATGGCAGCTTGTCCATCAAGCCGCCCAGGCCACCCATGTTTTTCATTTGCTGAAGCTGATCACGGAAATCTTCCAGATCGAACCCTTTGCCCTTTTTCAGCTTCTTGGTGAGCTTCTCAGCCTTTTCCCGGTCGAGCGTCTGCTCGGCCTGCTCGATCAAGCTGAGCACATCACCCATGCCGAGGATTCGAGAAGCAATGCGGTCCGGATGAAAGGGCTCGAGCGCGTCGCTCTTCTCGCCCATACCCAGGAACTTGATCGGCTTACCGGTGATGTGGCGCACCGACAGGGCAGCGCCGCCACGTGCGTCACCATCGACCTTGGTAAGAACCACACCTGTCAGCGGAAGCGCTTCACCGAAAGCCCTGGCAGTATTGGCCGCATCCTGGCCAGTCATGGCGTCAACCACAAACAAGGTCTCAGCCGGCTTGATCGCCGCATGAACAGCTTGGATTTCGGCCATCATCTCCGCATCGATAGCCAGACGACCGGCGGTATCGACCAGAACCACATCGATGTATTTGAGTTTGGCCTCGCGGATGGCGGCTTGAGCAATCTCGACTGGCTTCTGACTGGTGTCAGACGGGAAGAAGGTCACGCCCACTTCCGCCGCGAGCGTCTCGAGCTGCTTGATGGCGGCAGGACGATAAACGTCGGCCGACACCACCAACACTGACTTCTTCTTGCGCTCCTTGAGGAACCTTGCGAGCTTACCAACCGTAGTCGTCTTGCCCGCCCCTTGCAGGCCCGCCATCAGCACTACCGCAGGCGGAACCACGCTGAGATCAAGGTCTTCATTCGCCGCGCCCATCAGCTCTTCCAGCTCGACGCGGACGATCTTCACAAAAGCCTGACCGGGCGTCAGGCTCTTGGAGACCTCGGTACCGACAGCTCTGTCCTTGACCCTGGCGACAAACTCCTTGACCACAGGTAGCGCAACGTCGGCTTCTAGCAATGCCATTCGCACTTCGCGCAGGGTGTCCTTGATATTATCCTCGGTCAGCTTGGCCTTGCCGGTAACATGGCGAAGCGTCTGGGAGAGGCGGTCGGTTAGGTTTTCAAACATGTGCCATTTCCACGCTGGATGTGGTTAAGGCACCGATTATAGAAGCTGCATGCCTCAGGCCGGTACCCCGCTATCAATGCTTTTCATCGAACGGCCCAATCATGCCTGCCCTCGCCGTCGTCATCCGCCCGTTACGCATCTATCGACCGGCACCGCGGCGGTACCCGCGGCCAACCGCACACTTTTGTGCATCCGGCGTTTATGCCACACTCATCGCCTTTCGAGCCTACTAACAGACCTATGCACCCTTTGCTCCCGAGCCTAGCTGCCGCCTGCCTCTATGTCGGCGTCACCGGATACCAGGGCCTGCGCCTGGCGCAACGCACCGTGCCGGACAAGCGTCTGCTTCTTATATTGGGCGCGTTGGCGCTCGCCGCACATGGCGTAAGTCTGTTCATCCAGCTGCTTTCACCGAGCGGCCTGCATCTGGACTTCTTCACCGCCTCGAGCCTGATTGCTGCAGCGGTAATCTTGCTGATCCTGCTCGCGCTTTACCGGATGCCTGTCGAAAATCTGCTGTTGCTGCTCTTTCCTCTCGGCTGCCTCACCGTGCTGTTTGCCCAGTTCGCACCGTCCGGCACGCCACCGGCCATTGCCGAGCAGCCAGGCATACTGGCGCACATCCTGCTGTCGATCCTCGCTTACGGAATGCTCACGATTGCCGTGTTCCAGTCATTGCTGCTACTGCTGCAGGATCATCACCTCAAGCACAAGCACCCGTCCGGCCTGATCAGGAACTTCCCGCCGCTGCAAACCATGGAGAGCTTGCTATTTGGCTTCCTGCTGGCAGGCTGGCTACTGCTGTCGGCCTCGCTGATTTCCGGCTGGATCTTCCTCGACAATCTGTTCGCGCAACATCTGGTCCACAAGACTTTGCTCTCAGTGTTCGCATGGGTAGTGTTCGGGCTGCTGCTGTGGGGTCGCCATCAGCTAGGCTGGCGCGGCTACAAGGCCATTCGCTGGACGCTGGCAGGCTTCTGCTTGCTGATGCTGGCTTACTTCGGCAGCAAGCTGGTCCGCGAATTCATTCTGCATATCTAGGACCACTCCGTGGAGAATCTACACCCCGGCTTTCTGGTCGGCATGCTGGTCGGTCTGCTGTTGTGCTCGGCGTTCTTCTCCAGCTCCGAAACCGGAATGCTCAGCCTCAATCGTTATCGCCTGCGCCACCAGGCCAAGGAAGGGCACCGCGGCGCAAAACGTGCCAGCGCCCTGCTTGAACGCCCAGACAGGCTGCTCGGGACCATTCTGGTCGGCAACAACTTCGTCAACATCTTCGCCTCCGCAATTGCCACCGTGCTGGCAATCAAGCTGTGGGGTGAGGCCGGAATCGCAATCGCGACCATCGGCCTGACAATAATCCTGCTGATCTTCGGGGAAATTACCCCCAAAACCCTCGCTGCCCTGCGGCCTGAAGCCGTGGCTTATCCGGTCAGCCTGCCGCTGCTGATGTTGCAGAAGGTGTTGTATCCGCTGGTGGCAATGCTCAACTGGATCAGTAACGGCCTACTCAAGCTGCTCGGCGTTGACCTGTCCAACAAAGGCACGGACAGCCTGTCCACGGAAGAACTGCGTAGCGTCGTGCACGAATCAGGCAGCGACATGCCGATGAAGCGGCAAAGCATGCTGCTCGGCATCCTCGACCTGGAAAGGGTAACGGTCGACGACATCATGATTCCGCGCAACGAAGTCGCCGGTATCGATCTCGAAGATGACCTCGAAACCATCGTGACCCAGCTGCGAACGACACCGCACACGCGCCTTCCCGTGTTTCGCAAAGACATCAACCAGATCGAAGGCATCGTGCACATGCGCCAGATTGCACGCCTGCTCAGCCACGACCAGCTGACCCGGGAAAGCCTGCTGGAAGCCTGCAACGACCCCTACTTCATTCCGGAAAACACGCCTCTCTCCACACAGCTGGTCAACTTCCAGAAGCAGAAGCGACGCATCGGCATCGTCGTTGACGAATACGGTGATGTGCTGGGAATCGTGACACTGGAAGACATTCTCGAAGAGATCGTCGGCGAGTTCAGCAATCAGGACGCGTTGCGCAGCCCGGATATACATCCGCAGGACGACGGCACCTTGGTGATCGACGGTGCCGCCTACCTGCGCGAAGTCAACCGCGCGCTGGGCTGGCAGCTCCCCTGCGACGGCCCCAAGACACTCAATGGGTTGATCACCGAGGCGCTTGAGCACATCCCGGACAGCGGAATCTGCCTGCAAATCAACCAGTACCGGCTCGAGATCTTGCAGGCCGCGGACAACCGCGTCAAAAGCGTGCGCGCCTGGGTGATCGAGGAGACAGAGGATTCAAAGAGCGACGATTAGTAAACCGACGTCGCCTCCGCACACTCAGACTGGACAGCTACAGCGCTGTATCGTAGCCGAGGCCCGCAACGCTTTCGCACGAGCTACCCCAAACGATGCATCATGCGCCAACGCAACGCCCATACGCCGCTGCCCACTAGGCAACTAGAACAGCAGGCCGGTCAGGCGCGCACGCTCGTGACAACGCATCAACACCTGTCGCCGTTCAGAATCATCCATCCGCGCCCAACGACGAATCTCGTCAACACTGCGCTGGCAGCCCGTGCAGATATCATCCTCGTCCAGCGCGCAGACACTTACGCAAGGCGATGCAACCGGTCGCTCATCTGCAGTCAATCGTCCTGCTCCGCCAGATCACGCGCATAGCGCTGGGCGTTGTGCACATAATGCGCCGCACTGGCTTCCAGCATTTTTCTCTGCTGGCCAGTCAGTTCGCGGACCACCTTGCCTGGCGAACCGACTACCAGCGAACCGTCCGGGATTTCCTTGCCCTCGGCGATCAGGGTGTTGGCGCCGATGATGCAGTATTTACCGATCTTCGCGCCGTTGAGAATCACGGCGTTGATCCCGACCAGGCTGTAGTCACCGACGGAGCAGCCATGCAGCATGGCGTTGTGACCAACAGTGACGCCGACGCCCAGTGTCAGTGGATAGCCCATATCAGTGTGCATAACACTGCCATCCTGCACGTTGCTGTTCTCACCGATATGGATCAGCTCGTTATCACCACGCAGCACGGCACCAAACCAGACGTTAGCGCCAGCTTCCAGGCGAATCTTGCCCACCAGCGTGGCATTTGGCGCTACCCAGCTTTGTGGGTGGGTTTCAACAAGGGAATCACCCAAACGATATTTCACGGTTATGGCCTCTTCTGACTCAGATCGATGTAGGACGCGGGAGGCAGGCGCATTTCGATTCCGGCGTCGTACACCAGGTTGACCAACTCGACGACCATGATCGCTGTCAGCCCCCAGATCTTGTATTCGCCATACCGGTAAGACGGGACGTACCAAGCGCCGCCCCGGTAGTCGATCCGGTGGGTCACCTCACGCGCATCCTCGCAGAAAAACTCCAGCGGGACGGAAAACACCGAGGCGATTTCCGCATCGTTGGCGCGGTATTCAACATAGTCCGGGACGATGCCAACATAAGGCGTGACATGAATCCCGTGCAGCGAAACCAGGCTGCTCAGAGGGCCGACGATCTCCACTATTCCCGGTGCCAGCCCAACCTCCTCCTCAGCCTCGCGCAAGGCGGTGTGGATCAGGTCACGATCCTCAGGATCGCGTCGCCCCCCGGGGAACGCCACCTCACCCCCATGGGTGGAAAGACCACTGGCGCGCAGGGTCAGCACCAGTTCCGGCGAGTCGCTGCGGGTGATGGGCATCAGTACGGCCGCCTCGGGCATCCTGCCTTCCGGCTCCAGAAGATGCGGCGAGTAATCCCGCACCCGTTGGAGAATCTTGTCCAGCATGGAACGTCTCTTTCTGTCTTTGACTGGCATCATGGCATGAATCACCGAGACGCCCAAGACGGGCCAAGCCAAAATCCAGCAGCTCTGGGACCGCCAGCCGATACCTGTTCGACGAGGCCAACCGTTGCTGTGGCAAACTTCTCCCGGCAGGCCGGCTCTCAGCAAATAGCCAACTCGCCGAGCTCACCTCGGCTAGACAACCACCGCAATTGAAGGAGTCGCGATGAAATTCTGTAGCCAGTGCGGCGGCTCGATCATTGAACGAGTGCCCGACGGAGATAACAGACAACGATTCGTCTGTGCCTCCTGCGACACGATCCACTACCAGAACCCGCGCATCGTGGCTGGCTGCCTGCCCGTCTGGGACGAACGCGTGCTGCTTTGCCGACGCGCAATCGAGCCACGACGAGGATATTGGACACTCCCGGCCGGATTCATGGAAAACGGCGAAACCGTGCAGCAAGCAGCAGAGCGGGAAACGCTCGAGGAAGCCTGCGCGCACGTCACGGATCTGCAGCTGTACACGCTGTTCGACTTGCCGCACATCAACCAGGTCTACATGTTCTTCCGCGCCGAGCTGGTCGACGAACGATTTTGTGCGGGCGATGAAAGTCTGGAAGTCAGGCTTTTCCGACAGGTCGACATCCCTTGGTCAGAGCTGGCTTTTCCGACGGTGGGTCGTACCCTAGAATACTTCTTCGCCGACCGGGTGCAGCAGGCCTTCCCGGTGCGCAACGAAGCCATCGAAGCAATGCGGGTGGCGTGCAAACAGGTCTGATGCAGTTTGGATTCAGGATTCGCCCCAATGCACTGGCTGTTAGCAATAGTCTGCTTTAGTTTCGCCACCCTTTCCCACGCGAACGCGACCCCGATCCTCGACGACGCTTTCATCGACAAGGTTCTGGTGGTCAAGTCCGAGCGCAAGCTGCACTTGATCAGCCGCGGCGTCAGCATGAAAAGTTACCGCGTTTCCCTCGGCAAGCAAGCCGGCCCGAAACAGCGCGAGGGTGACAAGCGCACTCCCGAAGGACTCTATTGGATCGACTGGCGCAAGACTTCCGACAAGTACAACCTGGCGATGCACATCTCCTACCCGAATGCGAAGGATCTGGCTCGCGCGAGCAGCGAAGGCGCGAGGCCGGGCAGCATGATCATGTTGCACGGCACACCGGTCGACGAGGAATACCCCGAATGGTACTTCCATACGCTCGACTGGACGGAAGGCTGCATCGCCCTGAAGAACGATGACATGCGCGAGATCTGGAATCTGGTTAAAGACGGCACCCTGATAGAGATTCGCCCCTGAAGGAGCCGCGAGCTTGGCAGCAAGCAAGGCGGCGCGTTACCGTGAGGGCCATTTCCTCGCCATTCGACCGCCCATGACGAAGCGCCCTTCCGACGAACAGTTACAGCTGGACCAACAGCTGTGTTTCGCCCTGTATTCTGCCTCCCTGCAGATGACCAAAGCCTACAAGCCGCTGTTACAAGGTATCGGCCTGACCTACCCGCAATACCTGGCCATGCTCGTGCTCTGGGAGCGCGACGGGCTGACCGTTGGGGAGATCAGCGCACGGCTGCTGACCGAGCCGGGGTCACTGACGCCTTTACTCAAGCGCCTGGAGGCCGAAGGCCTGATCAGCCGGACCCGCAGCAACCGCGACGAGCGAGTGGTCGAACTGCATCTCACCGAGGCCGGACTGGCCATGAAGGAGCAGGCCCGCGACTTTCCTGCCTGCATGCTCGAATGTACCGGGCAATCACACGAGGCGTTACTGGCCCTGCGCGACCAGCTGGTCTCCCTTCGAAGCGCATTGCTAACCCGCAGCTGATCGCAACCCACCCTCAGCCACCTCACGCCAGGCACCTATGTTTCGTTAATAAATTTATCTTGCGCGATAACTATTAGCGCGATAGCGTAATAAGCCTACTCATTATCGGAGGAAGCAATTCATGCAAAGCATCAAGGCGCTCTATACAGCCACCGCCACTGCAACTGGAGGCCGCGACGGCAGGGCTGCATCATCCGACGGCCTGCTCAATGTGAAACTGTCCACACCTCGTGAACTAGGCGGGCAAGGTGGCGATGGAACCAACCCGGAACAACTGTTCGCCGCCGGCTATGCAGCGTGCTTCATTGGCGCACTCAAGTTCACTGCAAGCCAGCTAAAGCAACCGCTTCCCGCCGATACATCGGTCTCGGGACAGGTGGGCATCGGCCAGATCCCCGGAGGTTTCGGCCTTGAAGTAGAGCTAAACGTCAGCCTTCCAGGCCTTGAGCAGTCCGCAGCCGAGCAGTTGGCTGAAGCGGCGCATCAGGTGTGCCCCTATTCAAACGCTACACGCGGGAACATCGAAGTGCGCCTGAACGTCAGCGTTTGATTGCCATTGCGCATGAAGCACAAAAAAAGCCGAGTCACCTTCCATGGCGACTCGGCTCTCTTTGAACAAGATCATTCAGAACTGCAAGTCTGACAGCCGCCACACCTCGAAAGCAGGCGTTTCATAGGGATGGGTGCGCTTGAGCGCCTTGACGCTGTCGTGGATCAGCTCGTCGGCAACCACTAGTTCGACTTTCCATTCCGATACCGATTGAACCTGGCCAAGTTGCCCTAGAAACGGCTTGCTGCCTTCCAGCGGGCGATACTGCCCATGCCCCAGCACCTGCCAACAGCAACTGTCGTAAGCACCGATACGCCCGCCACCCGCCTCAAAAACCGCTTTCTTGACCGCTTCCAGATGGCTCTCTGGGACATAGAAACACAGCTTGTACATCAACATCTCCGCACAGAAACGGTTAGCGAAGCACCGGCTCCGCTGAGTGGATTATGTTCAGGTCCAGAGCGACCTTGAGTGCCCCAGGTCAAGATCAGACGTTGACGCCATTGCTTGGTTCAGCCATAACGCAGCGACTCCGTCACAGACAAGAAAAAGCCCGAAACGCTTGCACGCTTCGGGCTCTCTGGCTCAGTTCAGCGCTAATCCACCCAGACCCGTGCGTTGCGGAACATGCGCATCCAACCGCCGTCCTCCTGCCACTCGTCCGGACGCCAGGAGTTGGTCACGGCACGGAATACGCGCTCGGGGTGCGGCATCATGATCGTCACACGCCCGTCCCGAGTGGTCAGGCCGGTAATGCCACGGGGCGAGCCGCCAGGGTTGGCCGGGTAGCGCTCGGTGACCTTACCGTGATTATCGATGTAGCGCAGCGCTACCGTACCGGACAGGTCCGCCTCAAGCAGCGCTTCCTCGCTTTCGAATTCCGCGTGACCTTCGCCATGCGCGATGGCGATCGGCAAACGCGATCCGGCCATCCCTTGAAGGAAGATCGACGGCGAATCCTGGATTTGCACCATCGCTACACGCGCTTCGAACTGCTCTGAACGGTTACGCACGAAGTGCGGCCAGGATTCGCTGCCAGGTACCAGCTCATGAAGATTGGACAACATCTGGCAGCCATTGCAGACGCCGAGGGCAAAGCTGTCCTTGCGTTCAAAGAAGGCGCTGAAATCTTCCCGAGCGCGACCATTGAACAGGATCGATTTGGCCCAGCCTTCGCCAGCGCCCAGCACGTCGCCGTAGGAGAAGCCGCCACACGCCACCAGCCCCTTGAAGCGCTCAAGGCTGATGCGGCCTGACAGGATGTCGCTCATGTGTACGTCGACCGCGGCGAAACCCGCGCGATCGAACGCTGCCGCCATTTCAGTCTGACCGTTCACACCCTGCTCACGCAGGATAGCCACCTCAGGCCGCACGCCACGCTTGATATAAGGCGCGGCGATATTGTCGTTCACGTCGAAGCCCAGGGTAACGCTCAATCCCGGATTATCTTCCTCAAGCAGAGCGTCGAACTCCTGATCCGCGCAGTCGACATTATCCCGAAGCCGCTGGATCTGGTAACTCGTCTCGGCCCACTGCCGCTGCAAGAGACGGCGATCACCAGCGAAGACATCGGCGCCTTCGAACTTGATTGCCACATGGCCGTTGTTGACGGGCTGCCCGATGACCGACACGCAGTCGGCAAGTCCCGCTGCGCTGAACTGAGCGAGAACGATTTCCGTGTCACCCTGGCGAACCTGCACCAGCGCGCCCAGTTCTTCATTGAACAACGTTGCGGGGATCTGGGCGGCAGTTTCGACGAGCGAATCGAGATTCAGGTTGAGCCCGCAGTGACCGGCAAAGGCCATTTCCAGCGCGGTTGTCAGCAAGCCACCATCGGAACGATCGTGGTACGCCAACAACAGCCCATCGGCGTTAAGTCCCTGGATCACGGCGAAGAATGCTTGTAGATCCTCCGCATCGTCCACGTCTGGTGCCTGACGGGCCATCTGGCCATAGACCTGCGCGAGGATGGACGCGCCCATACGGTTCTGGCCGCGACCCAGATCGATGAGGATCAGGTCGGTTTCGCCCTTGTCCAGACGCAGCTGCGGCGTCAGGGTCTGGCGGATGTCGACAACCGGGGCAAAGCCGGACACAACCAGCGAGAGCGGTGAGGTCACGCTCTTATCTACGCCCTCTTCACTCCAACGGCTCTTCATCGACATGGAGTCCTTGCCGACCGGAATGGTAATACCCAATTCCGGGCACAGCTCCATGCCAACCGCCTTCACCGTATCGAACAGGCGCGCATCCTCACCCGGGTGCCCAGCAGCGGCCATCCAGTTGGCGGAAAGCTTGATATCGGAGATCTTCTCGATACGTGCGGCGGCGAGGTTGGTCAGCGTTTCGCCGATTGCCATGCGCCCCGATGCTGGCGCGTCGAGCAGGGCCAGCGGCGTCCGCTCGCCCATCGCCATCGCTTCACCGGTATAGACGTCATAGCTAGTAGCCGTCACCGCACAGTCGGCAACCGGAACCTGCCACGGCCCGACCATCTGATCGCGCGCGACCATGCCGGTGATGCTGCGATCGCCGATGGTGATCAGGAAGCTCTTACTGGCGACTGCGGGATGATGAAGCACGCGATCGATCGCCTCGGAAAGATCGACCTGCTCAGCTGAAAAGTCATCTCCGAGTTCGGCTTCACGAACGGCACTGCGATGCATGCGCGGCGCTTTGCCGAGCAAAACGTTGAGTGGCATATCGACCGGCTTATCGCCGAAATGGCTATCGGCAACCGTAAGGTGCGGCTCGGCCGTGGCTTCCCCGACTACGGCGAAGGGGCAACGCTCACGCTTGCAGATTTCTTCGAAACGCTCCAGATCAGCCGCGTCGACCGACAGGACATAGCGCTCCTGGGATTCATTGCACCAGATCTCGTGCGGCGCCATGCCAGGCTCATCGTTAGGCACTTTGCGCAGATCGAAACGACCGCCACGACCGCCATCATTGACCAGTTCTGGAAACGCGTTGGAAAGGCCACCGGCACCGACGTCGTGGATGAACTTGATCGGGTTCTTGTCGCCAAGCTGCCAGCACCGGTCGATCACCTCCTGACAGCGGCGCTCCATTTCCGGGTTGTCACGCTGCACCGAGGCGAAATCGAGATCGGCCGAGCTGCTGCCGGTCGCCATGGAGGACGCTGCGCCGCCGCCCAAGCCAATGAGCATCGCCGGGCCACCGAGCACGATCAGTTTGCCGCCAACCGAGATCTCGGCTTTCTGAACATGATCTTCACGAATGTTGCCCATGCCGCCGGCCAACATGATCGGCTTGTGATAGCCGCGAACTTCTTCTCCGCGCGGCGTGCTGATCGCCTGCTCGAAGGTCCGGAAATAGCCATTTAGCGCCGGGCGGCCGAATTCATTGTTGAACGCCGCGCCACCCAGCGGCCCCTCAATCATGATATCTAGCGGCGTGACGATGCGCTCAGGCTTGCCGTATGGCACTTCCCAGGGCTGCTCGAAGCCAGGAATGTTGAGGTTGGAGACGGTAAACCCAGTAAGACCAGCCTTCGGCTTGGCGCCGCGGCCGGTCGCACCCTCGTCGCGGATTTCGCCACCGGAGCCGGTGGCCGCGCCGGGGAAAGGCGCAATGGCAGTTGGATGGTTGTGCGTTTCCACCTTCATCAAGATGTGTACGGGCTGCTGGTTCGCCGCGTACTCGCCCGTTTCGGCATCGGGGTAAAAACGGCCGGCCATGTTACCGACGATGACCGCAGCGTTGTCCTTGTACGCGGACAGCACGCCTTCACCGTGCATCTGGAAGGTGTTCTTGATCATGCCGAACAGCGACTTCTCCTGGCTTTCGCCATCAATGTCCCAGCTGGCGTTGAAGATCTTGTGCCGGCAATGCTCGGAGTTGGCCTGCGCGAACATCATCAGCTCGATATCGTGCGGGTTACGCCCAAGGCCGTTGAAACTGGTCACGAGGTAGTCGATTTCGTCTTCAGCCAAAGCGAGGCCCAACTCCACGTTGGCCTGCTCAAGCGCGGCACGACCGCCACCCAGCACATCAATCGCACGCAGCGGTTTGGGTTGTGCGTGGCTGAACAGATCGGCCGCGCCCTCGAACTGCTCAAGTACCAGTTGGGTCATCCGGTCATGCAGGGCTGCCGATACCAGACTGGCATCGGAAGCGGAAAGCTCGCCCTCAACGTAGTAGGCGATGCCGCGCTCGATACGCTGAATCTTGTCGAGACCGCAATTGCGCGCAATGTCGCTGGCCTTGCTCGACCACGGCGAGATGGTGCCGAAGCGCGGAATCACCAGAAACAGTCGTCCTGCAGGTTCGCGAACCGGAACGCTGGGGCCGTATTTCAACAGCCGGGCCAGTACTTGCTGTTCGTCCGCACCTAGCGTGCCGGACACCTCGGCGAAATGAGCAAACTCGGCGTACAACCCGCGCACAGCGGGGACCTTATCGGTCAATTGGGCCAGGAGCTTACCGTGACGGAAGGCGGAAAGAGCGGGAGCGCCGCGCAGGATCAACATCGTCGGAACAGCCTCGGAGAGGGGAGCAGTCGGGCCGCGTATTCTAGCCCATGACGGCGTCCGAGGCTAAGGGGACGCCGCCGAATAAGCTCGCTGACAGGCGGTAAGCACCAGCCGGAGCCGATCACTCACCGCCAACGTTGCGCTCGATCAGTGCAGGATCTGACTGAGGAACAGCTTGGTGCGCTCGTTGCTGGGATTGGTGAAGAAGGTCTCAGGGTCGGCCTCCTCGACGATCTCGCCCTTGTCCATGAAGATCACCCGATCAGCGACGGTGCGCGCAAACCCCATCTCGTGCGTGACGCAAAGCATCGTCATACCGCTTTCGGCTAGGCCGACCATGGTGTCGAGCACTTCCTTCACCATCTCCGGATCCAGGGCCGACGTCGGCTCGTCGAACAGCATGATCTTCGGCTTCATGCACAGCGCCCGCGCAATCGCTACCCGTTGTTGCTGGCCGCCCGAGAGTTGCCCTGGAAACTTGTCAGCCTGCTCTGGAATCCTCACGCGCTCAAGGTAATGCATGGCCACTTCCTCGGCCTGACGGCGCGGCATCTTGCGCACCCACATGGGCGCCAGCGTGCAGTTCTGCAGCACCGTGAGGTGGGGGAACAAGTTGAAGTGCTGAAACACCATGCCCACCTCGCTGCGGATCGCCTCGATCTGCTTGAGGTCGCTGGTCAGCTCCACGCCATTGATGTCGATGCGCCCCTGCTGGTGCTCCTCGAGCCGGTTGAGGCAGCGAATGGTTGTGGACTTGCCCGACCCTGAAGGGCCGCACAATACGATGCGCTCACCTTGAGTGACGTTCAGGTTGATGTCCTTGAGCACATGGAACTGACCGAACCACTTGTGTACGCCCTGCATCCGGATGACCGGTTCACCAGCCTGCTGAGATTGTTCAGGTTGTAGAGATGTGTCGTTCATGCTGCCTCTCCTAATTGCGGTGGCCGGTGTCGAGCTTGCGTTCCAGATGCATGGAATAGCGCGACATGCCAAAACAGAAAATCCAGTAGACCAGCGCCGCGAACACGTAACCCTCTGTCGACATGCCCAGCCAGGCAGGGTCGGAAGTGGCGCGCTTGATGCTATTGAGGAAGTCGAACAGCCCGATGATGATCACCAGGCTGGTGTCCTTGAACAGGGCAATGAAGGTGTTGACGATGCCGGGAATGACCATCTTCAGCGCTTGCGGCAGAATCACCAGCAGCATGCTGCGCCAGTAGCCCAAGCCCATCGCCGCGGCCGCCTCGTATTGGCCCTTGGGGATTGCCTGCAGGCCTCCCCGCACCACTTCGGCGATGTACGCCGCCTCGAAGAAAACCACCATCACCATGGCTCGCATCAGCTTGTCGAGGTTCATGCCCTCCGGCAGGAACAGCGGTAGCATCACCGAGGACATGAACAGCACGGTGATCAGAGGAACCCCGCGCCAGAACTCGATGAAGGTGATGCACAGGACCCGGATTGCAGGCATGTCGGAACGCCGCCCCAACGCCAACAGAATCCCGAGTGGCAGCGCACCGGCGATACCGACAGCGGCAATGACGATGGTCAGCATCAGCCCGCCCCAGCGACTGGTCGGAACGGTCTCAAGGCCCAGAAAGCCGCCGTGCAGCAACCAGTAGGCGAGCAGCGGATAGATCACCAGAAAAGCGATACCGTAGCTTGCCTTGTGCCGCATCTGCTTCAAGAACAGCGGCGCGGCTCCGATGATGGCGAGCCAGGCGGTGGCATCCACGCGCCAGCGCAGTTCCGGCGGGTAGAAACCGTACATGAACTGGCTGAAACGCGTCTGGACGAACACCCAGCACGCGCCCTCCCGCGAACAGTCCGCGCGGGTTTCGCCAGTCCAGTCGGCTTCGATGATTGCCCACTCAATGATCGGAGGCACTATCAACCAGATCAGATAGAGGCCGATGAGGGTCAGCAGCGTGTTGATCCAGCTTGAAAACAGATTGGCCCGCATCCAGCCCACCACACCAATATTGGTAGAGGGCGCCGGCAGGTCCGGTTTGAAAGTATGGCTCGTCATGCGCTCGTCCTTACCGCTCGATCAGCGCAATGCGCTTGTTGTACCAGTTCATCAGCAGCGAGATGCTGATGCTGATGGCGAGGTACACACTCATGGTGATGGCCATGGTTTCGATCGCTTGGCCGGTCTGGTTGAGCACCGTGCCGGCAAACAGCGACACCATGTCGGGATAGCCGATCGCAGCCGCTAGCGAGGAATTTTTCGCCAGGTTGAGGTATTGGCTGGTCAGCGGCGGGATGATCACGCGCATGGCTTGGGGGATGATGACCAAGCGCAGCACACGACCCGGGCGAAGGCCCAACGAGGCGGCCGCTTCGGTCTGCCCATGGCTGACCGACTGAATACCCGCACGGACTGTTTCACCGATAAAAGCCGCGGTGTAAATGGACAGCGCCAGCACAATCGACACCAGCTCGGGAATAACTACCCAGCCACCACGAATGTTGAAACGCCGAAGCTCGGGAATCTCCCACAAAAACGGCGCCCCCATCACCAGCGAGCAAACCGCCGGAATGGCGATGAACAATGCCAGGCTGGCGGAGAAGACCGGAAACGTCTGCCCGGTGGCATGGCGCCGCGCGCGTGCCCAGCGGTTGAGTATCACGATCGCAACCAGCGCCACGAACATCGCTACCCAGAACGGCCAGAACCCCTCTCCAGCGCTGGGAGCAGGCATCTGCACACCCCGGTTGTTGATGAACACAACATCCCAGAGACTCAAGCTTTCCCGTGGCCCTGGCAGCGGGCTGAGCACTGCAAAGTAAACGAAGAAAATTTGTAGCAATGGCGGAATATTGCGAAACGTCTCTATATAGACGGTCGCGATTTTGCGTATCAACCAATTGGGTGACAGCCGCGCCACCCCGAGAATGAACCCGATAATGGTCGCCAGGATGATGCCGATTATGCTGACCAGCAGCGTATTGAGCAGGCCGACCCAGAAGACTCGACCATAAGAGTCGCTCTCGCTGTAGTCGATCAGATGTTGGGAAATGCCGAAACCGGCAGCGTTATCGAGAAAACCGAAGCCTGACGTAATGCCCCGGTGGGCGAGATTGGTCTGGGTGTTGTGAAACAGAAACCAGCCGATCCCTACTACAGTTATTACGGCGATGACCTGGAACAACCAGGCACGCGCCTGCGGATCCGTGAGCAGCGAGCCGCGCCCGGCTCCTGCTTTGGCAATGGTTCGCATCAAGAAACCTCATACGGCACAGCCGGCGCCTTGGCACCGGCTGTGCTCATCCTTGAAACAAGGCCGGCAGCGCGCCGGCCCGGCTCGATCAACGCACCGGGGGTGCGTACTGCAGACCTCCATTGGTCCAAAGCGCGTTCAGGCCGCGCTCGATCTTCAGATCGCTACCGGAACCGATGTTGCGTTCGAACACTTCACCGTAGTTGCCCACTTGCTTGACGATTTGAACTGCCCAGTCCTTAGGCAATTTCAGATCCTTGCCATATTCACCTTCGGCACCCAGCAGACGCGCGACGTCAGGATTCTTGGTGTTCTTCGCTTTCTCTTCGACATTCGCCGAAGTGATACCGAGCTCCTCTGCGTTGATCATGCCGTACAGCGCCCAGCGAACGATGTCGAACCACTCTTCATCACCTTGCCGTACGGCAGGGCCGAGCGGCTCTTTGGAAATGACTTCCGGCAACACCACATAGTCGCCCGGCTTCGCCAGCTTGATGCGCTGGGCGTAGAGCTGAGACTGGTCAGAGGTAAGCACGTCGCAACGTCCTGATTCCAACGACTTGGCGCTTTCGTCAGAGGTGTCATAGGTGATCGGTGTGTATTTGAGGTTGTTGGCGCGGAAATAATCGGAGAGGTTGAGTTCAGTGGTAGTGCCGGCCTGGATGCAGACTGTCGCGCCGTCCAGCTCCTTGGCGCTCTTTACGCCCAGCTCCTTGTTCACCAGGAAGCCTTGCCCGTCGTAATAGGTCACGCCAGCGAAATTCAGGCCCATTGCAGCATCACGTGAACTGGTCCAGGTGGTGTTACGCGACAACACGTCGACCTCACCGGACTGCAACGCCGTGAAGCGTTCCTTGGCCGTCAGCGGGCTGAACTTGACCTTGCTCGCATCGCCAAAAACCGCAGCCGCAACGGCCCGGCAGACATCCACGTCGATTCCCTTGTACTCGCCTTTGGCATCGGTATAGGAGAAGCCCGGTAGCCCGTCGCTGACGCCGCATTGCACGAAGCCCTTGCTCTTCACGGCGTCCAGCGTTGCCCCTGCCTGAACCAAGCCGCTTGCGCCTAAAAGTGTCGCGGCACCAAGCACGGCCAGTGTGGATTTAACCCTTGTCATCGAAACCTCCAGTTTGCTTTTTATTCTTCGGGTCAGAGTCTTCCGCCTGGATCACAGGCTGCGCCTCGATATCTATCGAGAGAACAAAGAAGAAACCTGACCTGAGTCTAGCCGCCGTTTGATTATCAGCAACTCTTCCCTACACGCTTGTTTGCAGAAGTGCCGACGACTTCCCGCGCGTTGGGTAAAGCAGCCAAAGCAAGCGGCGTACCAGGCCCTCAAAACGCCGCTGTGCGCTTCCATGCGCTTCATTGCCAAGCCAGGTACAGGTAACCTCGCCGCAGATTGCTGCATTTTTCTCTGCGCGCGCACCATCCTGGCGCGCCACCCGAACGGAGCCCATCATGAGTGACCCGCTGATCATCGAGCCCGCAACCGCCGCCGACGCATGCGTCATCTGGCTGCATGGCCTTGGCGCTGACCGCTACGACTTCCTGCCCGTCGCCGAAGCATTACAGCAGAGGCTGACGACGACCCGCTTCGTGCTGCCCCAAGCACCGACTCGCGCCGTCACCATCAATGGTGGCTGGGCCATGCCAAGCTGGTACGACATTGTCGCGATGAGCCCCGCCCGCGCCATCGACCAGGCGCAACTGGAGCAATCAGCACAAAGCGTGATCGACCTGATCGAGGCACAGCGTGACAGCGGCATCGATCCCGCCCGCATCTTTCTGGCCGGTTTTTCTCAGGGTGGCGCTGTCGTCTACCACACGGCCTTCCTGCGCTGGCCCGGCCCGTTGGGCGGCGTCATCGCTCTTTCCACCTATGCACCGACCTTCAATCCCGACCTGAAGCTGTCGCCGATGCAGGCCGCGCTACCGGTACTGGCGCTACACGGTTCGAACGATGGTGTCGTGCTGCCCGCAATGGGACGCGCCGCCTATGACTGTCTGGTTCAGAACCAGGTGCAGGCACAATGGAAGGACTACCCGATGGCTCACGAGGTGGTGCCCGGAGAAATTCGTGATATCGGCGAATGGCTTGCCGCTCGGCTGGATTGAAATCCGCTGAGATAGTTACCCGCTTCAAAGAAAAAATGTGACGCTGCTCGCCTGTCCAGGTGAGCAAATGCAACTACGCTTGGCACGGGTAGAGCAAAACTCGATGCGCCTGCCGTTGTAGCGAGCATCGCGGCCAGAAGAAGCCGACCTAGCCAGCCTTGAAGGGACGCATGCGATGGCCATGACGACGGTGTCATCCGAACGGATGGTGCAGCCATGAACCCGGCCAGTTGGCGGGTGGAAATGCAGCACCTTAAAAAGGCGCGGCTATTGGACAGGGTGGACGAGCCCTGCCTGCGCCTGCTGCAAGAAGTCTTCGAGCCATGCACCGCGGCGCTTGGCGAGATCCTGCTAACGCCGCACGAACACAACAACTACCTCTATCTGGTTCTCAGCGGCGAGCTGGCGGTTCACCTGGATTCGCTCGAAGGCAGCCCGGTTCGCTCAATCGGCCCTGGCGACTGCGCTGGCGAAATCAGCTTCATGGACGATCTGCAGCCGTCGGCCTACGTCCTTGCCCTTGAGGATTCCGTCTTGCTTCGCGTGCATCGACGCTCGATGCAGTTGCTGACCCGTTCGCCACAGTTGATGCAGAACCTGGCTGAACTGCTCTGCCAGCGTGTGCGACTGAGCGACCGGCTGATCATCAACAGCGAGCAGAACGCCAACATCGACAAACTGACCGGCTCGTTCAATCGCCGCTGGCTGGAGCACATCTACGGGCGCGAAAGTGCCCGTTGCGCTCTCGGCGGTCAGCCGCTGTCGTTGCTCATGCTCGATGTTGACCGCTTCAAAGAATACAACGACAGACACGGCCACCTGGCGGGCGATTATGCGCTCTGCCTGGTGGTCAACACGCTCGGCAAGTTGCTACGCCCGGCCGACAGCCTGGTGCGCTATGGCGGTGAAGAGTTCGTGGTACTACTGCCGGAAATGGCCTTCAGCGATGCGCGAAACGTCGCAGAGCGGTTGCGCGGCAGTCTTGCAGATGTCACCTCGTTCCATTCACCGATCGGGTTATTGCCCGGCGTAACCATCTCGATCGGCGTGGCACCGATGCGATTGAACGATGATCTGAATAGCCTCATCAACGTGGCTGACCGCGCGCTCTACCGTGCCAAGGAGTCTGGCCGGAATCTCGTTTGCGGCTAACAGAGCGACGGTCGAGCATCCCGGAGCAACACTTCGCCGTGTCTGCTTCTTGCATTACACTGGCGGGCAAATCTTACACGACACAGACGAGAAGACCGTGCTCAAAGCACTCAAGAAGATGTTTGGCAAAGGCTCGAATGAGTCTGCGGCCACCGAAGCTGAAAGCAGCACATCAGCACACCAGGGCGTTAGCAGCCAGATGCAGGTCGAAAAGACCAAAACGCAGCAGGATATTCCCCCAAAGACGAACAGCAAGCCACGCCGCGAGCGGGCAAGCAAGCCACCCGTACCACCCGCGCCAGTCTGGAAACTGGAAGATTTCATCGTCGAGCCAGCAGAAGGCAAGACCCGGTTTCACGACTTCAAGCTCGCCCCCGAGTTGATGCACGCCATCCACGACCTCGGTTTTCCTTATTGCACGCCCATCCAGGCGCAGGTCCTCGGCTTTACGCTCAAGGGCCGCGATGCAATTGGTCGGGCCCAGACCGGCACCGGCAAAACCGCCGCGTTCCTTATCTCGACCATCACGCAGCTGCTGCAGACCCCACCACCGAGCGATCGCTACATGGGCGAGCCCCGCGCTCTGATCATCGCGCCGACCCGGGAGCTGGTCGTTCAGATCGCCAATGACGCACTGGACCTGACGAAATACACCGGCTTGAACGTCATGAGTTTTGTCGGCGGCATGGACTTCGACAAGCAGCTAAAAGCGCTCGAGTCCCGCTATTGCGACATTCTGGTGGCAACACCGGGACGCCTGCTGGACTTCAATCAGCGCGGCGAAGTGCACCTGGACATGGTTGAAGTACTGGTGCTCGACGAAGCGGATCGCATGCTGGACATGGGCTTCATCCCTCAGGTTCGCCAGATCATTCGCCAGACGCCACCCAAGAGCGAACGCCAGACACTTCTGTTCTCGGCCACGTTCACCGAAGACGTGATGAACCTCGCCAAGCAATGGACCACGGAACCGGCAATCGTCGAGATCGAAGCGGTCAATGTCGCCAGCGACACGGTCGAACAGCACGTGTACGCCGTGGCGGGTAGCGACAAATACAAGCTGCTTTATAACCTGATCACCCAGAACGACTGGACTCGCGTAATGGTCTTTGCCAACCGCAAGGACGAAGTGCGCCGCATCGAAGAGCGGCTGACGCGCGACGGCATCAGCGCCGTGCAGATGTCGGGAGACGTACCGCAACACAAGCGCATCCGCGCGCTGGAAGGTTTCCGCGAAGGCAAGATCCGCGTCATGGTGGCCACCGACGTTGCCGGCCGCGGCATACACGTCGACGGTATCAGCCACGTGATCAATTTCACCCTGCCGGAAGTGCCGGATGATTACGTCCACCGCATCGGCCGTACTGGTCGGGCCGGGGCCAGCGGTACCTCGATCAGCTTCGCAGGCGAAGATGATGCCTTTGCCCTGCCGGCAATCGAGGCATTATTAGGTCGAACGATCAGTTGCGAGATGCCGCCTGCCGAACTGTTGGCAGCGGTCCCACCCAGGCGCTAAGCGCTGATGAACGAAAGGCGAAGCGGACATGGCTTCGCCTTTTTGCATTCAGCTGCGCGGCTGCCATCAGCATGACGCAGATCAGCGCCCAAACCGTACAAGCCTCTAGAGTGGAATGAAGCCATTCACATCGGGAGTCGCTTTTATGGAGCGCATCGATTTCATGCTGTTACTCGTCATTACCAGCTTCGTCCTGATGGGTGTCGGTTTCAATTTCCGTGAGCGAGGCTGGGGGATCGCGTTGCTCGGACTGGGCATTGTCTCCGTGCTGTCGACGCTGCTCTACAAACTGCAGATCACCTTCGGCTAGTCAGCCGGCCCCTGGCGCCAGCGATCGGCTGCTGCCTGGTCGCTGCAGCGACCTTCGACCCAGCGCGTTCCCTCCGAGGTGTCTTCCTTTTTCCAGAAAGGCGCACGGGTCTTCAGGTAATCCATGACGAATCGGCACCCATCAAACGCCGCCTCTCGATGGGCGCTGGCGGCGCCGACGAAAACGATCGGCTCACCCGGCTCCAGTCGCCCTACCCGGTGCAGAATCTCCAGCGTGAGCAGCGGCCAGCGGTCAGCCGCCTCGTCGATGATTTTCTGCAGCGCCTTCTCGGTCATACCCGGGGCATGCTCAAGGAACATTCCGGCGACGTCACGACCATCATTGAAATCACGCACGTAACCGACGAAACCGGTAACCGCACCGATGCCGAGATTAGCCGCATGCAAGGCGTTGAGTTCGGCGCCTGGATCGAATGGGCCCTGCTGGACTCGCACGCCCATGGTCAGCCTCCCGTTACGGTCGGAAAGAATGCCACTTCATCGCCATCGGCCAATGGCTCGTCAAGGTTGCACAACTCCTGATTACGCGCGCACATCAGGTTCTGCTCGCCTAGCACCGCCCACTCGGCGCCGCGTGCCAGCAATCGCAAGCGAAGATCGTCGACCTGTTGCCAAGAGGCATCCCACTCCAACTGTTCTGAATCGCGGCCGAGCGCTTCACGATAGCGCGCGAAAAACTGAACCTGGATCATGCCGGCACCTGCCAGTGGCCACTCTTGCCGCCAAGCTTTTCCAACAGTCGCACGCCCTCGATGACCATGCCTTTGTCGACCGCTTTGCACATGTCATAGATCGTCAGCGCAGCGACACTCGCGGCGGTCAGCGCCTCCATCTCTACGCCTGTCTGGCCCGCCAGCTTGCAGCGGGCCTCGATACGCACGCAATCATCGCCGTCCGGATGCAGGTCGAGCTTGATGCTGGTCAGCAGTAACGGATGACAAAGCGGGATCAGGTCGTGGGTCTTTTTGGCCGCCTGAATACCTGCGATACGGGCAACCGCGAAGACGTCGCCCTTCGGATGCCCGCCTTGCTGGATCATCTGCAGGGTTTCGGGACGCATACGGACTCTGGCTTCCGCCACCGCCTCGCGCGCCGTGACGGCCTTGGCGGTTACGTCGACCATATTGGCCCGCCCTTGGGCATCGAGATGGGTGAGCATTTTTCATCCTGCTAAGACTGTGGGGTCCGGCAGTTTAGCTCAGCTGGAAGCTGGAAGCTGGAAGCTGGAAGCTGGAAGCAAGCCTGCCCATCGTTTCCTGCCAGGTCATGCTTTGCTTGAAGCTCCAGCTTCTCCAGTTGCTTGTTTACATATGGGCCTCGGCGTACTCGGCCAGGACCGAACGGGGAACGCCCTGCAAGGTGATGTGCATACCGTGCGGAAAGTCCTTGAATCGCTCGGTGAGGTAGGTGAGCCCCGAGCTGGTGGCAGACAGGTAAGGCGTATCAATCTGAGCCAGGTTACCGAGACAGACCACTTTCGACCCGCTACCGGCTCGGGTGATGATCGTCTTCATCTGGTGCGGCGTCAGGTTTTGGCATTCATCGATAAGGATCAGGCTCTGCTGGAAGCTGCGCCCGCGAATGTAATTGAGCGATTTAAACTGCAGCGGCACCTTTTGCAGGATGTAGTCGACGCTGCCATGAGTGCTTTCATCGTCCATATGCAGCGCTTCGAGGTTATCGGTGATCGCTCCCAGCCAGGGCTCCATCTTTTCCGCCTCGGTGCCTGGCAGAAAGCCGATATCCTCATCCAGCCCCTGTACGCTGCGCGTCGCGATGATGCGGCGGTAGCGCTTGCTCACCACCGTCTGCTCGATGGCGGCTGCCAGCGCCAGGATTGTCTTGCCCGACCCGGCGGCGCCCGACAGATTGACCAGATGAATATCCGGATCAAGCAGTGCGAAGAGCGCCAGTGCCTGGTGGATGTCACGCGGCTTCAGGCCCCAGGCTTCCTGATGAAGCAAGGGCTCCTGATGCATGTCGAGCAATAGGAGCTCGTCAGCCTTGATGCCCTTGATCCAGCCAACGAAGCCCTGCTCATCGAGGATGAACTCGTTGATGTGCACCGCGGGCAAGTTGTCGATCAACTGAACCCGGTGCCAAGTGCGGCCGTGCCCCTGATGCGTATCGACCTTACTGACCCTGTCCCAAAACGACCCGCTGAGGCTGTGGTAGCCGCGCGATAGCTGCCCGACATCGTCGACCAGCTTGTCGGTGTGGTAGTCCTCCGAGGCAACGCCACAGGCACGCGCCTTGAGCCGCATATTGATGTCATTGGTGACCAAAACCACCGGAACGCCCGCGCTGCGACGCTGCAGATCCACGACCTGGTTGATGATCTTGTTGTCGTTGAGGTCCTCTGGCAACCCGCTCGAATCGGCGACTTTGCTCATCAGGATCGACAAGCTGCCGCACGGGCCGCTTTTCTCACGCTGGATAGGGACGCCAAGTTCAACTTCTTCAGGGGTAGCATCACCCAGCACCTTGTCGATCAGGCGAATCGTCTGCCGACACTCGGCCGCCACGCTGTGCTTGCCGGTCTTGAGCTGATCCAGCTCTTCAAGCACGGTCATCGGAATGGCGACCTGATGCTCCTGGAAATTCAATAGCGCGTTGGGGTCGTGAATCAGAACGTTGGTATCAAGAACGTAAAGGGTGGGCTGAGTTGCGCGGGGTCTGCCGTAGTCATCCATACGCGATCACCTTTTCGGAGCCGGTTCGACGGAGGGCCAAAGCACTCCGCCGTAGAAAGAACCACCGTGCGCAAGATGAGCGGACTTGGGTAGCAGGGGCTTGGGGCCACCCAGAGGCCGCCACCTGTGAGTGCAGGGTTCGGCGGTCTTGCATCAGGTAATACCGCAAAAAAGATGACAGGAAAAAGTCTTTTTCGAACGGATGACGTTTTTTTAACGAAACGACGGATAGCGCTTGGCGCAGGCCTGTTCGAGGACTAGTCTCGTTAATCAACCTGCGCGCTTTCGCCGCACCGGTTCACCTCCGCTGTTACGTGAACCAGCTCTGGAAACCCCGCCAATTGTGATTTGTAGCGGTCGGCCGAATAGGGCTGATGGGTGACGACGCTGACGATACAACTGTACTGCGCTCGCCCGACTCGCCACAGATGCAAGTCGGTCACTTCGGTATCCGGCACTTGCTCCAACTGCTCCTTCACTCGCCGCACCAGCGGGTCGTCCATTTCCCGATCAAGCAAAGCCTTCGCCGTTTCACGCAGCAGGCCTTTGGCCCAGATCAGAATGACGATGGCACCGAGGATACCCATCAGCGGATCCAGCCAGCTCCAGCCGAAGTACTTGCCGCCCAGCAAGGCGACAATTGCCGCAAAGGAGGTCAGGCCATCCGTCAGCACATGGATGAAAGCGGCATGACGGTTGAGGTCCTTGGCCGGCGCGCTTGAATGGTCGTGATCGTGATCGTGATCGTGATCGTGATCGTGATCGTGATCGTGATCGTGATCGTGATCGTGGCCATGATGGTGGGGCTGGCCGCGCAGCAACCAGGTGGACAGCATATTTACCAACAAACCGATCACCGCGACCCAAAGCGCCTCATCAAAACCGATGCTGGCCGGCGACCAGAAGCGCATCAGCGACTCCCCGATCATCAGCAACGCTACCATCACCAGCAATACAGCGCTGGCAAAGCCCGCCAACACCTCGATCTTCCAGGTTCCAAAGGCAAAACGCTGGTCGTGCACGTAGCGTCGAGCCAACAAGTAGGCGGTCGCCGACATGCCGATCGCCACCATGTGCGAGGCCATATGCCAGCCGTCCGCCAGCAATGCCATCGAATTGAACCAATAGCCGGCGACGATCTCAGCGACCATGGCCAGACCCGTCAACAGCACCACCGCCCACGTCTGTTTTTCCGCGCCGTTCTCGAGCGGACGGTAATCGTGCGAGGGCTGCCAGTGCGAGTGATTGCAATCGGTCATGTGTCCTCCTTCGTTAGCAACAAGAGAAGCGTGCCGCCTTAGCCCGAGTCAAGGTCAACACCTAATCACGGCCATAGCTGGAGCGGGGACGGCCATACCGCCTAGAATCCGCTCACATCAAAGGAGACCGTTGCATGCTGATGGTGATTTCCCCAGCCAAGACCCTGGACTACGACACCCCACCGACCACCCGACGCTTCACCCAGCCCGAACACCTGGATCACGCGCAGGCTTTGATCAGCCAGCTGCGCGACATGTCGCCCCAGCAGATTGGCGAACTCATGCATCTGTCCGACAAGCTTGCGGCGCTCAATGTCGCTCGTTATGGCAGCTGGGATGCGGCCTTTACGCTGGACAACGCCAAGCAGGCACTCCTTGCGTTCAAGGGCGACGTCTACACCGGCCTAAACGCCAATGACCTCTCCGAAGAAGATCTCGGTTTCGCACAGCATCATCTGCGCATGCTATCCGGGCTCTATGGCGTGCTGCGTCCCTTGGATCTGATGCAGCCTTATCGTCTGGAAATGGGCACAAAGCTGGCCAACCCACGCGGCAAGGACCTTTACGCCTTCTGGGGCGAGCGGATAAGCGGGTGGCTCAACGAAGCGCTGGCCGCACAGGGCGACGACGTCTTGCTCAACCTGGCTTCAAAAGAATACTTCGGCGCCGTGAACCGCAAGGCGCTGAACGCGCGGGTGATCGATGTCGACTTCAAGGATATGAAGAACGGCCAGTACAAGATCATCAGCTTCTACGCAAAGAAGGCCCGGGGGCTGATGAGCCGCTTTGTAATCAAGGAACGTATCGAGTCGCCCGATCAACTGAAAGGCTTCGATTACGACGGCTATCGTTATTGCCCTGAAAGCTCGTCGCCTGATCACTTGGTATTTCTAAGAGACGCCCAAGCCTGACCCCCAGCTGACGCCCCCTCGCTCTTATGCAGGGGGTGATTCACGGCTCGCCAACATAGGCCGTGGCCGTATTCCCGACCTGAACCTCGCCTCCGGATTAAGGCTCGCTGCGCCAGCAGACCGTCGTCTTTTCCACACCCGTCAAAAACTCCCCGATCGACGGCAGGGCTGCGGGGAACTATCCGAAGGCACCGGCAATCATAAGCGCGTACCGGCATTTCCAGACGGAAAGGGACGTCGCACATGAACGTGCAGTGGAATTTTCAGCAACGTATTCAGCGCTTCAGCCAAGGCAGACGTTTAGCCTCGCCAGGCATGCTCAACAGAGGACAGACGGGGCAGGTCAGCGCGTCGCAAGCACTTGGCAAATACCGTCAGGCGCGCCTACCGCGGGCAGCTGGAGTGCAGCCGAACAGCACGACCCCCTGCCTTTTCGAGATGGATCAATTTGCAGGTACCCACGCCGGAACCACTGCCAGCTGCGCAATATCACTTACGACACTGACCGCGGCACCTATCGGCGATCGAGTAGCACCCCATCACATTCAGGCTCGGAGCACGCAGTTCGCCCCGAAAGCATTTTCCTGTTGGAAAACGGAACTTGACGGCACGCGGCACCTGAAGGCCCGACCAAAAAGCGCATGGCGAGCACAGGCATCTGGCCGCCCACATGGACAAGAAGAACTCCCCCTTCTCAACGATTCAGGAGAAACAACATGATTCCGGTCATCCTCTCAGGCGGCAGCGGTTCCCGACTCTGGCCTCTTTCGCGCAAGGCATTCCCCAAGCAGTTCCTCGCCCTCACGGCTGAACAAACACTGTTCCAGCAAACCATCGAGCGCCTGGCCTTCGAAGGCATGCAAGCGCCGCTGCTGGTCTGCAACAAGGAGCACCGGTTCATCGTCAAAGAGCAACTGGCCGCACGCAAGCTTCAAACCCAAGGCCTCCTGCTCGAGCCGTTCGGCCGTAACACCGCCCCGGCAATTGCCATCGCGGCGATGAAGTTGATTGCTGATGAGCGTGACGAGCTGCTTTTGGTACTGCCCGCCGATCACGTTATCGAAGACCATAAAGCTTTCCAGCGCTCTCTCGCCCTGGCCACCAATGCGGCCGAAAACGGCGGAATGGTGCTGTTCGGCATCCCAGCCACCAGCCCGGAAACTGGCTATGGCTACATCAAGTGCGATCACCAGGAGCGCCACGGCCTGCCTGAAGGCGTCAACCGCGTCACCCAGTTCGTCGAAAAGCCGGACGAGGTGCGCGCGCAGGAATACGTCGATTCCGGAGACTACTACTGGAACAGCGGCATGTTCCTGTTCCGTGCCAGCGTGTTCCTCGACGAGCTGAAGAAGCACGACCCGGACATCTACGACACCTGCTGGGTGGCGCTGGAGCGCAGCATCAAGAATGGTGAAGAGTTGCTGATCGACCCAGCCACCTTCGCCTGCTGCCCCGATAATTCGATTGACTATGCGGTCATGGAAAAAACCGAACTGGCATGCGTCGTGCCGATGTCGGCTGGCTGGAGCGACGTGGGCTCCTGGTCGTCACTTTGGGACGTGCTGGAAAAGGATGAAAACGGCAACGTGACCAGAGGCGACGTGATTGTCGAAGACAGCCGCAACTGTCTCGTTCACGGCAACGGCAAGCTGGTAACCGTCGTTGGCCTGGACAATATCGTAGTGGTTGAGACCAAGGACGCCACGATGATCGCCCATAAGGACAAGGTCCAGGACGTCAAGAAGCTGGTCAACAAGCTCGACGCCATGAAGCGCTCCGAAACGCAGAACCACTGCGCTGTCTATCGCCCCTGGGGCTGGTACGACTCGGTCGATATGGGCGGACGCTTCCAGGTCAAGCGGATCTGCGTCAACCCCGGTGCGCAGCTGTCGTTGCAGATGCACCATCATCGCGCCGAGCATTGGATCGTCGTTTCCGGCACTGCCCAAGTGACCTGCAATGACAAGACATTCCTGCTCACCGAGAACCAGTCCACGTACATCCCCGTGACGTCCATTCACCGCCTGGCCAACCCTGGCAAAATCCCGCTGGAAATTATCGAAGTCCAGTCGGGTAGCTATTTGGGCGAGGATGATATCGAGCGTCTGGACGACGTCTATGGCCGCGCGCCAAATGACGTGGCCAGCCAATCGGCTCGCTAAAATTACATATTGCAAACAAAACCGCGCCGAATCAGGCGCGGTTTTTTTATTCATGGATGGTTTGCAAACGCCAGGTACTGCTGCTGGCTTTTACTCTGATCAAAGCTTTGCTCACCAAAATATCGTTACAGCTCGAGCAAGCATTTGCTTAAGCGATAATTCGCACTGGCAAACTACCCCGCCCTGACACCACAGTTCGCCACCGGACCGAATACTCGTTTTAGCGTCACACTTGTTTAGCTAAGCCCGCTTGCAGTACTGTCTCCTCCTATCGCATATACACCCAACCCGAGCCGGGCCTCATTCGAGCCCAGAAACTCGCCCCCCTTAGCGCGCCGCGCTGCTGATAGATATTTAATTAAGAGGCAATACAAGACGTGACAAAAGAAGAGCTACGTGCCGAACTGGAAAAGCAAGCCAACCGTTTCCAGGCTGTTTACGGTGGGGAAATAACGACCTATGCCGCGCAGCCCGATCCCGAGCGAAAGCCATGGCGTAAAAAGCCGACCGTGCACGATCAGGTATTCAAGGCCGAACTGCAGAAAATCGAGAAAGAGTTGTCAGAACAAGCTCCAGAGACCAAGTGAACGCGGCACGGTAAATACGCACCGCGAGCATCGCGGCTAGAAACTGAGCGGTCACAGCTGATTGATTCTGCTCAGCGTTTACCCCCCAATAAAGAGCCCAGAAGGCCCCGCATCAATTGCCGGCCTAGCTGCGTCGCAGCCTGGCGCATTGCGCTCTTGAATACCTGCCCGGCCATATCACCTAACGCATCGGTAACACCGTTTTTTGATGCAGCAGCCTTCGCTTGTGGCTGGCTCTCGGATGCCTGCTTGGCCCGTTCGAGCAATATTTCGTAGGCAGACTCACGATCGACCGGCCTGTCGTAACGACCTCTCAGCGGCGAACTGGCGATCAGGTCCTGTCTCTCGCGCTCGGTTAGCGGCCCGATGCGCGACTGAGGGGGTGCGACGGCAACACGCTGAGCCATCGACGGCGTACCTTTGTCCTCAAGACCACCGACCAGCGCTTCACCGGTTCCTAGACCGGACAAGGTGTCCAGTGACGAAAAAGCCGGGTTAGCGCGAAAACCCTCCGCCACCGCTCGCAGCGCTTTCTGTTCCTTGACCGTATAGGCCCTGAGCCCGTGCTGCACGCGCAGACCCAACTGAGCCAGCACATCATCTGGCAGATCCGTTGGGCTCTGAGTGACGAAATAGACGCCAACGCCCTTCGAGCGAATCAGCCTGACCACCTGCAGCAATCTGTCCTGCAAGGCCTTCGGGGTGTCGTTGAACAGCAGATGCGCTTCGTCAAAGAACAGCGCGAGCAGCGGTCGATCGGCATCACCGCGCTCGGGGAGCTGTTCGAACAACTCAGCCAACAGCCACAGCAAAAAGGTTGCATAGACTTTGGGGGCCTGATGGACGAGCTGGCTGGCGTCGAGTAGATGAATTCGTCCGCGCCCGTCGCTCGCGGGCTGCAGAATGTCTTCGAGCGCGAGCGCCGGCTCACCAAACAGCGCCTCGGCCCCCTGTTGCTCCAGTGTTGCCAGCCGCCGTAACAGCGCCTGGGACGATGCGCTCGTTAACAAGGCCGCATCTTCACCAAGCACCTCCGGATGCTGTTTCAGATGAGCAAGTAGGGACTTGAGATCTTTTAGATCGAGCAGCAGCAGCGCTTCGCGATCGGCCACCTTGAATGCTGCATAGAGCGCCGCCTGCTGGCTATCGCTTAGCTCCAACAGGTTGCCCAGCAACAATGGCCCCATCTCTGTCAGCGTGGTTCTGAGCGGATGGCCGCTTACGCCGTGCACGTCCCACAAAATCACCGGATAGGCCTGGGGTCTATGATCGAGCCAGGGCATGCTGGCGATCCGCTCGGCGATCTTTCCTTGCGGATCGCCAGCGGCGCCCAGGCCACATAAATCGCCTTTGATATCTGCTGCGAAAACAGCGACGCCAGCATCGCTGAATTGCTCGGCGAGGCGCTGCAAGGTCACGGTTTTTCCGGTGCCGGTGGCACCGGCGATCAAACCGTGACGGTTGGCTAGATGCAGCGGGTGTACGTTGGCCTCGCCCGTCGTGTCAGCGCCCAGTAACAGGCAATCGGTCTGTTTCATCGCAGGCCTCGAACTGAACAATGGATTGTTCCGCAATGTCAGTCAGCCGGTCTCGCGCTGCTGGCTTGAGTAGTGGCGGCATCGCCACTTACGCTGCCGTCGACAATGCTATCGAACGCATCAAGGTGACGTTTCCAGAGCGCTTCAGCACCCGGAAAGTCAGTGCCCAGCGTTGGCCCCAGCCGCTCCGGATCGTAGCGTTGAGTACAACCGCTACCGATGATCGGTGGCGCTTTCGCGCCAGCCTTGTCCAGTGGGTTGCTCATTTCACCTCCCGCGCCGATAGCGATGGATCAGTTGAATACCAGTGTTTTGTTGCTATGCACCAGCACTCTCTCTTCCAGGTGATAGCGCAAACCACGGGACAACACCATCTTTTCCACATCCTTGCCCAGCCGGACCATGTCCTCAATGCTGTCTCTGTGGCTGACGCGCACCACGTCTTGCTCGATTATCGGCCCGGCATCGAGCTCTTCGGTTACATAGTGACAGGTCGCACCAATAAGTTTGACTCCCCGCAGCGAGGCCTGATGGTAGGGCTTTGCACCGACGAATGACGGCAGAAAGCTGTGATGGATATTGATTACCCGTTGCGCATATTCCTCGCATAGCTCAGCCGGCAGAATTTGCATGTAGCGCGCCAATACGATTGCATCGGCCCGCTGCTCGCGAACCAGGCGCGACACTTCGGCAAACGCCTCTTCCTTGCGTCCCGACTGGACGGGCACATGGAAATACGGAATGCCGTGCCACTCGACCATGCTGCGCAGATCGTCGTGGTTGGAGATTACGCAAGGAATGTCGCAATCCAGTTCCCCACTGTGCCAACGATGCAGCAGATCGGCGAGGCAGTGCGACTCGCGGCTGGCCATCAGCACTACCCGCTTGCGCTGGGCAGAGTCGGTGATGCGCCATTCCATGGCAAACTCGCGAGCGATTGGCGCGAACGCCTGGCGAAAGCCATCGAGATCAAAAGGCAGCGAGTCGGCCCGGATCTCATGCCGCATGAAGAACCAGCCACTCTGATGATCGGAATGGTGATTGGCTTCGGTGATCCAGCCATTGTAGGTCGCCAGGAAATTGCCGACCTTGGCCACAATGCCGACGCCGTCGGGACAGGCGATAACCAGCCTGAAAGTGCGCATTTTTAAGTTAACTCCGGCTTACCCATAAAGACGCGGCATTCTAGCCCAGCGAAGAAAACCGCCACCATATTATTCAACCCGCACCACAGCATGCCCTTGTACTGGTTGCCACTCGCAGCCCGGGACGAATTCGATTGCACGAAGATCATGATTAAAACCGCAATAGCCGAAGGGATAAGTTGTCCGGCGCGGCATCAACGGGCAGAGGAACGCAACACTGAAGCGGATTGCCAAGCACCCGGGCAGGGTAAATAAGCGTGACGTAGCCGCCGCAACCTTCTTTTATGTGCAGTACTTCACCGATGCCTGGTTTAACTAGCGCACCTCGCACGCCATACACAAAGATGAAACAAAGTGAGCAAACTTTACCCAAAGCAACATTTACTTGTCCGCGGCAGCTGTCTATGATTGCTGTCACTTGCGTTCAAACCTATACCAAGGAAGTGACATGTCGCTGATCAATGAATACCGCGCCACTGAAGAAGCTATCAAGGAACTACAGGAGCGCCTGAAATCCTTGTCAGCAGATGACAAGCTGAAAAAGGAACTCGAGTTTGAAGGCAAACTGCGCGAACTGATGGGCGAATACCAGAAGTCCCTTCGCGACATTATCGCTCTGCTCGACCCCGATGCCCGCAGCAACAAGCCACTGCGTGCATCCAAAGCACCCACCGCGACCAAGCGCGCCCGGCGCGTCAAGCAGTACAAGAACCCTCACAACGGTGAAGTGATTGAAACCAAAGGTGGCAATCACAAAACGTTGAAAGAGTGGAAAGCACAATGGGGTTCCGACGAGGTTGAAAGCTGGGCCACCTTGTTGGGCTAAGTTTCAACGCCGTACCCAAAGCCATCTGACGCAGTTACGCTGCGTTAGATGGCTTTTTTGTTCCATGACCAAGCAATCATCACCGCATGTAACGCTCACGCAAGCCGCGAGCATGTATTGACCATTGCTGCAGCAGACGTGCTTGTTCGGGCGTAGCTGAGGGCAATAAAGCCTGCACGGTTTGTTCAAACTGCTCCAAGGTATTCGGCGCACCGTATTCGGGCGTCATCAAGCGCTGCCTGCAGAACGTCTGCCATTGCTGGGTTTCGGCGGCCGATAAGCATTCGGGGAAGTTACGCGCGCGATAGCGGAAAAGCAGTTCAGGCAAGCGCAAGTCATCAAACGGCAGTGCGGTGTCGGCGGCAAGCGGCGGAGCGTTTCGTACCTGCTCACACAATCGTCGGTCACGTTCATTGAAGAAACCGTCATACAACTGCTGTTCAGGATCGGGCGAACCCGCAAACGCTTCCTCTTGGTAGATGTCGGCAAGCTTCCACCGCCATTCAGGTTCGCGGCCGCGTAATTCGGCAGCTCTCGACTCACAACATTGAATATCCAGTCCCAGTCGCCCGATATCTGACGGGCGCAGCACGCTCATGGGCGCCAGCACTGGGCAGCGGTTCATGTGCACGAGCTTCAAGGGAATCGGAAGTTTCTCGCCCAAGTCTTCCCGGCGGGTATAGAGCCGTTCGCGAATGGTCTCGACCTGTTCTTCCCACAGCGGCGTACAGTCGGCACTCAGGTCGCAGACGATCAGTGCATTACGGTTACGAGGATGCCAGGCCAGCGGCAGTACCACCGATAGAAAATGTCGCGCCGCGGAAAACCGACCGGATACATGCACCATCGGTTTAAGCAGTTGGACCTGTTCGACCACCGCATGTTTACGCCGTAGCTTGTAGAGATAGTCATAAAGCCGCGGTTGTCGCGCGCGTATCAGTCGAGCCAGGGCAATCGTTGCCCGCACGTCTGACAGTGCATCGTGAGCACTCTCGTGTTCGAGCCCGTTAGCCGCACTGAGGCGCTCCAGCTTCAAGGTGACTCGCCCCTCCTCTTCCGGCCAGACGATGCCTTCCGGACGCAACGCATAGGCGGTACGAACCAGGTCAATGAGGTCCCAGCGACTGTTGCCGCCCTGCCATTCACGCGCATAGGGATCGAAGAAGTTGCGGTAGAGGCTATAGCGCAGCACCTCATCATCGAAACGAAGGCTGTTGTACCCCGCGCCACAGGTGCCAGGCACCGCCAGCTCATGATGAAGCCGAGCCACGAACTCAGTCTCGCATAGTCCTTTTTCCGCTAGCGTGGCAGGCGTTATGCCAGTGACCAGGCACGCAGCGGGGTGCGGAAGGATGTCATCGCTCAGACGACAATAGATATTCAGCGGCTCGCCTATTTCCTCCAACGCTTCGTTGGTGCGGATGCCAGCCACTTGCACAGGCCGATCACAGCGAGGCGAGATGCCAGTTGTTTCGAAGTCATACCAGAAGATGCTGGAGGTCAAGGGAGCTTCCTTCTCGATTGTCGCCGCCAGTCTAGCGCGCCAGCCCCACCCTTAACGAATGGTCGGCACCTCTGTTCGAGTGGAGTTGCAACGCCGGCGTGAGCAATCAACCCGCCTATCAATCAGAACTGCCAAGCCGGTTATGGCTGAGGGCGCCATTCGGTGGTTTCATTCGCCTGGCACGGCTATCGCCGTTGCCTGAGGCGCAATGTGCGCATAGCATCCAGTCCCCGATTAGCGAGCCAGAGCCGTGCCATCCGCCCCTTCAGCCACTGCCTTGCTGGATAACACGCACCGCGTCGAAACACCGGAAGGCATCGATTTGCTGCTCCATCCAGCCGGCCTGGTCCCTCGCGCTTTGGCGTTTGCACTGGATCTGCTGATACGGGGCGCAATACTGGCGGCGTTGGGATTTGCATTCGCCCTGTTGGGCAAATTTGGCATGGGTGTTGGTGCACTGCTGCTGTTTCTGGTGCAGTGGTGGTACATGGTGCTGTTCGAAGTGCTGAACCAGGGACGCACTCCCGGCAAACAATGGCTGGGACTGCGCGTCATTCATGATGACGGCACGCCGGTCGGCTGGGCCTCGTCCCTGACACGCAATCTGTTGCGTTTCGTCGACATGCTGCCGTTCGGCTATTTCCTCGGCGCCCTCTGCTGCCTCTGGCACCCCTCGTTCAAACGCCTGGGCGACCTCGCCGCGGGTACGCTGGTGGTGTACCGCGAGCGCAACGTCAACGCGCCAGCACTTCCAGCAGCCGACGCAGTAGCGTCCCCACTGGCCCTGACCCTGGCTGAGCAACATGCCTTGATCACCTTTGCAGAGCGCCATTCGACACTCTCTGCGCCGAGACGCCTTGAGCTGGCCTCGATCCTGGCCGAACCGCTGCAGATCGAACCCGCACACGCGGAAGCCCGAATCCACGGCATCGCGCGAAGCCTGGTGGGTCCGGTATGAAGCAAAGCCAGTTCGAAGCCCGGCACCAGACCGAATGGCAGGCATTCGAGGACATGCTCGCAGCGCTGGAACGCGGCAAAACCCCGGCGCCCGGCAGCGTCGCTGGCTTTCCGGCTGCTTATCGACGGCTCTGTCAGCAACTGGCACTGGCACAGTCGCGCGGTTACAGCATGCGCTTCGTCGAGCGCCTGCAGTTGCTGGTTCAACGCGGGCATCATCAGTTCTATCGCCACCGAAGCCCGCTGGGTGGTCGCCTGCTCGGCTTCTTTCTTGGCGGTTTTGCCAGACTCGTTCGCACAGAGTGGCGATATCTGGCAGCCGCGAGTCTGATTTTCTACCTTAGCCTGCTGGGGATGGCTGCGCTGGTGCTGGCCTTTCCGGAGTTGGTCTACAGCCTTATCAGCCCGGAGCAGGTCGCAGAGATGGAAGCCATGTACGACCCTGACGCCAGTCGTCTCGGCCGCTTTGGCGAGCGTGGTTCCGCTGACGACTGGGTGATGTTCGGTTACTACGTGATGCATAACATCGGCATCGCCTTCCAGACCTTTGCTGGCGGCCTGCTCTTCGGCCTTGGCAGCCTGTTTTACCTGTTGTTCAACGGTTTGATCATCGGCGCCATTGCCGGCCACCTGACCGGCATCGGCTACGATCAGCCGTTCTGGTCATTCGTCATCGGTCATGGCGCGTTTGAACTGACGGCGATCACCCTGGCGGGCGCAGCCGGGTTGAAACTGGGTGCCGCTCTTGTGTCACCCGGCCGTCGAACACGCAGCGAGGCATTGCGCCTGGCTGCCGCTACGGCAGTGAGGCTGATTGCAGGAGCCACGCTGTTTCTCTTGATCGCAGCCTTTATCGAGGCGTACTGGTCGTCGATGACCTACCCGCCAGCCGCAGTCAAATACGCCGTCGGCGCTGTATTGTGGCTGTTGGTCGGTGCTTATCTGGCACGAAGTGGGCGGCGTTTCCATGCGCCTGAATGATGCCAGCATGGCGATCCGCCCCCGCACCGCCTGGGAGTCGCTGGATCTCGGCATTCTGCTGGCACAACGTCACGCCGCGGTGTTGATGGTCAGCTGGGCGCTGGTGACACTGCCGGTCTTCGCCCTGTTGACCCTGTTGTTCTGGCAACACCCGACGCTTTCGCTGTTGCTGTTCTGGTGGTTGAAACCGCTCTATGAACGGCTACCGCTTTTTATCCTGTCGCGCGCGCTGTTCGGCGACACACCGACCCTGCGCCAAAGCATCACGGCGCTTCCGCAACTGCTGCGTTCACAGTGGTTCTCCAGCGTTACCTGGCACCGTTTCAGCCTGAAGAGAAGTTTTAATCTTCCCGTGTTGCAACTCGAGCAGTTGGCCGGCTCGGCTCGTCAGCAGCGCCTCGCGGTGCTGGGACAACGGGACAGCCGGGCCGCATCCTGGCTGACCCTGGTGGGCATGCATCTGGAGATGGGGCTGTGGTTTGGTGCTCTGGCGCTGATGTATATGCTCATCCCACGCCAGATGCTGGCCGACTGGAACTGGCAGGATCTACTCGGCATGAGCGGCGATTGGCTGTGGTTCGAACACCTGTCCAACCTGCTCTATGCCTTGGTGCTGGTGCTATGGGAGCCAATTTATGTCGCCAGCGGTTTCAGCCTTTACCTGAACCGCCGCACCACGCTCGAGGGCTGGGATATCGAACTGACGTTTCGTCGCCTGCAGGCGCGCATGAAGTCGTTGCTGCCGATGCTGCTGATGGGTCTGGGCCTGTGGTTGTTATCGCCAACCGAGGTGGCACTGGCTGCGCCTGTCGCGGGCGAAACGATGCAGACAGACGAAACCTCCGGCCCAGGCAGTGATCGCCTGCTCAAGCAGCCCTTGACCAGCAAGGCGGCCAGTCAGCGGATCGGTGAACTGCTCGACCAACCACCTTTCCGAAACCACGAAACAGTCACCCGCTGGCGCTTCACCGAAGCAGCGGATGACGAGCCGGGCTGGTTTGCGCGCCTGCTTGAGCGACTGCTGCGCAGCGACCTGCTGACCCAGCACACGGGCACTCTTGCGAGCGCGATCGAAGTGCTCCTCTGGGCCGCCCTGTTCGGCCTGACTGGTTGGCTGCTGTGGCGCTACCGTGACTGGCTCAAGCTATACGTGACACCTGGCCAGTTGCGGATCAGACAGCGCCACACAACGCCGGCCGTACTGTTCGGGCTTGACCTGCAACCCGAAAGCATCCCGACGGACGTTGTCGCCGAGGTACAGCGGCTCTGGCACCAGCGCCCACGCGAAGCGCTCGGCCTGCTCTACCGGGCCTTTCTCAGCCGGCTGCTGCACGAGCGACAACTGCCCCTGAAAAACTCGCATACCGAGGGGGAAATACTTGAGCTGTTGCGACAGCAGGCCCAGCCACAGCTGCTCGAGTACGCCGAAGCTTTGACACAACACTGGCTGGGTCTGGCCTATGGAAACCAGCTACCGCCCGATGCGGCCCGAGACGAGCTTTGCCAACGCTGGCGCGCACTGTTTGGCAGTGAGCGGCTCGCATGAGCAGGCCACGTCGGTTCTTTCTGCTTGCTGCGGGCGGATTGCTGCTTGGGCTGTTGCTGCTTTTTGCCTTGAGCAAGGCGACGCCCTATGAGGAAACGATCGAGCATGGTCCCGCACCGGAAGTACGCAGCAATCCGTATCTGGCCGCAGAGCGCTTCCTGATCGATCAGGGGCGCGCGGTCGATCATGCACAAGGCCTCGGTGGCCTCGCCGAGTCCAAAAGCAATCAACAGGTGCTATTACTGTTGGGCCAGCGCAGCAACATGACGCCCGGCCAGGCCGAACGCCTGCTGCACTGGGTCGATCAGGGTGGCCACCTGGTGTTTGTCGCCGAGCGTATCTGGGACGAAAACGCGGGAAGTAGCGGCGACTTGCTACTCGATGCACTGAACCTTCAGCAGCACGAGGCGGGCGAGAATCTCGACGACAGTCATACCGCTGATGCCGCCGCGAACGCCGAGAAACGCCCTGCGTTGACTCGCCTCTATCTGGAAAACGAAGACGCTCCTGCCTATCTCGCCTTCGATACCAACTATCACCTCTACGACGCCGGTGGCCGTGCGCACGCATGGGCCAACAGCGCCAGCGCGACGCATATGCTGCAACTGCAGCGCGGGAACGGCCTGATCACGGCCCTGACCGACAGCTGGATCTGGCGAAACGATGCCATTGCCCAATACGACCATGCCTGGCTGCTGTGGTACCTCACCCAGGACCGCGACGTAACGCTGATCTACCGCACCGAGCATGATGATCTGCTGCAACGGCTGCTGCGTTATTTTCCGGAAGCATTGGCAGCGCTGCTACTGATGCTGCTTGCAACGCTCTGGCATGTTGCGCAGCGCCAGGGTCCATTGGAAGCGCCAGCCGAGCGGAATCGGCGACGCCTGCACGAGCACCTGCGCGGCACCGCCGATTTTCTCTATCGGCGGGCCGGACAGCACCGATTAATTAGCAGCCTTCAAGACGATATTCGGCGACAGGCACAGCGACGTCACCCGGGCTTCGAGAGCCTCGAACACGCCGAACAGTGCCAGGTGCTGGCGAGGGTCAGCCGAACCGGCGCCGAGGCTGTCGCGCAGGCCATGCTGCCCCCTTTGAAAAAACCCGTCAGCGCCACTGAATTCACCCGCCAGGTTGCCCGCCTGCAAAGCATCAGGAACAGCTTATGAGCGAAACACCCAGCGATCCAAACAGCGCCAATCCAGACGTACCGCCGAGCAATCAGCGCCAACGTGCCAGCCAGCTCGCCCAGGCGCTACGCCACGAGCTGCACAAGGCCATAATCGGCCAGCACGAAGTCGTCGACGGACTGCTCACGGCCCTGATCGCCGGCGGCCACGTGCTGGTCGAGGGCGTTCCGGGATTGGGCAAAACCTTGTTGGTACGGGCACTGGCGCGCTGCTTCGGTGGCGACTTCGCGCGTATTCAGTTCACGCCGGACCTGATGCCCAGCGACATCACCGGTCATGCAGTCTATGACCTGGCCAGCGAGCAGTTCAAGTTGCGCAAGGGCCCGGTGTTCACCAACCTGTTGTTGGCTGACGAGATCAATCGTGCACCCGCCAAGACCCAGGCGGCGCTGCTGGAAGTCATGCAGGAGCGTCAGGTTACGCTCGAGGGCCGCGCGCTCGCTGCACCGCAACCGTTTTTAGTGATGGCCACGCAGAACCCCATCGAGCAGGAAGGCACCTATCCACTGCCGGAAGCCGAGCTCGACCGTTTCATGCTGATGCTGCGCATGGACTACCCGCAGGCGGACGAGGAGTTGACGCTGGTTCGTCAAGTCACTCGCTCGGTTCGTACCGACATTCTGGACGTCAGTGGCTTGCGCGTTCTGCTGCAGGCGAAGGATGCCCAGGCGCTGCAGAAAATCGCCAGCGACCTGCCGCTCGATGACCAGGTTCTCGACTATGCCGTTCGGCTGGCCCGGGCCACCCGCAGCTGGCCGGGGCTGACGCTGGGCGCTGGTCCACGCGCGTCGATCGCGCTGGTGCGTTGCGCACGCGCACGCGCCTTGTTGCGTGGCGGCGATTTCGTCGTCCCGGACGATGTAAAAGGCTGCGCTCTGGCCGTGTTGCGGCATCGCGTCAGGCTCTCGCCTGAGCTCGACATCGAAGGCACATCGGTAGACCAGCTGCTTCAACAGCTGCTCGAGCAGATCGCGGCTCCTCGCCTGTGACGCTAAACGGCACTCGAGGCAGTCGATGAATCCGTCACGTCGATTGCTCTACGCACTGGTCGCCCTGCTTTGCCTTGGGCTTTTGCTGGGTACCGCCGCGGCACTCGACAGCGCCGTGCCCTCGGCTGCCCATATGGCCTGGTGGGGTTTGCTGCTGTGCCTGGGTCTGGTCGCAACGTTTGACGCCCTGCACCTGCACCGCCTGCCTTCGCCAGCGGTGCGACGCACACTGGCCGGCAATCTCGCCCTGGGACGTTGGCATGACGTTCAGCTCGAGATTCGACATCCGCTGTCGCGAGCCATGCGTGCCGCAATCTTCGACCATGCGCCGGCAGGACTGGGTATGCAGGCGCTGCCACAGCAGGTGCTGCTGGCACCGCAGCAGCTCTGCCAGGTCAGCTATCGCCTGCAGCCGACGCGTCGCGGCCATTTTCACTTCGAGCATTGCGAAATTCACCTGTTCAGCCCGCTGGGGCTGTGGCGAGAGCGGCGCTTACTGCCGCTGCAATCACAGACGCGGGTCTATCCCGATTTCACCCAGCTGAATGGTGCGCCACTGATGGCGGTCGACCGTTGGCTGAGCCGCCTGGGTGTACGTCAGCAGCCCAGGCGGGGGCTTGGCATGGACTTTCACCAATTACGCGAATTTCGCGAAGGCGACACCCTGCGGCAGATCGACTGGAAGGCCACAGCACGCAATCGCATGCCCATCGTTCGGGAGTATCAGGACGAAAGAGATCAGCAGATTCTGCTGATGCTCGATTGCGGCAGACGGATGCGTAGCCAGGATGGCCCGCTCACGCACTTCGATCATGCGCTCAATGCCAGCCTGCTGTTGGGCTACGTCTCCCTGCGCCAGGGCGACGCTTTGGGCCTCTATACGTTCGCCACCGAGCAACGGCGCTTCTTCGCCCCGGCCAAAGGCCAGACCCAACTCAACGCGCTGCTTAACGGTGTCTATGACCTGGTCAATACGCAGCGACCGGCCGATTTCGCGCTGGCCATCAATGATGTCCTGACCCTGCAGAAACGCCGCGCCCTGGTAATCATCCTGAGCAACCTGCGCGACGAGGACGACGAGGCTCTGCTCGGTGCCGTCCGGCAACTTTCCCGTCGCCACCGTGTACTGGTCGTGAGCCTGCGCGAGCCGGTGCTCGACAGGCTACGTCAGCAGCCGGTCAAAACCTTTCAGGACGCCCTCGATTATTGCGGCACGCTCGACTACCTCAACGCCCGCAGCAGACTCCATGAGCGGTTGCTCGCCCATGGCGTGCCAGTTCTCGATGCTTGTCCGCATGAGCTGGGTCCAGCACTGATCAGCCGCTATCTGGCGTGGAAGAAAGGCGGTGTGCTGTAACCGAATTTCGCTTGCTCTGGCGCCGCTAGCGCTTAGGCTTTGGGCAATTGGCCTGCCAGCAGACGGGCTCAGGTGCCTTGGCAGCAGTCCTGATCGGCAGCCTTGCTCCCGGCTGGCTGGTTACGCGGCAGACGCGCTGGTGGGATGTGCTGCATGGGGCGAAAGCTGAAGTAGTGGTGCAACGCATCGATCATTTCGCGAATCTCACGGGGCGGTGAGACAAATATGAAACCGGAGTCAAAGCTGCCGGGCGTCACGTCCTCGCGCGACCAACGACAGACGGCACTGAAATCGATATAGCGCAGCTGGCTATGTTGCCCGGGGATCTTCAAGCGCATATCGAAACGTACGTCTGTCATCATCGGATAGGGACTGATCATCATCAGTCCGGACTCGGACAGATTGCCGATGAAACCCAAGGGCTTGTCCGTAAAGCGGTTGAATACGTTGAGGTAGTACGGCAATTGATGCCGTTGAATGCTGCGCTGATTGTGCATGCTCATCGGATGCGGGCCTGCCGCCAAGTGTTATCGCTGCTGCCGTTTCCGGCTATTCAGCGGCAGTTCTGACTGATACGACTGGCCAACTGCCGCCGTGCCGCGCCTATTTCCTCATCACTGTAGTAGACCCGCTCACCCTTTGCATCGGCCGTGAAGTAGCGCCCGCCACGAGACAGGCGTGACAGACGGTTTTGCAGCTGCCGGCACTCTTGCTCTCGCTGCGTCTGCCTGGCGCTCGCCGCCACGCTAGCCGCCTCCTGCTCCTCGCGACGAGCCTCGAAGAAGCGCTCCGTGCGCGCCTGGCGCTCGCGGGTCGCCTCGTCTCTATCGATCACCTGCGGCCGAACCTCGATCTGCTCCGCACCCGCCTGCGGCTTCGCGCTGAAATGCACGTTACCGGCGGGATCAACCCAGCGGTAGATTTCCGCGGGCGCCAGCGGGGCCAACAAAGCGCCAACTATCAGTACTGCGATACGCATGGGGTCCTTCCCTACCGGTCGTTATGAGCCGGCTCTCGTCTCAGGGTTTGACGGCGTGGGTCACCACCCGTTCCTCCGGCTGATAGTGCCCCAACTGACGCAGCGTCTCCAGCCTGGCCCGTCCGCGAAAGGCGTATTCGCTGGCCGGATAACGCGCCTGAATGAACTGATAGGTCTGTGCCGCGTCGACAAACAGGCCCTGACGCTCCAGGCACTGGCCGCGCAATAGCGATATTTCCGGCTGCAGATTATCCCGTGGTCGGCTGCGACGCTCCGCCTGGGACAGTTCGAGCATGGCCTGGCCGCAATCACCCAGCTCGTATTGCTTGTAGGCCGCATCGAGATGGCGATTCAGGGCATTTTTGCTGCTGCAGCCTACGCTGAGGGTGGCCAGAACAATGATGAACAGTGTGCGCATGGGTGATTCCTCCGATGCCGGATTATCGACCGTCGTCATGAAAACTGCAGTCCACCTGTCCAGCTAAATCGCCCTTCAGGATCTCTCGGGCGCCCACCGAAAGAGTAGTGCAGCCCAACAATGACTACAGCCGCCGGGCATAGTAGCCTCGCGGCCATTCTGAAAAAGGAGCACTGAATGACTTCGCGCCGTACCAAAATCGTTGCCACGCTGGGTCCTGCCAGTAGTTCGCCCGAGGTGCTGGAAAAAATGATCGTTGCCGGGCTCGATGTGGCCCGCCTGAACTTTTCCCACGGAACGCCCGATGAGCACCGCGCACGCGCGCAGCTGGTACGGGACATTGCCGCGAAGCACGGTCGCTTCGTCGCGCTGCTCGGTGATCTGCAGGGGCCGAAGATCCGTATCGCCAAGTTCACCAACAAGCGCATAGAGTTGGCCGAAGGCGACAGCTTCCGCTTCTCGGTCACCCACCCCCGTGATGCTGGCACCCAGGAAGTGGTCGGGATCGATTACCCGGACCTGGTGAAAGACTGCAGCGTCGGTGACGAACTGCTGCTCGACGATGGTCGCGTGGTCATGCGCGTGGACGCCACCACGGCCGACGAACTGCACTGCACCGTGCTGATCGGCGGTCCGCTGTCGGACAACAAGGGCATCAACCGTCGTGGCGGTGGCCTGACCGCACCGGCGCTGACGGCCAAGGACAAGGCCGACATCAAGCTGGCCGCCGACATGAACCTGGACTATCTCGCCGTCTCTTTCCCGCGTGATGCCGCCGACATGGAGCTGGCCCGCCGCCTGCGCGACGAAGCCGGCTCGAGCGCCTGGCTGATCGCCAAGATCGAGCGCGCCGAAGCGGTCGCCGATGACGAGGCGCTGGATGGCCTGATCCGCGCCAGTGACGGCGTAATGGTCGCGCGCGGCGACCTGGGCGTAGAAATCGGTGATGCCGAGCTGGTGGGCATCCAGAAGAAGATCATTTTGCATGCACGCCGCAACAACAAGGTGGTGATCACCGCGACCCAGATGATGGAGTCGATGATCCAGAACCCGATGCCGACCCGCGCCGAAGTGTCCGATGTAGCCAATGCCGTGCTCGACTACACCGACGCCGTGATGCTCTCGGCCGAAAGCGCCGCGGGCGAGTACCCGGTCGAAGCGATCAAGGCCATGGCGCGCGTTTGCGTCGGTGCCGAGAAGCATCCAACCAGCATCAAGTCGGGCCACCGTCTTGGTCAGCGCTTCGAGCGCAGCGACGAAAGCACGGCACTGGCGGCGATGTACACGGCGAACCACTTTCCCGGCGTCAAGGCGATCATCAGCCTGACCGAAAGCGGCTATACCCCGCTGATCATGTCGCGGATTCGCTCGTCAGTACCCATCTTCGCCTTCTCACCCCATCGCGATACCCAGGCGCGCGTTGCCATGTTCCGCGGTGTGCAGACCATTCCCTTCGATCCGGCAGCCCTGCCCGTCGACAAGGTCAGCCAATCCGCCGTGGACGAGTTGCTCAAGCGCAACATCGTCAATGTTGGCGACTGGGTGATCCTGACCAAGGGCGACACCTATCACGGCACGGGTGGCACCAACACTATGAAGATCCTGCGTGTGGGCGACTCCCTGAGCTGATTAGCGCGACGCGCCAGTTCCCGCCCAGGGCGGCCTGGCGCGCCGTTCCCGCAGGTCTAGAGATTCCTGTCTTTAACCGCCGGACCGGCGCGTAAGAAAAGTGTCGCTCAGCACCTGCCCCCGCGGCAGTCCCGCCAAAAACATGCGTTTTGCGCAGTCCTCTACAAACTCGCGACCGCCGCAGATAAGTGCAATCTCCTGGCGCGAGGCGGCACGCAGCGACTGCAGACGGCTGCGTTCATGCTCCCGGTCGACGTATTCGATGCTCAGATTGCCGTTCAACCCGGCTAGCGCTTCAAGCGGCCCTTGCAGATAGGACGTTCCCCGACAGAAATGCAGCAGCCGGATCGGCCCCTGGTGTTTCCGGTGCAATGCTTCGCGCAGCAAGCTCCAGAGCGGAGCAAGTCCTGTGCCGGCAGCCAACAACTGTAGCGGCCTCATCTGCCACTCGGGCTCGTAGCGCAGCGCGCCCGTATACGGTTGCCCCAGGCGCAGCGTGTCTCCGATTGTCAGGGCGCGGGCCGCGTCGCAGAACGCACCGCTGTGCCGGCAATCAAGGTGAAACTCAAGCCCGCGATCTTCCCAAGGTACGCTCGCGAGCGAATAAGGCCGGGCGACGCCAAGACTGTTCCACAACAGCACATGCTGCCCAGCCTGATAGCGCAGCGGCCGTTCGCTGGGCATCAGGCGCAATCGCAGAACCTGATGATCCAGCCAGTCGAGCCCTTCGACCCGCGCTGGCAGGCCTTCGCGCGCCGGGTCGCAAACCGCTATATCGAGATTTTCCACCACGCTGCATTGGCAGGCGAGCCGCCAGCCTTCCAGGCGCCGGGCCAAGTCGAGAGCCTGCGGGCGGGCATCCTGTGGTTCACCTTGCAGGCAGCGCACCAGACAGGCATGACAACTGCCCGCTCGGCAGCTGAAGGGTACGTTCAAACCGGCATCATTGAGCGCATCGAGCAGATTGCTGCCATTCGCCACGTGCCACGTCCGCCCTCGGTGATTGATCTCAGGCATCTACCGTCGCCCAGCTGATCTCGCACCGATTCCGACCGTTGTCCTTGGCCCGGTACAGCGCGTCGTCGGCGCGCTGCAGGGACTCGTCCAGATCGTCGCCTTCACGGAGTAGGGTCATGCCGACTGAAAGGCTCAAATGCCCGGCTTGCATATTCCCCTCCGGCGGCTGGGCATTGGCGAAGGCCTCGCGCAAGCGCTCGCAACAGGCGCCAAATTGCTCGGCATCGGTGTTTGGCAGCAACAAAACGAACTCTTCGCCCCCGTAGCGGGCCAGTATGTCGCCGTCTCGCAGACAGGAGCGCGCCACCGAGGCAAAGGTTTGCAAGACCCGATCGCCCACCGCATGCCCGTGCAGATCATTGATCCGTTTGAAATAGTCGAGATCGATCAGGGCCAGGCCGGACTGATGTCCTGCCCGCAGCCGGCTCAGCTCGGCCTCCGCCTTACGCAGGAAATGCCGGCGGTTGTAGAGGCCGGTCAGCTCATCGGTCGAGGCCAGGTCTTCCAGCTGCCGCATCATGCCGCGCAGTGTTTCCTGATGCGCCTGTAGCGCAAACCGGCGCTGACGCATACGTTGACGCAACCTGTAGACATAACCGACGAACAAGCACATCCAGACCAGGGTCACCAGCAGCACACCCGTCTGCAGCAGAGCCGTCTGTGGCTCGTTCAGGTGGCCCATCTGCGCGTCGAATAAAACCATGACGACAAAGCTGCACAGCGCCAACACGGCGTAACGAAGGAAAATTTTCGGTGGCAGAAACACCGCAAACATCAGCACCAGTACGTACAGCACCAGCAACGATCCGCGGTTATCGCCGAGATTGAACAAAAAGAAGGTCAGCCAGACCAGGGCAACCAGCACTTGTGGCTCGGTCAGGCTGGGGTCTCGAAAGCGCAGGTTATGACCGCGATAGAAGACCCAGAAAAAGGTCAACTGGCTGGCCGCGATCATCACCGATCCCGCGATGGCAGTCTCGATCGGCGCCTGATAGAAGCCGGCAGCCACGGTAATCCATGTGAGCAACAACGCAAGACCGTAAGTCGCAGCGGCCATGCCGAAGCGCTTGGTCACCAACAACTGCAGAGCTCGCTGTTCGCTCTGGTCACGACTAGCACGCATGGAATCCTTTCCCATAGTGGCAATTCGTCATACTTTACGCCGGCCCTTGTGAAAAACCTATACACAGTTATAACCGCAGATTGAGAACACCTGGTCAGGCACAGTTGCAGCCGGACGATCGTGTTCGACCCACTCCATCGCGCTCGCGTCGATGTGCCTACGTCTCGGTCCGTCACGCAACGCCATGTTGTCGCTAGCGTCATGCCAGTTTCCGCTGTGCATCCCTTCACCTTTGGTCCGTCTGTGTTCCTCTCTCTACGGCAGGTTATACTGCCGCGCCTTTTTACCTGAGTGTGTCGGCTGAATCTCTCGACACGCCTTGTCTCCGCCCCGCCAAGAGGACGCGCTGCATGACCGTGATCAAGCAAGACGACCTGATACAAAGCGTTGCCGACGCTTTGCAGTTCATCTCCTATTACCACCCCGTCGACTTCATCCAGGCGATGCACGAGGCCTACCTGCGCGAAGAGTCGCCGGCAGCGCGCGATTCCATGGCGCAAATCCTGATCAACTCGCGGATGTGCGCAACCGGCCATCGGCCGATCTGCCAGGACACCGGCATCGTCACTGTATTCGTGCGCGTGGGCATGGACGTGCGCTGGGATGGCGCCACCATGAGTCTGGACGACATGATCAACGAGGGCGTGCGTCGCGCCTACAACCTGCCAGAGAACGTCCTGCGGGCTTCGATCCTGGCCGACCCGGCTGGTTCCCGCAAGAACACCAAGGACAACACTCCAGCTGTGATCCACTACTCCATCGTTCCCGGCGACAAGGTCGAAGTGGACGTCGCAGCCAAGGGCGGCGGTTCGGAGAACAAGTCGAAAATGGCCATGCTCAACCCGTCCGACTCGATCGTCGACTGGGTGCTCAAGACCGTTCCGACCATGGGCGCTGGCTGGTGCCCGCCGGGCATGCTCGGCATTGGTATCGGCGGCACCGCAGAGAAAGCCGCGGTGATGGCCAAGGAAGTTCTGATGGAATCCATCGACATCCATGAGCTGAAGGCCCGCGGCCCACAGAACCGCATCGAGGAGCTGCGCCTGGAGCTGTTCGAGAAGGTCAATCAGCTGGGTATCGGCGCCCAGGGCCTGGGCGGCCTGACTACCGTACTCGACGTGAAGATCATGGATTACCCGACCCATGCCGCATCCTTGCCGGTGTGCATGATCCCCAACTGCGCCGCCACCCGCCACGCGCACTTCGTGCTGGACGGCTCCGGCCCTGCCGAACTCACCCCGCCGCCGCTGGATGCCTACCCGGAAATCGTCTGGGAAGCCGGTCCGAGCGCGCGTCGTGTCAACCTCGACACCCTCACCCCGGAAGATGTGCAGAGCTGGAAGCCGGGCGAAACCGTCCTGCTCAACGGCAAGATGCTCACTGGCCGCGACGCCGCGCACAAGCGCATGGTCGACATGCTGAACAAGGGCGAAGAGCTGCCGGTGGACCTCAAGGGACGCTTCATCTATTACGTCGGCCCGGTCGATCCGGTCGGTGATGAAGTAGTGGGCCCAGCCGGTCCGACCACCGCTACCCGCATGGACAAGTTCACCCGTCAGATCCTGGAAAGCACCGGCCTGCTGGGCATGATCGGCAAGTCCGAGCGCGGCCCAATCGCCATCGACGCGATCAAGGACAACAAGGCCGTCTACCTGATGGCTGTCGGCGGCGCCGCCTACCTGGTCGCCCAGGCGATCAAGAAGTCCAAGGTGCTGGCCTTCGCCGAACTGGGTATGGAAGCCATCTACGAGTTTGAAGTGAAGGACATGCCCGTCACCGTCGCGGTCGACACCAACGGCGAGTCGGTGCACATCACGGGACCTGCGATCTGGCAGCAGAAGATCGCCGACAGCCTGGCGGTAGAAGTGCAGTAAGTAACCGCCTCACCCATGAAGCCCGGCTGCTATCAGCCGGGCTTTTTCGTTTCTGCAGCCATCAGATGCAGGACGATCAGCTCGCCTGCCGACGGCGCTGTCGAACGAACAATTCCTCTACTTTCGCCCGCGCCCATGGCGTCTTGCGCAGAAACGTCAGGCTTGACTTGATACTGGGATCGCTCTTGAAGCAGCGGATATCGACCCGCTCCGCCAGCCCTTCCCAGCCATAGTGAGCCTGCAGCTCGACGAGTATTGATTCCAGCGTTACGCCGTGAAGCGGGTCTCGGGGTTGGGTCATGGTGGCCTCAGACCTTGAGCAGACAGCGCCTGCGGAGTGAAAAGAAAAGGCCCGCCGGAGCGGGCCTTCGAACGGAGCGGCATCTTACAGGCTGATGCGGGTACCGAGCAGTTCGAGAAATGCAGCCAGCCAGGCGGGGTGAGCCGGCCACGCCGGGGCCGTCACGAGATTGCCCTCGGTGTGCGCTTTATCAACGCCAATATCGACGAACTCACCACCGGCCAGGCGAACCTCCGGCGCGCAGGCGGGATAAGCACTACACGCACGCCCTTGTAGCACGTCTGCAGCGGCCAGCAGCTGAGCGCCATGGCAGACCGCAGCAATCGGCTTTTTCGCCTCACCAAAGGCCTTGACCAGGCTGATCACCTGCTCATTGAGCCGCAGGTACTCAGGCGAACGCCCTCCCGGCACGACCAGGGCGTCGTAATCTTCCGCCCGCACCGCGGCGAAATCGAAGTTCAGCGCAAAATTGTGGCCGGGCTTCTCGCTGTAGGTCTGATCGCCCTCGAAGTCATGAATCGCGGTACGGACGGTGTCGCCAGCCTTCTTGTCCGGGCAGACCGCATGCACGGTATGGCCTACCATCTGCAACGCCTGAAACGGCACCATGGTTTCGTAATCTTCGACGTAGTCACCGACCAGCATCAGAATTTTCTTCGCAGCCATCAGAACGCTCTCCCTTTCAGTTTGGACACTTTATAAACAACGCGGCCAGTACCGTCAGCCGCTTCGGTTGAAAATGTTAATCACGAGCCGGTCAAGCACCCCCCACAAGCGCTGGTAGATGCGCTGGTTCAGTGGACGGGAATGCCACCGCTGAAGATCAATTTCGAGGCTACGCGAAAAATCATTCTCAAAGCTGCTCGCCACAGATGCACTGAACTGCCGGTCGAGCGCTTCAAGATTGGCTTCCAGATTCCAGCGCAGATTCCAATGATCGAAATTGCACGAGCCGACGCTGACCCAGTCGTCGACCAACGCCATCTTCAGGTGCAGAAAGTGTGGCTGATATTCGTGGATACGCACGCCGGCTCGCAGCAGCCTTGGATAATAGCGCTGCCCGGCATAGCGGACCGCGGGGTGATCTGTGTTACGGCTGGTCAGCAGCAACCTCACATCGACACCGCGTCTCGCCGCACGCATCAACTCCCGACGAACGCGGCCAGTGGGCAGGAAATATGGGGTCGCCAACCAGATCCTGCGTTCGGCGCGCTGCAGGTTGCGCAGCAGGCTATGGAGAATGTCCCGATGTTGGCGCGCCGCCGAGTAAGCCACTCGGCCCATGCCATCATCGGTTATCGGATTGGCAGGGACTCTTGGAAGTCGTTGCGGTAGCGGCAGTTGCCAGATTCTCTTTTTCAGGCACAGCGTCCACTGCACATCGAACAGGCGCTGCCAGTCGGCAACGAGCGGGCCGCTGATTTCGACCATCGCTTCGTGCCAATGCTCATCCGCATTCGAGGGGTTCCAGAATTCATCGGTAGCGCCGGTCCCGCCAACAAAACAATGCGCGTCATCGATAAGAATCAGCTTGCGGTGATCGCGGTGCAGGTTGCGAAACTTCAATCGGAGTTTCAGCGGATTGTATTGGCGCAGACCGACCCCAGCGTCGCTCAGCTGCTGCCGGGCCTTCTGCCCCAGTTTGAGGCAGCCGAAGCCATCAAACAGGCAGCGAACCCGCACACCTCGATCAGCCGCCGCGACCAGAGCCTCGATCAGTCGATCGGCGCAGCCGCCATCCTCGACGAGATAGAGTTCGACATCTACTCGCTGTTGGGCCCCATTGATACGGGCCAATATGCGCGGAAAGAACTGCGGCCCGTCGAGCAGTAGCTGGAAACGATTGTCCTCTCGCCAGGGGAACACCTCGCCGGCAAGCATCATGACCGGCCGCCCGGCAGGAGCACCGCGCCAGGGACCAAGGTAGCGACACAGCTCAATGACATTGAAATCCTTGTCGGGTAATTCACAGGTTTTTCGATCACCCGCGCTGCTTAAAGCCCGGGGAGACCGACCCGCGCTGTCGCGGCACGCCAGTTATAGGTCCGCAGCGCAGCGAGGAGTTCCCGGCGGCTGGCAATTCGCTGATCATGCCTGATCGCTTTCGGGGGGCAGCCCAAACAGCTCGGCTGCCTGCATCAACCGCTTGGCTTGAGCACGGCGAGCCAACTGCAGCACGCCGCGGTCGCGCCGCCAGAGGTCCGACCACAGCTGCGGGCCGGTTGCCAGCGCGGCATCGAGCGCCTCACCAAGCGACTCGAACTGCAGACTCAGCGAAGCTAACAATAAATGGGTCGCCGGGTCCGCTGGTGGCAGCCGCGAGATCTCAGCCGCGCCCGGTAACACACCCAAGAGCTGCAGCTGCAGCCGTTGCGGCCAGCCACACTGCAACCCGACGCCGTAAAGCCAACTAGCCAGTGCCGCGAGTACGTGAAGGTCTTCCAGTGTCCGGAACGGTTTGACGTAGTCGTCCCAACCGTCGCCAGCCAAGCGATCACAAGCCGCGCTCGCCAACCGTAAGCGGCCGTGCGGAATATCCGGCACCAGCGCCAACGGCGACGCCGCCTCGACGATAACGCCCGGATCGGTCGTGCGGACCATGCAGAGACTCAGCCGCGGTCGCTCGCCGAGCGCCTCATCACGCGCCGGCACCAGCAACCACGCCGCAGCCGAGCCAGCAATGACAAAATCCTTGCTGCCGGTCAGCCGTACTCCATCCAGCCGGGTCTGCATGTCAGCCGGCCGCAGCAAACGACGCTCGGTGGCGCACAGTGCGCCAAGGCCTGTGGGAGCTTCAGGCCACAGCCTTCGGAGGGCGGCCTGATAGCCGGCGAGAAATGCCAAGCCGGGGGTGGCGGCCAGCCGCCCGCCTAACACCGCAAGCTCAAAAGAATCGTTCACACCCTGCGATTGCAGAGTCGCGAACCAACTCTCCAGCGGCATGGATTGCGGCAGGTGTTGCAGCGGACCAAGCAGCTCATGCCAAGACATCTATAGGCTCCAGGAAACGAAAAAGTTAGCAGTCATCGCAACGACCTGACCGCCGAAGCGTCATCTCTGCCCGGACTGAGCGGGCAGCGGTGATGGATCGAACGCCAACCATATCAATCAGGCGCTGCGCAAGCATGCAAGCTGAATGCAAGGAAGCGCTGCTAGACTCGCCTCATGAACTATCTTGCACATCTGCATCTTGGCGGCGAACGGCCCGGGCAGCTGCTCGGAAGCCTCTACGGGGATTTCGTCAAGGGCCCCCTGCAGGACCGCTGGCCGGCCGACATTGAAGCGGGCATTCGCCTGCATCGACAGATCGATGTTTTTACCGACAGCCATCCGGTCGTCCTCCAGGCCAAGCAACGCTTTCCTCGCGAGCGCAGACGCTATGCGGGCATATTGGTCGACCTGTTTTTTGATCACTGCCTGGCCGCGCACTGGCACGACTACGCCAGCGAACCCCTCCCGAACTTCACCGCGCGGGTGTATCGGGTGTTGCGTGAGGAAGCCGAGCTGCCCGCCAAGCTGGCGTTGATCGCGCCGCGCATGGCGGCCCATGACTGGCTCGGCAGCTATCGGGAATTCGCCGTGATGGAGCAGGTCGTGGCCGGTATGAGCCGTCGACTGTCTCGTCCGGAAGGCCTGGCAGGCGGCGCCGTTGAACTCGAACAGCTATACACGCCGCTGTTGCAGGATTTCCGGGAGTTCTACCCGCAAGTGCATGCGTTTGCCCAGGCCCGCAGCATCAGCCCGGCAGACGCCGTTCGGCGCCCCTGAAGTTTGTTGCCCGGCTGACCGTTCAGCCGCGCAGGGCTGTAGCAAAACGATCAAGCCATGGCTCTGCGTCAGTTTCCGGCGTAACCGTTTCGCTAGCGTCGAGACGCAGCATCTCCTGTACTTCACGTACACCCAGCTCGGCGTACAACTCCCGAACCAGCTCCCCCGCGCCGCAGAAGGTATCGCCGTAGCTGGCGTCCCCGAGCGCGATCACCCCGCCGGGCAAGCCCTGCCAGGCCGGAACCTGTTCGCGGATTGTCGAATACAGCGGGACAAAACTGTCCGGTAATTCACCCATCCCGGTGGTGGCGGTCACTACCAACAAGGCTTGCGGCCCGAAGTCCAGCACCTGCGAGAGCTGCGCACGCGGGTCGTGCCAGGCATCAAAGCCCGCCGCTTTGAGAACCGTGACAGCATGGCGGGCGACGTCTTCAGCAGTACCGTAGACCGTGCCGGAAAGAATGGCCACTTTCATGATGAGCTCCGTTTCGGGTTAAAGCCGGCATTATGCCGTATTCGACACATACTCTCCGCCCGAGCGGTTCTACACTCAGAAACAGGCCTGCCGTAGGCGATAGGGAATTAGTTCGCAAGCGCGCTGTCGGACTGCCGTCCTGGCAGGGATCTCGCCGAAGCCCATGCCGCGTTCTGGAGTGAACAGGCATGGCAGATCGGTTCTGCCCATGCCCTTGAGAGGGAAATCGGGATGCCGAACAAGATTGCTCT
>NZ_AGSX01000172.1 GCF_000235745.1 Stutzerimonas stutzeri SDM-LAC | reverse complement strand
GTTCGGGGCGGGAGGAGCCGGTGGCGTCGCGGTCGAGCGCACCCCGCTGCCACTGGCCCTGGCCAGCCCTGATTGTGCCTGGCGCCGTCAGGCGCTGGATGCGCTCGACCGAGCTGGACGTAGCTACCGTATCGCCTATTCCGCCGATCAGTGCGCAGGGCAGGAAGCTGCAATGATCGCTGATCTTGCCGTGGCACCCTATCCACTGAGTCTGATCCGTCCTCCACTGAAGCGCCTGGAAGAAAGCGCCAGCCTGCCAGCTCTCGGCGAGTATCAGATCAAGCTGCTACGGGCCGCAGATCGCAGCGAGCCTGTAGAGGTCCTGGCCCGCCATGTCATAGCGGCATTTGCCGCCTATCACAAATAACCAACGCAGCGGATCTCAGGCAACGGCGAGAAAGGAAGACGGAATGGCGAAATGGCTGATTGGCGCAGGCCTGTTGCTGCTCTTGCTCGGCGCGGTTCTTCATTATGCGCCAGGGCTGCTGAGCTGGTTCGGCAAGCTCCCCGGCGATATCCGCATCGAATCGGAGCGCAGCCGAACCTTCATTCCGATCACTTCAATGATCATCCTCAGCGTAGTGTTAACGATCCTGCTGAACCTGTTCAGGCGATAAGCGAACTGCGCCCACCTGGAAGCCTTATCCGCGAGCCGCGGCGGTCAGGATGAGGTGTTTCATTTCCTTGACCGCTTGTTTGAAACCAACGAACAGCGCGTGCGCGACGATCGCATGACCGATGTTCAATTCGTTGACCCCTCGGATGGCAGCGATGGCCTCGGCATTGTGATAATGCAGCCCGTGTCCGGCATTGACGATCAAACCATGGCTCAGCCCTGACTCGACACCATCACGGATACGGGCTAGCTCGCACGCTCTCTCGGCCACGCCCTGTGCATCAGCATAGCGCCCAGTATGCAGTTCGATGGCCGGCGCGCCGACTCGAGCAGCGGCTTCGATCTGCCGCGGGTCGGCATCGATGAACAACGATACTTCCGCTCCGCAGGCAGCCAGACGACTGACCGCGTCTCTGATGCGCGACTCCTGGCCGGCAACATCGAGCCCCCCTTCGGTGGTGAGCTCCTGGCGAGTCTCCGGCACCAGGCAAACATGCTCCGGCCGCAGCTGTTCAGCGAAGGCCAGCATGGCATCGGTCACGCCCATCTCGAAGTTCATCCGGGTTTGCAGCGCATCCTTCATCATCAGCACGTCACGCTCCTGGATGTGCCGACGGTCCTCGCGCAGATGCACGGTGATGCCATCGGCCCCCGCCTCCTCGGCATCCAGCGCGGCCTTGACCGGGTCCGGGTAGCGCGTGCCGCGCGCTTGACGCAGGGTGGCGACATGATCGACGTTGACGCCGAGCAGAATTCGATTGGCTTCAGTCACGCGGGACCTCCTTGATGTTCATGAACAGTTCGCGGCTGACCAGAGGTCGGCCACCCAGATGGGGCGCCAATGCCTGCCGCATCAATCTTTTTGCTGCTGCCAGGGCGCCAGGTACTTCCCAATCGGCCTCGGCCATGGCCAGGAGTTCCGCGCCATTGAACAGGCCGGGTTGAAACTGACCCACGGGCTCCAGCCCGGTATCCGGTAACAACCGATAGAGCCCACCGCTGGCGATCGGCTGCGCAGAAATATCCCTATCCAAGGCGAAACCGTAACCCAGCTCGGTCAGCAGCCGCCATTCGAACGCCCGCAGAATAGGTTCCAGAGGGCGTTTGGCCGCCAGCGCGGGCAGGGTTGCGACATAGTGCTCGAACATAGCGGGATGGGCGTCCTCAGCCGGGAGCAGGCGAATCAGCAATTCGTTGAGGTACATGCCGCTGAACAACGCATTGCCATCCAGCCAGTAGGCCAGACCAGCACTTTCCAGGCGGGCCACGGCCTTGAGATCACTACGACCACGGAACTCGACTTCAAGCGGCACAAACGGTCTGGCCAGCGTGCCCGCCTTGCCGCGTGCGCCACGAAGCACCGCGCGCAACCTTCCTTCAGGCGTGAAGAAATCCACCAGCGCACTGCTCTCGCGGTATGGACGACTGTGCAGAACGAAGGCGGATTGGGCGGTCATGAGATGAGGCGAGCGCCGCGAGGTGGGTGATCAACTATGCGCCAACTGCAGCTGGCTGCTGCAATTGGCAATCAAGTATGGCAAGAACCAAATTGCTTTGACTCAGCTGTAGCCCAGCGAATGCAGCGCCCGTTCATCATCGGACCAGCCGCTCTTCACTTTCACCCAGAGATTGAGCATGACCTTGGAATCGAACAGCACTTCCATGTCCTTGCGCGCTTCCTGGCCGATGCGCTTGATGCGCTCGCCCTTGTCGCCAATGATGATCTTCTTCTGGCCGTCGCGTTCGACGAGGATCAGCGCATGAATATGCAGCACGTGGCCCTGCTGCTTGAAGTCTTCAATCTCGACGGTGATCTGGTAGGGCACTTCTGCGCCGAGCTGGCGCATGATCTTCTCGCGTACCAGCTCCGCCGCCAGGAAGCGGCTGCTGCGGTCGGTAATCTGGTCCTCGGGGAAGAAATGTTCGCCCTCGGGCAAGTGCGAGGCGACGAGCTTCTCGAACACATCCAGATTCTGTCCGTGCTGGGCGGAGATCGGCACGATCTCAGCTCTAGGCAGTTGCTGAGCCAACCATTCGAAATGCGGCAGTAATTCGCCCTTATCCTCGACGCGATCAGTCTTGTTCACCGCAACGATGACCGGACCTTCAACGTACTGCACACGTTCGAGCACCAACTGATCCTCATCGGTCCAGCGCGTGCGGTCGACCACGAACACTACGACATCGACATCTTTCAAAGCCGAGGAAGCCGTGCGATTCATATAGCGATTGAGGGCGGTCTCGCCATTCTTGTGCAGGCCGGGCGTATCGACGTACACCGCCTGGACGGCGCCTTCGGTCTTGATGCCCAGCATGTTGTGTCGGGTTGTCTGCGGCTTGCGCGAGGTGATCGCGAGCTTCTGTCCGAGCACGTGGTTGAGCAGGGTCGACTTGCCCACGTTGGGCCTTCCCACGATGGCTACATAGCCGCAGCGGGTGACGTCTTCACCTTCAATTCGTTCATCAGTCATTGCCGTTCTCCACGCCCAGCGCAATCAATGCCGAGGCAGCGGCAACCTGTTCGGCAATACGCCGGCTGGCACCCTGCCCTTGAGTCTTCTCATTGAGCAACGATATCTGGCACTCGACGAAGAAGGTCCTGCAATGCGGTTCGCCCTGGATCGCTACTACTTCGTACTTGGGTAGTTCGCATGCGCGCGATTGCAGAAACTCCTGCAGCCGCGTCTTCGGATCCTTGTTGGTATCAACGAGCGTAAGCCCCTCCAACTCATTGGCTAGCCAGGCAAGCACGCGATCACGCGCCGCCTCAATCCCTGCATCCAGGTAGATCGCACCGATCAGGGCTTCCAGCGTATCGGCGAGGATCGATTCACGGCGAAAACCACCGCTTTTCAGCTCGCCGGAACCGAGCCGCAGGTATTCGCCAAGTTCAAACCCACGAGCAAGCACTGCCAGCGTTTCACCCTTAACCAGGCGTGCCCGAAGACGGGAGAGTTGCCCCTCCTTGGCCTGAGGAAAATGATTGAACAGCGCCTCGCCGGCGATGAAGTTGAGAATGGCATCGCCGAGAAACTCCAGCCGCTCATTGTTGCGTCCGGCATAGCTGCGATGCGTCAGAGCCAGGAGCATCAGCTCCTGGTCCTTGAATTGATATCCGAGCCTGCGCTCGAGACGGGCTAACGAAGTGCTCACGGCATCCTTAGGCGATATTCTTTATCGAAGTTCGCCACCAGATCGAGATTACGGATCAGGGGCTCGCGTTTTTCATAGTCCAAGTGGACCTTGAACTCATTATTCTCAATCACGACCTTCATCGCCTCGTCGAGGTTCAGGTCGCGAATACCATTGACGTCCATGCCTTTGCGTACATGGCTATAGAAATCTCGCACGGTGCGGATGTCCAGCGCCTTGTCACTCTCGACCCCTGAGATGATCTTGTCCATCGACATATAGTCGAAGTAATGCGGCAGCATCTTGAATGCGGTACTGGCAAAAAAAGCGACCAGCGCCAGCACCATGATCCAGCTCAGCATGGACAGCCCTTTTTGCGAACGTGCGAAACTCATGTCGACCTCTATGTCGTACGTAACCCGCGGATCGGGAACTGTGCAAATATAACGGTCCGGCTCGCTGGAACCGGGCCCTGATTCACAGACTCAGTGAATCAATCCTACGCGGGAAAAGTGCGGCAGGTTGCTGAACTTCGGATCAGGCCAGCTCATCCATACGGCGAAGGCCTTGCCGACAATATTGCGGTCTGGAACCATGCCGGCGAACTCCGCTGGAATCGCAGCATCGTGCCAGTAGCGGCTGTCGTTGGAATTGTCGCGGTTGTCGCCCATCATAAAGTAATGGCCTTCCGGAACCTGCCACTCGCGGTTGGGTTCGACCCGATAGCGGGCCATTTCCTTACGGATGAGGTGCTCCACCTCACCAAGTTTTTCCTGGTAAAGCTTGGCGCTGCCCAGACTTCCAGGCTCTTCTCCAATCAGCATTTCAGGTACCAGCTCGCCGTTGATGCTCAGCCGCTTGTCGCTGCTGTAGCGAATCACATCGCCGGGCAGGCCTATGACGCGCTTGATGTAGTTTATGTTGGGATCGCTGGGGTAACGAAACACCATGACATCGCCACGCTGCGGATCACTGACCTCGATGATCTTGGTGTCGACCACCGGTAGCCGGATGCCATAGGCGAACTTGTTGACCAGGATAAAATCGCCGACCTCGAGCGTCGGGATCATCGACCCCGATGGAATCTGGAACGGTTCGATCAAAAACGAGCGCAATACCAGCACGATCGCGAGAACCGGGAAAAACGATTTGCCGTATTCGATCAGAACCGGCTCTCTGTTCAAAGCGTCGAGCGTCGACTGATCAGGCTCCCTAGTCTGGCCTTCGTAGCTAGCGATCGCGGCCCGACGCCGAGGCGCGAACACCAGCAGATCGAGCAGCGCGAGAAAACCGCACACAGCAACGGCAATGACCAGCACCAGCGGGAAATTGATCGACATATCAGCTATCTACCTTGAGCACTGCGAGGAAGGCTTCTTGCGGGATTTCCACGTTGCCTACCTGCTTCATTCGCTTCTTACCGGCCTTTTGCTTTTCAAGCAGCTTGCGCTTACGACTCACGTCACCGCCGTAGCACTTCGCCAAAACGTTTTTGCGCAAGGCCTTTACGGTGCTGCGCGCAACAATCTGACCACCCAGTGCGGCCTGGATGGCAACGTCGAACATCTGTCTAGGGATCAGCTCCTTCATCTTCTCGACGAGAATCCGTCCTTTGTAATGCGCATTATCGCGGTGCACGATCAGTGCGAGCGCGTCGACCTTATCACCGTTGATAAGGATATCCAGGCGAGTGAGATTGGCTGACTGGAAGCACTCGAAGCTGTAGTCCAGCGAGGCATAGCCACGACTGACTGATTTGAGCCGATCGAAAAAGTCGAGCACCACTTCGCTCATTGGCAGGTCATAGCGCACCTGGACCTGGCTTCCGAGAAACTGCAGATCGTGCTGCACGCCCCGCTTTTCGATGCATAGCGTAATGACGCTGCCAAGATGCTCTTGGGGCACGAGTATGTTGGCCCGAACGATGGGCTCACGCATATCTTCAATAGAGGAGAGATCCGGCAGCTTGGACGGACTATCGACATATATAGTCTCACCGTTCTTCAGCAACAGCTCATAGACCACGGTCGGCGCCGTGGTGATCAGATCCAGGTCATACTCGCGCTCGAGGCGCTCCTGGATAATCTCCATGTGCAACATGCCGAGGAAGCCGATACGGAAGCCGAACCCAAGCGCGTCTGAACTCTCCGGCTCGTACTGCAGTGCCGCATCGTTAAGCGTGAGCTTTTGCAGTGCTTCACGGAAATCTTCGAAATCGTCTGAGCTTACCGGAAACAGGCCCGCATAGACCTGCGGCTTGACCCGTTTGAAACCAGGCAGCATCTCGACGTCGGGCGTGTTCGACAGGGTGAGCGTGTCGCCAACCGGAGCACCGTGGATATCCTTGATACCGGCGATGATAAAGCCGACTTCGCCAGCCTTGAGGTCCGCCGTACTGGTGTGTTTCGGGTTGAAGACGCCCACGCTATCGACCTGGTGCACCTTGCCAGTGGACTTGACCAGAACCTTGTCACCCTTCTTGATCCGGCCATGGCGAACACGGACCAGCGAGACGACACCAAGGTAGTTGTCGAACCAGGAATCAATGATCAGCGCCTGCAGCGGCGCATCGATTTCGCCCGTCGGTGGTGGAATGACTGCCACCAGACGCTCAAGCACATCGTCTACGCCCATCCCGCTTTTGGCGCTGCACGCCACCGCGTCAGTCGCATCGATACCGATGATATGTTCGATTTCGTCCTTGACCTTATCGGGATCGGCCTGCGGCAGATCCATCTTGTTCAGCACAGGCATGACTTCCAAGCCCTGCTCGATGGCTGTATAGCAGTTGGCTACCGATTGCGCTTCAACACCCTGCCCGGCATCAACGACCAGCAACGCACCCTCGCACGCAGCCAGCGAGCGACTGACCTCATAGGTGAAATCCACGTGGCCTGGGGTGTCGATAAAGTTCAGCTGGTAAGTGTTGCCATCCTTCGCCTTGTAGTACAGCGTGACGCTGTGCGCCTTGATAGTGATGCCTCGTTCGCGTTCGAGGTCCATCGAATCAAGCACCTGGGCGTTCATTTCACGCTCGGTCAAACCGCCACACATCTGAATAAAACGGTCAGCAAGAGTCGACTTGCCATGATCGATGTGCGCGATGATAGAAAAATTGCGGATATGACTCAGGTCGCTCACAGCTCAACACCCAATACGTCGCGAGCCGATTGCCCGCCGAAAATAGCCGCGAAGTGTACCTGATCGGTCTATCCAGTGCCACGCTGGTCCCCGCAACCTGCTTTCAAAGCGCCAAGCAGCCGACGAGCCGAACGGACAACAATACGCTGCATTGCGCGATGCAAACGGGACCGGCATTCACCCGCCGAGGCACCGATCTCTCAGAGCAAAGCTTCATCCTCAGAAGGGTTCACCCGTGCCGGAACAGCAGAAAGAGCAAAACTGCCCAGCTCGGCGCCGAATCAACGCCACGCACGAGCAATCGAAGCAGCGCGAAACGGACGCTCAGCGTCGGCAACGGGGTGGGATCGAGTGAGCGAAAAAGGTGAGCGAATGCACAGGACACAAGGCGACTATCCCGAAGCCTGCATCAGACCGCTCCTATATACAGACTGTTTGATCAGGGCGCGACTGCCATTGTCGCTCGCAGTACAACTGGCTGCAGATCAGGGTCTGAAGCTGTGTGCCGGCTGCGTTTGTATACGATCAACCAAGAAATGGCGAAACCGCTAATACCGGCCAGCATGACATATGCCTCGGCAGCTGAAAGCGCCGAAGCAATGGCTGCCGATATCAGTAATGCGATTAAGGGAAATAGGTAGACAAGGGCAGCACCACGAAGCAGCGCGCGCTCCCGCACACCAATTACGACGCCATCCCCAACACTAAGATGCAGATCAGACACCGCGAGCGTCAACCCACGTCGCTCACGAATACCAAGCCTGTCCATAACGCCCTGTCCACAGCCATTCTTAACAGAACAGCCGGAACAGGTGCTGCCGCGCTTCGTCTCAACCCAAACTGCGCCGGGGGTCACCGCAACTACACGCCCTGACTCCTCGATCATTGCGGTGCCTGGTCGGCCCCGGAGCGCATGGACAAGGCAATTCGCTCCGCAGTGCCTAGAGGGATTTCCCCGACAACAGTAACCATGACATCACCGTCAGCTGTCGAAATACGCTTCGAGACGGCCACCGTTGGCCCCATCTGACTGCGTGCATCTTCAACGACTGCATCGCCTAGAGGCTCGATAAATACCGACACGCGGGCTATTCCGTCGCCATAAGACAACCAGGTCACCGGCTCTTTCGAAACGGGGCTGGAACGCACGTCCGAATCAATCAACCGAAAGCCGTCCGGCAACCAATCAGAGCGCCATTTCGTTGATGCCGCTTCCTTTTGATCCGCAGCGAGCGAGACCGGCTTGCAATCGGCGCCGCCCTTCAGATCGGCGGGCGCCGCAGAGCCTGGTTCAAAATGGGTGAACTGAAAGCGCTCAAGCAATTGCCCGCTTTCGTCAAGCAACAATGATTTGAGCGGCAGGGAAGTTTCTCGGTCGAGATGCAACTCAAAGCCGTAGCGGTGCTGATCGCGAGGACGTATAGCCAGTGCAACTGTTGGGCGTCCTGCAACCCGGGATTCACCGATGACTTGAAAGTCGTACCACTTGGAAAGTATGTCCGGCTCCAACCGCTGTTGCCACGGCGTGATTTCCCGCACTTGGGACGCCATGTCTTCGCTCGCGCACTGAATCTTCCCGTTCAGGAGCACGACCTCTGCAGCGGGACCATCCAGCCGCAATAGCCGCTCATGCAACTGTTTATCATCTGCCAGCTGCCAGACAGCATGACTGGAAAAGCTGCCGTTTCGCTCATAGACGAAGGTGCCTTGGTAGCTTTGTTTTTTCTCAGCGGCAGCAAGTCGCTGCATCAAGACATCGGCCTCAGCAGCGAAGGCCGGCATCGATAGCCAGCCTCCGAGTACCACAAACAGCGGTATTACACGCATGTTGTTCCTTAACGATCTTCCATGCTGGCAGCACGAGCATAGGGCAGCGCACTTTCCGAACCGCTACCAAAAGCGGCTTGCTGAGCATGCTGACGCACATACGCCGGCAACCTCTTTTCATGCCAGCTGTTAGTTGGCGCCTCCGCTCCCGTTACCTGAGCACCCGGAACGGCCGTACCTTCGCTATAACCTGCCAACACAGCTGGCCCCTGGCTGGCCTGCGGCACTGCAATGCTAGGCTGCGCAGGCTGCTGAGCAATCTGAGGACCGGCCACTTCGCTCTGATTGTACAGACGCACACCCGCCAACACAGCGACGGTGACCGACGCCGCAACAGCAAGACGACCTACATTCTTCCAAGCCAAGCGCTGAGGCTTGGCCACCGATATCGCGGGCTCGTCGGCCAAAGCGGCCGAAACCGCCGCAGCGATATCCATACGAGGCTCGATCAGTTCCTTGTGCATTGCGGCACGAGCAACCTGGTAGCGCGACCAAGTCGATCGCATTTCACTGTCGCCCTCTGCGGCGAGCACTCGACGTAATTCTAACTCGTCCGCTTCGTTATCCATCACCGCGGACAGCGATTCATGCAGGGCTTCACGACTCATGGCGGTTCCTCTCTTGGCTATCGCCGCTGTCTCAGGATTCATGCAACAAGGGTTGCAATGCTTTATCGATGGCTTCCCGCGCTCGGAATATCCGTGAGCGGACCGTACCCACCGGACACTGCATGACGTTTGCAATGTCTTCATAACTAAGACCATCAAATTCACGCAGTGTTAGAGCCGTACGCAAATCTTCTGGAAGTTGTTGGATAGTTCTATGAACTGTGTCTTCTATTTCATCCCTGAGAAGCGCTCGCTCCGGCGACTCTATATCTTTAAGGGCGTGATCCCCCTCATAGAACTCAGCATCTTCGGAGCTGACATCGCTGTCTGGCGGCCGTCTTCCTCGCGCCACCAGATGATTCTTCGCCGTATTGATTGCGATGCGGTACAGCCATGTATAAAAAGCACTATCTCCACGAAAATTCGCTAGCGCACGATAGGCCTTAATAAAGGCTTCCTGCGCAACATCCTGGGCTTCGTGAGAATCATGCACAAAGCGCACGATCAATCCGAGAATCTTGTGCTGGTATTTCAATACCAACAAATCGAAAGCCCGTTTATCTCCTCGCTGCACTCGCTCGACCAGTTGCTGGTCCTGCTCCTGGGTTAGCATAAACACTCCTCCATGACCCGGTAGGGGTGCTGTGCTCGCCTACGAGCTGACCTGCCAGAATAGACCCGGGCTTTACACAAAAGTTCTCCCCCTTCAAGCAAGCATTCCTGCAACACACCTGACTGCATTGGCGAGCTACGCCTCGAAACGAATCGTTCCGATGGCGTCGCCCTGATATCCACAGCAAAACCCCGCCGCCCACCGCACGATGGCCAGCCGGGTTTTATCCACAACTGTCTATAGAGACAAGCCTGCAAGAAAAGTTCCAAAGCGCCCAGCCAAGTCCAACAAGGGCCGCTATTTTGCCGGTGGAAGCAGCTATATACTAGCGCTCGCCTCAACGTGGGATTCGAAATGAGCCGACATTATCAATACGACGTTCTAGTCATAGGCAGCGGCGCAGCTGGCCTGACCCTGGCGCTCAATCTGCCTCCCTCACTCCAGGTTGCGGTGTTGAGCAAGGGCGAACTGGCCAATGGCTCCACGTATTGGGCTCAGGGAGGTGTGGCCGCGGTGCTGGACACTACTGACACCATCGAATCCCATGTCGCCGACACCCTCGTTGCCGGCGGCGGTCTGTGCAAGGAAGAAGCAGTACGTTTTACCGTGGAGCACAGCCGCGAAGCTATCCAATGGCTGATCGAACAGGGCGTCCCGTTCACTCGCGATGACACCCAGCGCGAAGAGGACGGCTTCGAATATCACCTGACCCGCGAGGGGGGACACAGCCACAGGCGCATCATTCATGCCGCAGACGCGACCGGCGCTGCAATTTTCAATACCCTGCTCGCACGCGCGCATGATCGGGAAAACATCGATCTGCTGCATCAGCGCGTCGCCGTGGACCTGATTACCGAACACAAGCTGGGCCTGAGTGGCAAGCGGTGCCTGGGTGCCTATGTGCTGGATCGAAGCAACGGGGAAGTGGACACCTTCCACGCGAAATTCACCGTACTGGCGACCGGTGGCGCCGCGAAGGTATATCTGTATACCAGCAACCCCGACGGTGCATGTGGCGACGGTATCGCCATGGCGTGGCGCGCCGGATGCAGAGTGGGCAATCTGGAGTTCAATCAGTTTCATCCAACCTGCCTGTACCACCCAAAAGCCAAAAGCTTTTTGGTTACCGAGGCGTTGCGTGGCGAGGGCGCTGTGCTGAAGCTGCCCAACGGTGAACGTTTCATGCCGCGCTTCGACCCGCGTGCCGAACTGGCGCCCCGTGACATCGTGGCCCGCGCGATCGATCATGAAATGAAGCGTCTCGGCATCGATTGCGTCTATCTGGATATCAGCGACAAACCGACGGAATTCATCAAAGCGCACTTCCCGACCGTGTATGAGCGCTGCCTGGAATTCGGCATCGACATCACCTGCGAGCCGATCCCGGTGGTACCGGCGGCCCACTATACCTGCGGCGGCGTGCTGGTCGACCAGGCCGGCAGAACCGACATACCAGGACTCTACGCAATCGGCGAAACCAGCTTTACCGGCTTGCATGGCGCCAACCGCATGGCCAGCAATTCGCTACTGGAGTGTTTCGTCTATGCGCGCGCCGCTGCGCACGACATGCTTCGCGAACTGCCCGGCGTCACCACTCCCAGCGCCCTGCCGACATGGGACGCCACCCAGGTAACCGATTCGGACGAAGACGTCATTATCGCGCACAATTGGGACGAACTGCGGCGGTTCATGTGGGACTACGTAGGTATCGTTCGCACCACCAAGCGACTCATGCGCGCGCAGCATCGGGTTCGCTTGCTGCTTGGCGAAATCGATGAGTTCTATAGCAATTACAAGGTCTCACGGGACCTGATCGAGCTGAGGAATCTTGCAACCGTTGCTGAGCTGATGATTGGTTCGGCCATGCAACGAAAGGAAAGCCGGGGCCTGCATTTTACGCTGGACTATCCTGAACAGCTGCCCGAAGCCAGAGACACTATCCTGGCGCCGCCCACCTACGACGGCTGAACTTCAACCTGAGCCGCAAACGCCGGTGTTGCTCCGGCGCCATTGCACCGTGCGGAATGCAGACCCCCTGAGCAAACCAGTCACCCGGCCGTTTGAATCGCAATACCACGACCAGCGGAAGCGCAATGCTGTCAGGCAGTAATTGCACGGGCTGCCAGCCACCCGCCTGACTCCATAGCGACCAACCCTGCTGATCATGGCGCAGACCACGCCACGAACGACCACGACAAAGCAGGACGCGAGACGGTATCGTCCAGGCAGCGTGCAGCAAGCACAGCGACAACCCGAACATCAGTAGCCACAAGGGTACCGGCAAAAAAAACAGTGTGATCACCGCCAGCAGCAGTGTCAGCAGATACAGGGCCAACAGCAGGCCAGAAGCCCGCCAGCGGCACTCGAATGCCTGACTACTTTGGCTGGACACGATCAAGAATCATACGAACCATGAGGCGTAGATCCTCATCTTCAGGCACGTCGCGCTCCATGAACCAGCCAAACATGTCCTGATCTTCAGAGCTCAGCAACTTGCGGTAGCGGCGCTGATCTTCCTCGCCGAGCTGCGGATAGACCTCCTTGACGAAAGGCACCAGCAGTACATCCAGTTCGAGCATGCCGCGACGGCTCTGCCAGAACAGACGATTGAGTTCGGATTGTTCGACCATGCAAATGCTCCTGAGTTGAAGCTGGGCATTATAGCGACTGCCATGAGCGGGCGGCACAAGCATTCAGGCCCACAGAGTGGCAGCTTGCGCACACTGTATTTCGCCCATGGCCTGCTATGATGCCGATCCGGATTTTTCCACGGCGACTCGTCATGACTGACACTGCTTTCTTTTGCGTTTTGTCGCACGAAGGCGTCCTGGCCGTACGCGGCGCGGATGCGAGCAAGTTTCTGCAGGGCCAACTGACCTGCAACCTTAATTACCTCGATGGCCAGCATTCGAGCCTCGGTGCGCGCTGCACACCCAAGGGGCGGATGCAGTCCAGCTTCCGCATCCTGCCGGAAGGCGACGGCTATCTGCTGGCGATGGACCATGAACTGGTCCAGCCGCAACTCGCCGACCTGGCAAAGTTCGCGGTCTTCTCGAAGTCCAAACTGCATGACGAGAGCGCTGAGTGGGTTCGCTTTGGGCTTTGCGAAGGTGATGGCGCTCTTGTCAATCTCGGCCTGGATCTTCCCCAGACGGCCGACATGATGGTCGCTGCGCACGGTTTGATCGCCGTGCGCTTGAATGATGGCCGCGCCGAGCTCTGGGCCCGCGCGCAGGACGCCGAAACCACCCGACTGCGATTGGCAGCCCAGCTCCCCGTGGCATCGATTGACCGCTGGCTGCTCGCACAGATCCGCGCCGGCGTCGGCCAGGTGCTGGCAGCGACCCGTGAGCTGTTCATCCCGCAGATGATCAACTTGCAGGCTCTTGGCGGCGTCAGCTTCAAAAAGGGCTGCTACACCGGCCAGGAAATTGTCGCGCGGATGCAGTATCTGGGTAAATTGAAGCGCCGCCTGCACCGCCTTGCCGCGCAAGATATCGACGCACCGGTGCCGACCGCTGGGCTTGAAATCTACTCCCCAGCGAATGGCTCAAGCGTAGGTGAAGTCGTCATGGCGGCAAACGCCGAGGGCGCTCTGGAGCTGCTGGCCGTGCTGCAGCAAGAGGCTGCAGCAGATGGCCGACTGTTCCTCGGCTCGCCCGACGGCCCTCCGCTGACGCTGCTCCCGTTGCCCTACACCCTAGACGCCGACCGCGAGATCCAGCGCTAGCCATTGCCAGCCACACTCCAAGCCGAATCACAAGTAAGGAAAGACATGAGCACTCTTGCCGACAAGGTCCAGCAGGCACTCACACAGGCAATCGAAAACGACGAGCTGATCCTGCCGACGCTTCCGGAAGTTGCACTGCGGGTAAGAGAAGCCGCAGAGGACCCGGACGTAGGTATACCAACGCTGGCCAAGGTGATTGGCAACGACACCGCTCTCACGGCACGCATCATCAAGGTGGTCAACAGCCCGCTGCTGCGTACCAACAGGGAAATAAACGATCTGCAGATGGCGATCAGCCGCCTGGGCATCAACTATACGTCGAACCTCGCGACCGGTCTGGCGATGGAACAGATGTTCCAAGCGACTACCGATGTGGTGGATCGCAAGATGCGTGAGGTCTGGAACAAGAGCACCGAGATTGCCGCTATCAGTCACGTGCTGTGCCGCAACTTCACCCGCCTCCCTGCCGACCAGGCAACGCTGGCGGGACTGGTTCACCAGATCGGCGTCCTACCGATCCTCACCTACGCCGAGGAGCACAGCGCGCTGCTTAGCGACTCGATCAGTCTCAATCATGTGATCGACCGGATTCATCCGATCATCGGTGAAAAGATTCTTCGTGCCTGGGAGTTTCCCGAGCCGATCGCCACGGTCCCCGGCCAGTACCTCGATTTCTCACGTGTATCAGCGAAGGTGGATTACGTCGACATCGTCCAGGTGGCAACGCTGCAGAGCTATATCGGCAGCTCGCACCCCTATGCGCAACTCGATTGGAATCAGATCCCCGCATTCGCCAAGCTCGGTCTTGACCCCAGTACGCTGCTGCAAGAAGACGAAGATCTCTCTGCTGCGATGGATGCGGCGATGAGCATGCTTCAGTAAGCGCCTCGCAGGTGCCGCCCGGCATCTGCGCTTGCCGCGCTGTTTAGACTTTCTCCGGCAACGCCCAATCGATTGGCTCAAGGCCGCGCTGCTTTAGAAATTGATTGGCCCGGCTGAAGTGACCGTTGCCGATGAATCCACGATGCGCCGACAGGGGCGACGGATGAACCGACTTCAGTAGCAGATGCCGGGTCGGATCAATCAGCTTCGCTTTGCTCTGGGCATGCGCGCCCCATAGCAGGAACACCACGTTCGAGCGCCTTTCGCTTATCACCTCGATGATCCGATCGGTCAGGCGCTGCCAGCCCATCTTGGCGTGCGATCCGGCCATTCCCTGCTCTACCGTCAATGAGGTGTTGAGCATCAGCACGCCTTGATCCGCCCAATGCTGGAGATAGCCGTGGCTGGGCACGTCCAGATTCAGGTCGCGCTTAAGTTCCTTGAAGATGTTTTGCAATGATGGGGGCGGCGCCACGCCTGGCTGCACCGAAAAACACAACCCGTGCGCCTGACCGGCACCGTGATAGGGGTCCTGCCCCAGAATCACGACGCGAACCTGCTCTAGCGGGGTCGAATCCAAGGCATGAAAAATCAAGGGCCCCGGCGGATAGATCACCTTTCCAGCCGCCTTCTCGCGACGTAGAAAATCTCCCAGCTGTTTCATGTACGGCAGCTCGAATTCTTCCTGCAAAGCTGTTTTCCAGCTGGTTTCGAGTTTGACGCGATCACCTTGATTCATGACGTTGCCCTGGCTTGCCGAGGCGCCGAACCCTAAGGAAAGGATTCTGCCGAGTCAATGCGCGCGAACCGGGCGGACCCATACCGGCAATCACCTTCAGAAAATGTCGGCTACCTCACAGCCAAGCGAAAGACCGGCGGCTTACGACCAATGAGTGCGTGACGAATAGCCGCAGCACACAGTAAAAACGCTCTCGCCAATAACAAATACAACAAGGAATCTGTAATGAAACGGGCTACGCTCCTTGCGCTCGGGCTGGGGTTCTGTCTGGCAGTTGAAGCTGCCGACCCGATCACCCTCGGCCTCAACTATCCTCGCACCGGCAGTTACAAAGAAGAAGGGCTATCGCAAATGCGCGGGGCATTGCTGGCAATCGATGAGATCAACGCCAGAGGTGGCGTGCTGGGTAGGCCGCTCCAGCTATCGAGCCGCAATTCCGCATCAAGACCTGCGAAAGCTGTAGCCAACGTGGACAAGCTGGCCGACGAAGGTGCAGTCATGCTGTTCGGCGGTGCTTCGAGCGCGGTTGCCATCGCCGCAGGCAAGCGCGCCAAGGAACGCGGCCTGCTCTATTTCGGCACGCTGACCTATTCCAATGACACGACCGGAAAAGATGCGCATCGCTATATGTTTCGCGAATGCAACAACGCCTGGATGAGTGCCCAGGTGCTGGGGCAGTATTTGAACAAGCATCTCCCCAACAAGCGCTACTTTTACATCACCTCCGATTACACCTGGGGCCATACCAGCGAAAGCTCGCTACGCCAGGCTACCGGCACCGAAAACAGCAGTCAGCACCCGGGCATCAAAACCGCGTTTCCCGGCGCCCGCCTCTCTGATTATCGACAGGCCCTGACCCAGGTCGCCAGTAGCGATGCCGAGGTTCTGGTACTGGTGCTGTTCGGCGAGGACCTGGTGCGGGCCATGCGGATTGCCGACGAACTCGGCCTGAACAAGAGGATGCAGGTCGCAGTGCCCAACCTGACGCTGAGCATGGTTGAAACAGCCGGCCCGGACATCATGCGCGGTGTTCTGGGTACCGAACCCTGGACGTGGCGCGTACCGGAACTGGAAGGCTCCGAGACCGGAAAACAGTTCGTCAAGAACTACGATGAGCGCTACCAGACCCACCCATCCAGTTCGGCCGCCTCGGCCTACAGCATCGTCTATCAGTGGGCCGATGCAGCGACTCGCGCCCGCAGCCTCGACAGCGAGCGGGTCATTGCAGCGCTCGAAGGCCATCGTTACAGTTTGCTCAAGGGCGAGCAGCAGTGGCGTACATTCGATCACCAGAACGTGCAGACGGTATACGCGGTGAAGGTCAAGCCGCGCCAGGAGGTGCTCAAGGACCGCTTCAAGCAGGACTATTTCGAGATCGTCCACCGCCTCACCGGAGAGCAGGCTGCGCCATCGCTCGCCGAATGGCAGACCGAGCGCCGCGCTGGCGGCCAGGCGCTCGCACTCCAGTAACCAGTCAGACGCAAAAGAGCGGCGCTGGACGACCAGGCCGCTCCGTCCCTCGCGCAGGCCTCTCACGTTGCGCTGTCCGGCATTGCTCTTACGCTCCTACGCCCGCCTTCATCCCCTCGCACCGCACCTCGCCAGATCGAAACGAATGCAACTAGACTTGGAACAAGCACCTTTGCCAACGTCTGACCTGCAACACTTGGCGCGATCAGGCCTCTGATCCAAGCGAGTCGCAGGCATTCGATTCCGACGAGGATGACCATCACCATGAGCACCACTGCAGTCGAACCCTACAAGTCGGGTTTTTTCGATCTGACCCACAAGTTGACCGTGGAAAAGCATGGCCATACCGCGCTGATTACCATCAACCATCCCCCGGCCAACACTTGGGACCGCGAGTCCCTGATTGGCCTCAAGCAAGTCGTCGAGCATCTGAACCATGACGATGAAGTCTATGCACTGGTGATCACCGGCCAGGGTGAAAAATTCTTCAGCGCTGGCGCCGATCTCAAACTCTTCGCTGATGGCGACCGCACCCGCGCGAGTGAAATGGCGAGGCGCTTCGGCGAAGCCTTCGAGGCCCTTCGCCAGTTTCGCGGGGTGTCCATCGCCGCGATCAACGGCTTCGCGCTTGGCGGAGGGCTGGAGTGCGCATTGGCATGCGACATCCGCATCGCCGAGCAACAGGCTCAGCTGGGGCTACCGGAAGCCTCGGTGGGCCTGCTGCCCTGCGCTGGCGGTACGCAGGCACTGGCCTGGCTGGTCGGTGAAGGCTGGGCGAAACGAATGATTCTCTGCGGTGAACGGGTCACTGCGGACACTGCTCTGCGTATCGGCCTGGTGGAGCAGGTAGTGGAACCGGGCGAGGCGCGTGGACACGCACTTCTGGTGGCTTCTCGCGTAGCGCGTCAAAGCCCAGTTGCTGTGCGTGCCATCAAACCTCTGATCGACTCGATGCATAGTCGCGGCCCGGCGAGTCTTGCCGCTGCCGAGCGTGAAGCCTTCGTCAATCTGTTCGAAGCGGACGACACGCTGGAAGGGGTCAATGCGTTTCTGGAAAAACGCGATCCTCGCTGGAGAAATCGCTGAGCCAGGAACATACGCAGCGAGCCAACGGCAGCAGAGGCAATCAGGCAGTGATCACGCGGCGCGCCTTTAAAGCGCGCCGGGGTTAACGTTGGGAAACGAGGGTCCGCGTGTTTCAGCGGCGATAATGGTGGCCGTCGAAATCGCGCCGGTGATGAATTCGATAATCGCGCCCATCACGGACCAGAGGTGGCCTGCGAAAATTTCTCGAATGCTCACGTTCCCAGCGCGAAGGACGATCAAATCTCGATCTACGTTCATCCTTCCACCGCTGCAGCTGGCGACCTTCACCCCGTCGCTCATAGTCCCAGCGATGCCGATCTGACCCGCGGTGCCGATCGTAATATTGCGGAGGAAGTTGCCCCTGATAACGGGGCGGCAGATTCTGTGGATACTGCCTGTGTTGCGGGTACGGGCTGCGCGGGTCGTACTGATATGCGCGGCTTTCGACGCGATAACTGCCGCCATCTGGCTGGTAGACCCATACGCCGCTCCGAGCGTCGGCACATACCTGGCTCCCAAATCCCAGACCCAGCAGCAACACCGCTATTGGCATCTTCATTAAGCACCTCCACGAACCGCCCCACCTGAGGGTTGCGGCCTCACCTGATCAGACCACAACAAATGTCTGACTGACGTTCAAACGGACAGGTGGTGCATTTCGATATATGTCGCCGAACGCGGGGTGAGCCGAGGGCACATCACGCCGCGGCCTTGTATGGCCGCGGCCGCTTCCCGATAATAGCGGCCTTTTAGCCTCGGCTCATGCAGAGCGTCACAGGAATCCGCGATGACCGAACTCGCCCTGATCATGGTTAGCGCCATCCTGGTCAATAATTTCGTCCTGGTGCAGTTTCTCGGTTTGTGCCCGTTCATGGGTGTTTCGAAGAAAATCGAAACGGCAATCGGCCTTTCGCTGGCCACAACTTTCGTTCTGACCTTGGCAGCGATGTGCAGTTACATCGTTCAGCAGTACGTCTTGAAGCCACTGGATCTGGAATTTCTTCGCACCATCAGTTTTATCCTCGTAATCGCCGTGGTAGTGCAGTTCACCGAGATGGTGGTGAACAAGACGAGCCCCCTGCTGTACCGCGTGCTGGGCATCTTCCTGCCGTTGATCACTACCAACTGCATCGTGCTCGGCGTCGCGCTGCTGAATGCCAACAAATCCGAGTTCACCTTTCTGACCGCCACGGCGAACGGCTTCGCAGCAGGTCTTGGCTTCTCGCTGGTGTTGGTACTGTTTGCGGCCATGCGTGAGCGCATCGCCATTGCCGACGTACCCAGGTCCTTTCAGGGCGCAGCCATCGGTATGGTCACGGCAGGCCTTATGTCGCTGGCGTTCATGGGCTTTAGTGGGTTGATCAAGCTATGAGCGTGGTGATGATCGCTGTGCTTGCGCTCCTCGCGCTGTGCCTGGTTTGCGGCGCCATTCTCGGCTTCGCCGCGGTGCGCTTTCGCGTCGAAGGCGACCCGATCGCCGAACAGATCAACGCATTACTGCCGCAGACCCAATGCGGCCAGTGCGGCTATCCCGGTTGCAAGCCCTACGCCGAAGCCATCGCTGGCGGCGACAAGATCAACAAATGCCCACCAGGTGGCGAGTCGACCATCCAGGCATTGGCCGACCTGCTCGATGTCGAGCCTGAGCCGCTGGACGCTGTGGAAGGCGCAGTGCCTCCGCGCGTTGCCTATATCCGCGAAGCCGAATGCATCGGCTGCACCAAGTGCATCCAGGCTTGCCCGGTGGACGCCATCGTCGGCGCCGCCAAGCAGATGCACACCGTCATCGTTTCCGAGTGCACCGGCTGCGATCTTTGCGTCGAACCCTGCCCGGTTGACTGTATAGACATGATCGAACTCGGCAGCAATCTGCAGAGCTGGAAGTGGGACCAACCGCTGATGCCAGGCCAACTGATTGCCAGCGACCGGGAGCAGGCCGCATGACCTCACTGAACGTCTGGGATATCCACGGCGGAATCCATCCGCCAGAGTGCAAGGACCTGTCCAACCGCACGCCGATCCAGTCGCCGCCGCTCCCGGCTCGCCTGGTTGTTCCACTGGCGCAACATATCGGTGCGCCCGCCGACCCCTGCGTCACGCTGGGTGAGCGTGTCCTCAAGGGCCAGAAGATCGCCGAGGCTGCTGGCTTTGTCAGTGCGCCGGTCCATGCACCGACGTCCGGAACCATCAGCTTCATCGGTCCCCAGCCCTACCCTCACGTGTCTGGGATGCTCAACGCTGCCATCGTCATTGACAGCGATGGCCTGGACGAATGGATCGAACTGCAGCCGCAACCGGACTACCGTGCCATACCGCCGGACCAGTTGCTGGAACAGATCCGCCAGGCAGGCATCAGCGGGCTCGGCGGCGCCGGCTTCCCCACAGCCGTCAAGCTGAACGCACCGCCCACCCGGAAAATTCGTGCATTGATCATCAACGGCACCGAATGCGAGCCCTACATCACCGCCGACGATAGGTTGATGCGCGAGAAAGCCCATGAGCTTGTCGCCGGGATCGAAATACTTGCTCACCTGATCCAGCCGGACCAGGTCCTGATCGGCATCGAAGACAACAAGCCCGAGGCTATTGACGCGGTTCGTGCAGCCGTCGGCGAGCGCGATTTTCAGATCCGGGTGTTTCCCACCAAATACCCGTCAGGCGGCGAGAAGCAGCTGATACAGATTCTGACCGGTGAAGAGGTCCCCAGCGGTGGCCTACCGGCAGACATTGGAATGCTGTGCCAGAACGTGGGCACCTGCGTCGCCATCCATGAAGCCGTACTGCTGGGCAAACCGCTTATCTCCCGTGTCACGACGCTTACCGGCGAAGCGCTGGAACGTCCGATGAACGTCGAGGCGTTGATCGGCACGCCGATAGGTGACCTGCTGGCCTTCGCAGGTCTCGACCATGCCCGGCTCAATCGATTGATCATGGGCGGGCCGATGATGGGCTTTACCCTGCCGTCGATGGACGTGCCGCTGATCAAAACCACCAACTGCCTGCTTGCCAGCACGCTTGCGGAGCTGCCACCGCCACCGCCAGCACTGCCATGCATTCGCTGCGGCGAGTGTGCAGAGGCCTGCCCGGCCAGTCTGTTACCGCAACAGCTGCACTTCTTCGCCCTGGGCCAGGAGCACGAACAGCTCAAGGCCTACAACCTGTTCGACTGCATCGAGTGCGGCGCCTGTGCCTACGTCTGCCCGTCGAGTATTCCGCTGGTGCAGTACTACCGCGCCGCCAAGGGCGAAATCCGCGAACTGGAACAGAAGCAACAGAAAGCCGAACACTCCAAGCAGCGCTTCGAGCTGCGCCAGGAGCGCTTGCGCCGCGCCGAAGAGCAGAAAGAGGCCGACCGCAAGGCCCGCGCCGAGCGCGCGGCAAAGGCCAAGGCGGCACAGGCCGAGGCCAGCTCCATACCGAACCAGGATGACCCCGTCGCGCGTGTCCAGGCACAAAAGGCGGGCCTATCCGAACAGCAGAAGAAGCTCAAGATCGAAGCCAGCATGGCGCAGGTCGCGCTGAAAAAAGCTGAAAAGCAGCTGGCCATCCATGCGACGCCCGAACTGGAAGCTCAAGTTGCCGAATTGCGCACCGCGGCCTCCAACGCGCAGAAAGCGCTCGACGAAGCCGCTGGCCCTGCTGTTGCTTCCCCCGCAGCACCGCCGGTCAGCGATGAGGCTGCCAAAAAAGCCAAGATCGAAGCCGCGATGTTGCGCGCTCAGATTCGCAAGCTGGAGAAGCTCGACGCTCGCGATGCCGACCAGGACGCCGAGCTGAGCCGCCTTCAGGCCCAGCTGACCGAAGCGGAGAAAACACTGGCTACGCTGCAGGACACTTCCCCTGCGACGCCAGCCAAACCCGCCAACGACGACGCGGCAAAGAAAGCCAAGATCGAAGCCGCGATGCGGCGTGCTCAGGTTCGCAAGCTGGAGAAGCTCGAAACCAGAGACGCTGCGCAGGAGGCCGAGTTGAGCCGTTTGCGGTCACAATTGGCCGAGGCTGAAACCGCGCTCGAGCCGCCAAAAGAAACCAAGCCTGCAGCCAAGACACCTGACGGAGAGGCGCTCAAGAAGGCCAAGATCGAGTTAGCGATGAAACGCGCAGAACTCAAGAAAGCCGAAAAGGCCGGTGCCGACGAGCCGCAGCTGAGCAAGCTGCGCGATGCGCTGGTCAGTGCCGAGCAGGCGCTTCATGACACTGAGGCTGGATCCGGCAAGCCGGCGCCAGACCAGGTCCGCGCCGACAAGCAGCCCATCGATGAGCAAACCCGGACACTCAAGACGGAAGTTGCGTTTGCACGCGCCGATCTGCGCAAGCTCGAGCGCGACGACAACGGAGACCCAGCAGCCATCGAACGCGCCCAGGCACGCTTGAGCGATGCCGAGCGCAAGCTTCAGGAACATACCTAATCGTCAGTAGCAGCGTCGTCGGCGCTGCTACAGGAAGTGTGGTGATCGAAAGGTGATCGCCCGCCCCTCCAAGTATCCACCGGAGAGCCAATGGCCCTGCCCCGCATCACCTCACCACACACCAAGGGAAACAACCGCACCCAACGAGTCATGTTGCTGGTGCTGGCGGCAACCTTGCCCGGCGCAATCGTCCTGACGTGGCTGTATGGCGCTGGGACGCTGATCAACCTGATCTGGGCCAGCACTGTGGCGCTTGGTTGTGAAGCACTGATCCTCAAGCTACGGCAACGTCCGGTGCAGTTTTTCCTGCGCGACGGCAGTGCATTGGTCACGGCGGTCCTGCTGGCACTGGCAATGCCGCCCTACTCGCCCTGGTGGCTGACCTTGATCGCCACGGGCAGCGCCATTTTGCTCGGCAAGCAGCTCTATGGTGGACTGGGTCAGAATCCCTTCAATCCCGCCATGATTGGCTACGTGGTGGTGCTCGTATCCTTTCCGGTGGAAATGACCACCTGGCCCGTGCCCCACACGGTCGGCTTGAGTGCTGGACTGCAGCACATCCTTGGTATCGCCTCGCTACCCGATGGCTGGACACAGGCAACCGCGCTCGATGTCCTCAAGGTCAACAAGAGCCTGACCGTGGACGAGCTGTGGGCCAACCCGGCTTTTGGTCACTTCGGCGGGATCGGTTCGGAGGTCGTCAACCTTGCGTTTCTCGCGGGTGGGCTGTTCCTCCTGCACAAGCGCCTTTTCAGCTGGCATGCGCCGGTTGGTATGCTCGCCGCGCTTGCCGTCATGAGCTTGCTGTTCTGGAACGGTTCAGGCTCCGATAGCCATGGTTCACCGCTGTTCCACCTGCTCAGCGGCGCCACCATGCTTGGTGCCTTCTTCATCGTCACGGACCCGGTGAGCAGCGCCACCAGCAACCAGGGCCGGCTCATTTTCGGCGCTGGTGTCGGCATTCTCGTCTATGTCATTCGCGCCTGGGGCGGTTATCCGGATGCCGTGGCGTTCGCCGTGCTGCTGATGAACCTGTCAGCCCCCACCATCGACTATTACACCCGTCCGCGCACCTACGGCCATCGCAAGGCCGAGCGCGGCTTCAAGCTGGGCGAATGACATGATCATCCCTGAACTCAGTCGCTCGATGCTCAAGAACAGCCTGGTGCTCGGCCTGTTTGCGATTTTCACCGTTGGCGGCGTGACCCTGCTCCAGCAGTTCACGGCAGAGCGGATTCAAGCCTCGGAGCGTGCCGCACAACTACGGGCGCTCAACGAGATTCTCCCTAAAGACAGCTATGACAATCAGCTGCTCGACAGCAGCGTTCTGGTACAGGATCCGCTGCTCGGCACTCGCCAGCCCATGCCGGCCTATGTCGCGATGAAGAACGGCCAGCCAAGCGCGGTGATCTTGCAAGCCATTGCACCCGACGGGTACAGCGGGGCGATCCAGCTGCTGGTAGGCGTGCAGGCAGACGGACGAGTCGCCGGCGTTCGCGTGGTCGCGCACCGTGAAACGCCCGGTTTGGGCGACAAGATCGAACTGGCCAAGAGCCGCTGGATACTTGGCTTCGAAAACCGCTCACTGAGCGATCCGGAGGCCTCCGGCTGGGCCGTAAAAAAGGATCGCGGCGAGTTCGACCAGTTTGCCGGAGCCACCATTACGCCGCGTGCCGTAGTGGGCGCCGTGCATCGGGCTCTGCAATACTTTGCAGCCCATAAGCAGGAACTGCTTGCTGCCGATAGAGCGCCAATAGCAGCCGAAGCTGCGCTGCAAGATGAGGTCGAGCCGGACGAGGTCACTACCCACTCACGGGCTGGCGCCGCGCCGACTCGCGATACAGTTCAGACCAACGATCCGCAAGCCGAGCAGGAAGGCCGAACCCAATGAGCAATCCAAGCTACCGCGAACTCAGCATCAATGGTCTGTGGAAAAACAATCCGGCACTGGTACAGCTGCTCGGCCTGTGTCCGCTACTCGGCGTGAGCAATTCGGCGGTCAATGCGCTCGGGCTCGGCCTCGCCACTGCCCTGGTGCTGATCTGCTCGAACATTGGCGTGTCGCTGGTGCGCGGCGTCGTCAATACCGCGGTGCGCCTGCCCGCATTCGTGATGATCATCGCGGCGCTGACGACCTGTATCGAACTGCTGATGCAAGCCTATACCTACGAGCTGTATCAGATACTCGGTATCTTCATCCCGCTGATCACCACCAACTGCGTCATCCTCGGCCGTGCTGACGGCTTCGCCGCCAAGCACAACCCGCTGATTGCGGGCTTCGACGGTTTGCTCATGGGGATCGGGTTTGCGCTGGTGCTCGTGGTGCTGGGCGGCGTGCGCGAGCTGCTTGGCACCGGCGCGGTGTTCGCCAACATGCATCTGCTGTTCGGCCCGATTGCCAGCGACTGGCAGCTGACGCTATTCAGCGACTACAAGGGTTTCCTGTTGGCCATCCTGCCACCAGGCGCCTTTATCGTGCTCGGCCTGCTGATCGCCCTGAAGAATCGTATCGACGAGCACCTCGCTGAGCGCGCCAAGGCGACGCAGGCAGAGACGCCAGTGCAGAGCCGTCGCGTTCGTGTCACCGGAGTGATCGAATGATGCTGGATGGAGCGCGCTAAATGAACGCGGCCAAACGCCTGGAGATCTTCCGCCGATTTCATGAGGACAACCCGGAGCCGAAGACCGAGCTGGCCTACAGCACCCCGTTCGAGCTGTTGATAGCCGTGATCCTCTCGGCGCAGGCCACGGACGTCGGCGTCAACAAGGCAACGGCCAAGCTCTACCCGGTCGCCAATACCCCCGAAGCCATCTACGCGCTCGGCTATGACGGCCTGTGCAGCTACATCAAGACCATCGGGCTTTACCCAAGCAAAGCCAAGAACGTTCTTGAGACCTGCCGCATCCTGATCGAACAACACGACAGCCAGGTGCCTGATAACCGTGAGGCCCTCGAAGCGTTGCCGGGCGTTGGCCGCAAAACGGCTAACGTGGTGCTGAACACGGCGTTTCGCCAATTCACCATGGCAGTCGACACCCACATTTTCCGTGTCGCCAACCGCACCAACATCGCGCCCGGCAAGAACGTGCTTGAGGTCGAGCGCAAGCTGGTCAAGTTCGTGCCGAAGGATTACCTCCTCGACGCCCATCACTGGTTGATCCTGCATGGGCGCTACGTGTGCAAGGCGCGCAAGCCGCAATGCGGCAGCTGCCGTATCGAGGACCTCTGCGAATACAAGCACAAGACATCCGACGATTGAGCGGCCAAGCAGAAAGCCAGTCGCTCGATTGAAAAAATCTTTTTTACGGCCGCCATATTTGCCGCTATAAGGTGCGCCATCAGCGCGCCTTAGCCGTGGAGTAAGACAATTGTCCGAGAAAGAAGATATCCAGATTGAAGACGACTTCGTCGCCGAGGACGACGACGATACAACCGAGGCTCCGGCGGAGGTCGCCAAGACCAATCTGACCAAGCGCCGGATCATCGACAATCTGCTCGAAGAGCGACGTTTGCAGAAGCAACTCAACGAGTTCGACTTCGACCTTTAAAAGAAAGCCCCGTGACCGGGGCTTTTTTGCATAAGGATCAGTCGCCTCGCGAGGGCGACAGCAATTCGACCTTATAGCCGTCCGGGTCTTCAATGAATGCCAGGATGCTGGTGCCATGCTTCATTGGCCCCGGCTCGCGGGTGATCTTGCCGCCACGACTTCGGATGTCGTCGCAGGCCTTGTAGACATCCTCGACCTCCAGCGCGATATGACCGTAGCCGTTGCCCAGGTCGTATTGCTCGACGTCCCAGTTGTGGGTCAGTTCCAGCACGCTGTTATGCGCTTCGTCACCGTAGCCAACAAAGGCCAGGGTGAACTTGCCTTCCGGGTAGTCCTTGCGGCGTAGCAGCGTCATGCCCAGCACTTCGGTATAGAAGGCGATGGATCGCTCCATATCGCCGACTCGCAGCATGGTATGCAGCAGTCTCATGGGTATCTCTCCTGATCAGCGGTGCATAAAGCATAACCCCGGCTCGCGGCCGGGGTTATGGACAGGCTTTGTAGCAGTCTCTGTCAGAACTGCGTCCGGCCCTTGTTAGCGGCGATGCGCATGCGCAGCGCATTCAGCTTGATGAAACCACCCGCATCGGCCTGATCGTAGGCGCCGGCATCGTCCTCGAAGGTTGCGATATTGGCGTCGAACAGCGAGTCGTCCGATTTACGACCGGTGACAATGACGTTGCCCTTATAGAGCTTCAGACGAACCACGCCGTTCACATTGACCTGCGAGGCGTCGATCATCTGCTGCAGCATGCTGCGCTCAGGGCTCCACCAGTAGCCGTTGTAGATCAGGCTGGCGTACTTGGGCATCAGCTCGTCTTTCAGATGAGCAACTTCGCGGTCGAGAGTGATCGACTCGATAGCGCGGTGGCCCTTGAGCATGATGGTGCCGCCGGGCGTCTCGTAGCAGCCGCGCGACTTCATGCCCACGTAGCGGTTCTCGACGATGTCCAGGCGACCAATGCCGTTCTCGCCGCCGACCTTGTTCAGGTAGGCCAGCACTTCGGCAGGGGTCATTTCCTTGCCATCGATGGCAACGATGTCGCCCTTGCGGTAGGTCAGCTCGATGTAGGTCGGGGTGTCCGGCGCGGTTTCCGGCGACTTGGTCCAGCGCCACATGTCTTCTTCGTGCTCGGTCCAGGTGTCTTCCAGCACGCCGCCTTCGTAGGAGATGTGCAGCAGGTTGGCATCCATCGAGTACGGCGACTTCTTCTTGCCGTGACGCTCGATCGGGATCTCGTGCTTGGCGGCGTAGTCCATCAGCTTCTCGCGCGAGAGCAGATCCCACTCACGCCACGGCGCGATGACCTTGACACCGGGCTTGAGTGCGTAGGCACCCAGTTCGAAACGCACCTGGTCGTTACCCTTGCCGGTAGCGCCATGGGAAATGGCATCGGCACCCGTCTCGTTGGCGATTTCGATCAGACGCTTGGCGATCAGCGGACGGGCGATGGAAGTACCCAACAGGTACTCGCCTTCGTAAACGGTGTTGGCGCGGAACATCGGGAAGACGAAATCGCGGACGAATTCTTCGCGCAGATCATCGATGTAGATTTCCTTGACGCCCATGGCCTTGGCCTTGGCGCGGGCGGGCTCGACTTCTTCGCCCTGACCGAGGTCGGCGGTAAAGGTCACCACTTCGCAGTTATAGGTGTCTTGCAGCCACTTGAGGATCACGGAGGTGTCCAGGCCACCGGAATACGCCAGGACTACCTTCTTTACGTCGGCCATTGCCATCCACTCCCGGGATTTTTAAGGAAAGCGGGGATTCTACTGGTCGCGACGTTTGTTTTACAGGGGCGTAAGCGCCGCTGGGCATCAGGTCGACGGTGTACCGCCCTCCGCTGCCGCGGTGGTGGTCGCAGGACCGCGCTCGAGACGAAGAGTCACCCGACGGTTCTTGGCCCGATTGGCCTCGCTGCTGTTGGGCACGACCGGATAGCGTTCACCGTGAAAGCGCAACGTAATCTGTTCCTTTGGAACGCCATTGCCGATCAGATACTCTTCGACCGCCAATGCCCGCCGACGGGACAGGTCGCGATTGGTCAGCCGGTTGCCACTGTTATCGGAGTGGCCATCGAGCTGGATGCGGTTGACGCTGGGATCGGCCTTGAGGAACTGCAGGATGATGTCGAGCTTGGCCTGGCCCAACGCGTCGAGCGCGACGTCACCGGCGGGGAATCCAACCTGCGACGTGCGAATCTGCCCGAAGTTGACTGGCAGCAGCTTGGCCGCACAGCTGCGAAAGTCCTCATAGGCTTTGCCGAAGCGCACTGGCAACAGCCGCACCTCCAACGCTTCACCACCAAGTCGGGTCCGGTGACGCACCACCGGGCTGCGGCCTTCGAGAAGACCACTCAACAGGCGGCCGGCTTGCAGGTAGGTACTGTTGAACGGAATATCGCCGTCCGCCACGGAAACCAAGCCGAGGTTGATATCGCCACGGCTCGGCTGCCAGGGTGCGGCTGCTGCAAGCAGCGTGGCGGAACCGTTGCCCAACCAGCGATCCGGCGACTGCAAGCGAAAAGTAGGCTCCTCGCCCGCTCGCCGCACGAACTCACCCGCTCCAAACCCCGCGACCGGCTGCGTTAATCGGCATTCGAACTGATCACCTTCGACCTGCCACTGCGCACGCTCCAAACGAGTCTGGAACGTGAGGGCATTGGCTGGGGAAGCCAACAGACAGGCAATCACTAGAAGGCGCAAGCGCACGTAGGTGCTCCACGGTGAACGACATTCAAACGGGGTATCGGTGCCTGCCTTGAAAACTTGAACCCACCGCCCACGTCGCGCCCATCGCTTGGTCATCTGTTTTGTCGCAACGTCCCGCCTGCGGCGATTTTTTTGCGCGTTTCCGGTAGCATTCCCGCACGTTTTACCCGCCTGGAACCCTGCATGTCCGACCGACTGACATTACTGCGCCCCGACGACTGGCACATCCACCTGCGCGACGGCGCAGCGCTACCGCACACCGTGGCGGACGCCGCACGCCAGTTCGCGCGCGCCATCATCATGCCGAACTTGGTCCCGCCGGTCCGAAACGCCTCCGAGGCGGACAGCTATCGCCAGCGCATCCTTGCCGCTCGCCCGGCTGGCAGCGCCTTCGAACCACTGATGGTGCTCTACCTCACTGACGGCACGCAGCCCGAAGACGTGCGTGCCGCCAAAGCCAGTGGTTATGTGTTCGCCGCCAAGCTCTATCCGGCCGGGGCCACCACCAATTCGGCATCCGGCGTCACCCGCATCGACAACATCTTCCCAGTGCTGGAGACAATGGCCGAGGTTGGCCTGCCGTTGCTGGTCCATGGCGAAGTGACGCGTTCGGAGATCGACATCTTCGATCGCGAAAAATACTTCATCGATGAGCAGCTCAGTCGCGTAACCGAGCGCTTCCCCACTCTTAAGGTCGTGTTCGAGCACATCACCACGCGCGACGCGGTGCAGTTCGTCGAGGCGGCCGGCAGCAATGTCGGGGCCACCATCACGGCCCACCATTTGCTCTACAACCGCAACCACATGCTGGTGGGCGGCATCCGCCCGCATTTTTTCTGCCTGCCGATTCTCAAGCGCAACATCCACCAGGAAGCGCTGCTCGACGCGGCTACCAGCGGCAATCCGAAGTTCTTTCTCGGCACCGACTCGGCGCCCCACGCCCAGCATGCCAAGGAAAACGCCTGCGGTTGCGCCGGTTGCTACACGGCATTCGCTGCGATCGAGCTGTATGCCGAAGCCTTTGAGCAGCGCGGCGCACTGGATCGCCTGGAAGCCTTTGCCAGTCACTTCGGCGCCGATTTCTATGGCCTGCCACGCAACACCGATACCATTACCCTGATCCGCGAGTCCTGGAGCGTGCCGGCCAACCTGCCGTTCGGGGAGCACAACGTCGTGCCCCTACGTGCAGGCGAAACCCTGCAATGGCGGCTGGAGGCCAACGCATGAGCGACGATCAGTTTGACGACGAGCTGGAAGGCAACCAGCCAGGCAAGCCGCGCTCGCCGATGGCGAGACGCTTTCGCGGCTTCCTGCCGGTGGTCGTTGATGTGGAATGCGGCGGTTTCAATTGCGCGACCGACGCGCTGCTGGAAATTGCAGCCGTGACCATCGGCATGGATGAGCAAGGTCTGCTTTACCCGCAGGACACCCTCTTCTTTCGTGTCGAACCTTTCGCCGGCGCCAATATCGAGGCTGCCGCACTGGAGTTCACCGGCATCAAGCTCGACCACCCGCTGCGCATGGCGGTCCCCGAATCGCAGGCGATGAACGAAATCATCCGTGGCGTCCGCAAGGCTGTAAAGTCAGCCGGCTGCAAACGCGCCATTCTGGTCGGCCACAACAGCAGCTTCGATCTCGGCTTTCTGAACGCGGCAATTACCCGCTGCGACATCAAGCGCAATCCGTTCCACCCGTTCTCCAGTTTCGACACCGCGACGCTGGCCGGCCTCGCCTACGGCCAGACCGTTCTCGCAAAGGCTTGCCAGGCAGCCGGCATCGACTTCGACGGACGAGAAGCACACTCTGCGCGTTATGACACGGAAAAGACCGCCGAGCTGTTCTGCGGCATCGTCAATCGCTGGCGGGAAATGGGCGGCTGGGAAGAGTTCGACGAGTAGTCTCGCATCGCCTTTCGCCCTTAACGAAAAAAGGCCAGTCGTGAGACTGGCCTTTTTGTTACTGCTGGTCGCTTACAGCGGCTTGCCGCGATTGCCGTGTTCGCTGACGAACGCCTGCATGGCGTTCAGATCGTTCTTCAGCACCGTGCAACGCTCCGGACGCTCGAACAGGTCAGCCAGATGCGCCGGCAACTCCAGCGCCTTGCCAACCCCAGCCTTCTCCACCGCTTCAGGGAACTTGACCGGATGGGCCGTTCCCAGCGTAACCATGGGTGTCGCCAGGCTGCGGCGACACTCACGCGCGGCATAGACGCCGATCGCCGTGTGCGGATCGAGCAGCTCGCCGGTTTTGGTGAACACCTCGGCGATAGTCTTGCAGGTCTGTGCGTCGTCTACAGCCAGCGAGTCGAACAGCTTGCGTGCTTCGGTCCAGCGCTCTTCTTCGACCGACAGCTTGCCGCTGGCCTTGAATGCACTCATCAGTTCGGCGACCGCAGCACCGTTACGACCGTGCAAATCGAACAGCAAACGCTCGAAGTTGGAGGACACCATGATGTCCATGGAGGGCGACAGCGACGGGTGCAGGGTGTCCTTGTCGTAGCGGTTGCCACTCATGAAACGGTGGAGGATGTCGTTGCGGTTGGTGGCTACCACCAGCTGGCTGATCGGCAGGCCCATGTTGCGCGCCAGGTATCCCGCGAAGATATCGCCGAAATTTCCGGTCGGAACGGAAAACGCCACCGAACGGGCCGGCCCGCCAAGCTGCAACGCCGCATGGAAGTAGTAAACGATCTGAGCCATGATCCGCGCCCAGTTGATCGAGTTGACCGCCACCAGCCGCGTGCCCTTGAGGAAGCCTTGGTCAGCGAAGCTGTCCTTGACCATTTCCTGGCAGTCATCGAAGTTGCCTTCGACAGCGATGTTGTGGATGTTGTCGCCGAAGATGGTCGTCATCTGCCGACGCTGCACCTCGGAGACCCGGTTGTGCGGATGGAGGATGAAGATGTCCACGTTGTCACAACGGCGGCAGCCTTCGATCGCTGCCGAGCCGGTGTCGCCGGATGTGGCGCCGATGATCACTACGCGCTCACCGCGCTTGGCCAGCACGTAGTCGAGCAACCGGCCGAGCAGCTGCAGGGCGAAGTCCTTGAACGCCAGGGTCGGGCCGTGGAACAGCTCCAGCACCCACTCGTTGCTGTCCAGCTGGCGCAGCGGGGCGACCGCGCTATGGGCGAACACCCCGTAGGTGTCTTCCAGAATCTGCTTGAAGTCCGCATCCGGAATGCTGCCGGTAACGAACGGGCGCATCACCTTGAACGCCAGCTCGTGGTAAGGCAGCCCAGACCAGGATGCGATTTCTTCGACGGTGAAGCGCGGCAGGTTTTCCGGTACGTATAGACCGCCGTCGCTGGCCAACCCGGCAAGCAGCACGTCTTCGAAATTCAACGCGGGTGCCTGGCCGCGGGTACTGATGTAGCGCATTGTTCAAACCTACGTTGGACGCTGACTGCGGGCTGCCAGAGCAGCCCGACGTTGCTGATTAGTTCAGTTGCTCGACACGAATCCGCACCACGTTGCCCACCACGTCGGCAAGCGCTTCAAGTGCAGCGATGGCATCGTCGATCCGCTGCTCGACCACACGATGCGTGACCAGGATGACCGGGACCAACCCATCTTGCTCCTCGGCTTCCTTCTGCATGATCGATTCGATATTGATGCCACGCTCGGACAGGATAGTGGCGACCTGCGCCAGCACGCCTGGGCGATCCTTGGCCTGAATCCGCAGATAATAGGCGCTTTCGCAAGCGCCTATTGGCAGGATTGGATGAGCAGAGAGCGAGTCCGGCTGAAAGGCCAGGTGCGGAACGCGGTTGTTCGGATCGGTGGTCAGCGCACGGGCTACATCCACCAGATCTGCCACCACGGCCGAAGCCGTCGGCTCCATGCCGGCCCCAGCACCGTAATAAAGGGTCGAGCCGACGGCGTCACCGTTGACCATCACCGCGTTCATCACACCATTGACGTTGGCGATCAGGCGATCGGCCGGGATCAGCGTAGGGTGGACGCGCAGCTCGATGCCTGAGGCAGTGCTGCGCGCAACGCCCAGGTGCTTGATGCGGTAGCCCAGCGCCTCGGCGTAGTTGACGTCAGCCGTGGTCAGCTTGGAGATCCCTTCGGTGTAGGCCTTATCGAATTGCAGCGGCACGCCGAAGGCAATGGAGGCAAGGATGGTCAGCTTGTGGGCGGCGTCTATGCCTTCGACGTCGAAGGTCGGATCGGTCTCTGCATAACCGAGCTCCTGAGCCTCCTTCAGTACGTCCTCGAAGGTCCGACCTTTCTCCCGCATCTCGGTAAGAATGAAGTTACCGGTTCCGTTGATGATACCGGCGAGCCAATTGATCTGGTTGCCCGCCAGCCCTTCGCGAATGGCCTTGATGATCGGGATACCGCCGGCTACCGAGGCTTCGAAGGCTACGATGACGCCCTTCTCGCGCGCCTTCGCAAAGATCTCGTTGCCGTGCACGGCGATCAACGCCTTGTTTGCCGTGACCACATGCTTGCCATTCTCGATGGCCTTGAGCACCAGCTCGCGAGCTAAGGTGTAGCCGCCGATCAATTCGACGACGATGTCGATCTCCGGGTTGTCGGCGACATCGAAGATATCGGCGGTAATCGGAGTATCACCGGTGTTGCACTTGGGGTTCGCATGGCGAGCCGCAATCTGCGCGACCTCGATGCCACGCCCTGCACGGCGCGCGATTTCAGCTGCGTTGCGTTCGAGCACGTTGAAGGTACCGCCACCGACGGTTCCCAGCCCACAGATGCCAACTTTCACCGGTTTCAAGTTGCACTCCCCATTGCCAACGGACGGCCCTACACGGCGGCCGAACAAAAGAGTCGCACATTACGAAGCGCACGAGCTTTAGTCAAATCGACAGCTGCGAGGAAGGGCAGCTGCTAGCCAGGATCGCCCTGCAATCCCAGGCGCTGATGCCACTGCGCAAGCGACTCATCCGGATACTCATCGAAGCAACGATCGTCTGGCCCCAGCTGCGGCTCGACCCACGACGCCTTCGACGCCAGCATCAGGTGTGTCGACTCGGGCGGGCTCGGCAGGTCGCTATCGATTGCCGAGGCATGTGGATGCACAAGGTCCGGCCAGTTCGGGTCCCACAACCAGAGCGCGCTGCCACACAGCTTGCAGAAATGACGTTGCCCATCACTGATACGCACCGCGCCGGTTTTGGCATCGACCATCCTGGCCTGGTAAATGCTGAGGTT
>NZ_AGSX01000173.1 GCF_000235745.1 Stutzerimonas stutzeri SDM-LAC | reverse complement strand
GGGCGTTTCTAGGTAGGCGTTAGTGTTTTTCAACTCTCTGGGCAGGCAGGCAGTGCCGTCCGATTCTGCGTGCCGTCGTTACGTGTGAACTCGCAGCCATAGGCGGGGTTGGCGACTACGCGCGGATTAAGGACTTCATCACCCGCTGGCTTGGTGCCCTGCTGTTCCCACTGCAGCATCGCTGCCATTGCCTCGACTTGCTCTTGATAAGTGAAGTCGCAATGGCTAGGTGCGCGAATAGCGCGTTGCACCAGTAGATCACCGTTGCCATTGGCTTCAGCGTTACGGCGATAGATCTGCTGGTGTTTGAATGGCACGTAGAGGTCGCCAAGAGTATGGATACTGACCACCGGGACGTTGAACTGGCCGTTGACTACCGGAATCCAGCGCAGCCCGTCCGGGCGGATGCTGTTGGCAGCAGGATGACCGATGACACGGATAATCGAGTCGTTGAATGCGCGCTCCTCTCGGGACATCGCCTTGTTCGTATCGAACTGATAGCGGATGGCAAGGTTGCCGCTGAGCGAGTCGGCCAGAATGCCGTTCACTGAACCATCCTGCCCTCCGGTACCCAGCACGACGCTTTGCAGACTCGTGCGGAAGCCTTCGGCAAAGATTGGCCGTTCGCCACCGCTGAGATCACGAACGATACCTTCCAGCTTCTCACCCTGCGGCGATGGGTCGGTCGGGTAGCTGTCCCACAACGCGCCGATGATCTGCGGCAACTTGGGCTGGAAGTCTGTCGCCGGGAAGGTGGTAGGCCCCTGCCCCGCCAGATGCTGGGCAGCCAGGGTGTAGTTCGTCAGGTATTCAAATTCGTAGACGTCGCCAGTTACGCCGCACATCGGCACCGAGCCGCTGTAGCGCAACGGGTTATTGGCGGTGGCATAGGTCTCGGCTTCCACCGCGGCGGCGGCAACATGCCCGCCCATGGAATGCCCGGTGATGTAGATCTTGCTCGGCTGAGCTTTGCCAGTCAGCTCACTGAACGCGAGCGCCAGGGCGTTGGTATCTTCAACTCCGGCGCGCACATCGTAGTAGTTCTTGCTGTAACTGGAAGCGGCCCAGGCGTATCCCTGTTGCAGCAGCCATGGGCGAATCGGCGGCGGCCCAACGGTGAGTTCTGGTCCCGTGCCGCGGTAGCCGTGCGCGTACATGACCAGCATGCCGTTCCAATTCGGCGGGACTTCGATCTGGTAGGACGAGCCTTCGTAAATGCCGGTCCAGCGTTCGCTGGGCAGGCCGGGGAATGCTGCCAAAGGCGATACGACCGGGACGAAAACGCGCGAGTCTTGTTCGCGTGATTCGCTGTGGGATACAGGCGGCTTGATCGGTTTGGAGCGGGCCTGAGCATCGGCAGCGATGCCGACACCGCCAACCAGCATGACACCGACGATGGCGCGCGCGCAGGCTGAAGCCAACTTGCTTGGGAGCATGGGAGTTTCCTCGATTATTGTTTTTGTTTTACGGGCCTTGCTAGCGATACGCGCTCTGCCGGGCTTGCCGACCACAAGCGGTACACGCATTTCCACTAACCGTGGCAGAAAGCTTGGACCTGTCAAATAGACGGAATGTCGGAGGGATGAGCGGAACCATCGTCACGTGAATAGCAGAACTGGTGTCTCGCTTATTCGCGTGCAGAATTCGTTGATGTGCGCTGCAGCATGGCTATCGCTGAGCAGCAAGGAGGGGGGAAACGGGGTAAAGCGGGCCGAATGGCATGCGCTATTCGGTCCCGGGAAAACCGTGTGAGGGTCAGCAGTTTCCTTTCTTCGCCTGGCCCGGCGGGCAATGAGTACCACCATGCCCACCATGCCCACCACCGTCGCCGATATCTATACCGATGCCTGGCAAGCGCAGGCTGCAGCCAGTAATCAGTACAGAAGCCAATACAACGGCCATGGCCCGGATCATCATCGTAGATTGCGCTTTCATTGGAATACTCCTGGATTTCCTGATGTGCACCACTCAACGGCGCCCGGTGCACAGTATCCAACGCCGCATCAATGCGTGACAGCTCATTATTGCGGCGACGCGGCGCCAATCACGAATGACGGTTTCAAGGCTTGCTTCGCTGATCGCTCAGCAGGCCCTGATCCCGCCCGGCCCGCCCTAGCCCGCGTGATACTCGGCGTCAGCCACTTCGAAGCGCTGCTGAATGGAAGCCGCTGGCTCCTTGCCCATGATGCTCACCACATAGATGGCGATGCTGGCGAGGATGAAGCCGGGGATGATTTCGTACAGCCCGAGCCCGATGAACTCCTTCCACACCACCACGGTAATGGCGCCGACCAGCATGCCGGCGAGCGCGCCGTTGCGGGTCATGCGCTTCCACACAAGGGAGATCAGCACCACCGGACCAAAGGCAGCGCCGAAGCCGGCCCAGGCGTAGGACACGAGGCCCAGCACTTTACTGTCCGGATTCGAGGCGATGCCGATGGCGATCAAGGCAATCAGCAGCACCATGGCGCGGCCAACCCAGACCAGTTCAGTCTGCGATGCGCCCTTGCGCAAGAAGGCTTTGTAGAAGTCCTGGGTCAGTGCACTGGAACTAACCAGCAACTGTGCGCTGAGCGTACTCATGACGGCAGCCAGTACGCCGGAGAGGATGATGCCCGCGACCCAGGGGTTGAACATCAGCTTGACCAGTTCCATGAACACGCGCTCGCCGTTCTCGGTGACCGGGCCGGCCAGCGCAGGGTTATCCGCGAAGTAGGCGATACCGAGGAAGCCCACGACCACAGCTCCGGCGAGCGTCAGGATCATCCAGGCCATGCCGATGCGGCGGGCGTTGGGGATGGTTTTCACCGAGTCGGCGGCCATGAAGCGCACCAGGATGTGCGGCTGCCCGAAGTAGCCAAGGCCCCAGCCGAGCAGCGAGATGATCGCGATGAAGGACAAACCCTTGAACATGTCGAAATTCGAAGGGTCCTGCGCGGCGATGGTGTCCATGGCGGTACCAAGGTCGCCCAGGGCGAGGATGACGAACACCGGCGTGATCAACAGCGCGAAGATCATCAGCGTGGCCTGAACGGTATCGGTCCAGCTCACCGCAAGGAAACCGCCGATGAACACGTAGAGGATGGTTGCCGCCGCGCCGACCCACAGTGCCGTGCCGTATTCCATGCCGAAGGTGGACTCGAACAGGCGCGCGCCGGCCACTACGCCGGAGGCGCAGTAGATGGTGAAGAACACCAGAATCACCAACGCAGAGAAGATCCGCAGCAGGCGGCTGGTGTCCTCGAAACGATGGGAGAAATAGTCCGGCAGGGTTAGCGCATTGTGGTTGTGCTCGGTGTGCACACGCAGCCGCCCGGCGACGAAAATCCAGTTAAGCCAGGCGCCGGCGATGAGACCGATGGCGATCCAGCTTTCCGACAGCCCTGCGACGAAGATCGCGCCGGGCAGGCCCATCAGCAGCCAGCCGCTCATGTCCGAAGCGCCTGCTGAAAGCGCAGTGACGAAACTGCCGAGGCTGCGTCCGCCGAGGATGTAGTCATCGAAGTTCTTGGTGGCGCGGTAGGCGGTGAAGCCGATAAGAATCATCGCCGCGATGTAGATCACGAAGGTGATCAGAGTGGGGGTGCTCACATTCATTGGTGTTGTTTTCCTTGTGCTGCGGGGACGTAGCCCCCGCCTCCACTGACGAAACGCGAACGCTTGTGGCGCTGCGTTGGCAACGGACGGTCGGGTTTAGAAGGAAAGCATAGCGTCTCGAAGCACTCTTCGCTCATGACCGGACAGTTTTGTCCGGAAAAGGTGCGAACGGAACGACCTACGGATGTCCTGCTGAGTGGCCAGGACGACGAGCCGGCGATGCGGCGGTTCGCTTCGATCTCAGCGCTGCCGCAGTCAGCGGTTGATAATTTGCCCGCGCATGGACGCCAGGCGCGCCGGCAAGCGATTCTGCGCTGGAATCGAGATGCCCGCAGCGGTCATCGCCGCCTGCAGATGGTCCGCGCGTTGAAATCGCTGCGCGTGAATTCCAGATGAGCGGTCGCGCAGCCAGATGGGGTTGTTGCATCAACCAGGTCTCGAAGGCATCGGCCGGCAGCGGGCGGCTGAAGAGATAACGATTACCGCCTCATGCAAAACGGATTCTTGTGGTCATGGTCTCATCCTCAGTAGCTGCACTTGCCGGTGCGGCTTCACCGCAGCCCAAGGAGCCCGCCATGACCGTTCACCTCGATACCGCTAACGGCACTTGTTCAACCACGCTCGGAAACGCCACCCATACCAGCGCCATCAAGGACGTTCGGATCTCGACAGATCCAGCTGCGCGCATGTCCATGGCGCATATCAGCGGCCACAGCGTTCACGTGACCGAAGACATGGCCGAGCACCTGATTGCAGCCGGCGCAAAGGATGATCGCCGGAATCTTGTTGTCGACGACTGAACACGCCGCATGAGCCATTGCAGATCAGCGGTTGGTAGTTGGTAGCGAGCAAAAGAAAACCCCGCTGCTGGGACGCCGGCAGCGGGGTTTTGGGTGTAGATGAATCAACGACCCTGGTATTCGCTCTCGGCGTCTTCGAAGCGCTTGATCATGCTCTGCGAGGCACCTGCGCCTACTTTGCTGAACACCACGATGGCGATGCTGGCGAGGATAAAGCCAGGGATGATCTCGTACAGGCCCATGCCGACGAATTCCTTCCACACCACCACGGTGACAGCACCAACGACCATGCCGGCCAGCGCACCGTTACGGGTCATGTGCTTCCACAGCAGCGAGATCAGCACGACCGGACCGAAGGCGGCGCCGAAGCCGGCCCAGGCGTAGGACACCAGACCCAGCACCTTGCTGTCCGGGTTGGAGGCGATGCCGAGCGCGATGAAGGCGATCAGCAGCACCATCGCGCGACCGACCCAGACCAGTTCGGTCTGCGAGGCGTTCTTGCGCAGCATGGCTTTGTAGAAGTCCTGCGTCAGGGCGCTGGAACTGACCAGCAGCTGAGCGCTGAGAGTACTCATCACCGCCGCGAGCACACCGGACAGGATGACGCCGGCAACCCAGGGGTTGAACAGGATCTTCACCAGTTCCATGAACACCCGCTCACCGTTTTCGGAGACCGGCCCGGCCAGCTCCGGATGGTCTGCAAAATAGGCGATGCCGAAGAAGCCCACGGCAACCGCACCGGCCAGGGTCAGGATCATCCACGCCATGCCGATGCGACGGGCGTTGGGGATGGTCTTCACCGAATCGGCGGCCATGAAGCGCACCAGGATGTGCGGCTGGCCGAAGTAGCCCAGCCCCCAAGCCAGCAGCGAAACGATGGCGACGAAGGACAGCCCGTTGAACATATCGAAGGCTGCTGGGTTCTGCGTGGCGATGGTATCCATCGCAGCACCCATGTCGCCTAGCGCCAGGATCACGAATACCGGCGTGATCAACAGCGCGAAGATCATCAGCGTCGCCTGCACGGTGTCGGTCCAGCTGACCGCGAGGAAACCGCCGATGAACACATAGAGAATGGTTGCGGCTGCACCGATCCACAGCGCCACGTCATACGGCACGCCGAAGCTGCTTTCGAACAGACGCGCGCCGGCGACGACGCCCGAGGCGCAGTAGATGGTGAAGAACACCAGCACAACCAGCGCCGAGAAGATGCGCAGCAGGCGGCTGTCGTCTTCGAAGCGATGCGAGAAGTAGTCAGGCAGGGTCAGCGCGTTCTTGTTGCGTTCGGTATGCACGCGCAGGCGGCCAGCCACGAACAGCCAGTTCAGCCAGGCCCCGGCGATCAGGCCGATGGCGATCCAGCTTTCGGAAAGCCCTGCGACGAAAATCGCGCCCGGAAGGCCCATCAGCAGCCAGCCGCTCATGTCCGAAGCGCCTGCCGACAGCGCCGTGACGAAACTGCCCAGACTACGCCCCCCAAGGATGTAGTCATCGAAGTTCTTGGTGGCACGGTAGGCGATAAAGCCGATCAACAGCATGGCGCCGATGTAGATCACGAAGGTGATCAAGGTGGGTGTACTGATGCTCATTTTGTTCCCTCGTTAGTTGTTGTTGATGGGCGCGAGGGTGTTCGCAAACCCACCTGGCAGAGGGCGACGTCGGATCGCGCCATCACCGGGACGGGTCCAACCGGACCCATCAGTGGCGGAAGAGCGATCCGCCGACTGTTCTGATTGTTCTTGTGAGCTGGCGGTCTCTGAACCGAGCCGCCAGCCATTTCCTGCCGAGTAGACGGTCAGTCGTCACCCAGCGACAGCAGTGACGCATTACCGCCCACCGCAGTGGTGTTGGTCGAGGTGGTGCGCTCGTTGACGAAGCGCAGCAGGTAGCTCGGGCCGCCCGCCTTCGGGCCAGTGCCGGACAGTCCACAGCCGCCGAACGGCTGCACACCGACCACCGCACCGACCTGGTTGCGGTTGACGTACAGGTTGCCGACCCGCGCCAGCGCTTCGATGCGCTCGGCGGTCTCCTCGTTGCGGCTGTGCACGCCGAGCGTCAGGCCGTAGCCGGTGGCGTTGATGTCGGCCACAACCTTTTCCAGGTCCGCCGCATCGAAACGCACCACGTGCAGCACCGGACCGAACTGCTCTTTCTTCAGCTCCTGGATACCGCCGATCTCGAAGGCCACCGGCGCCACGAAATGGCCGTTGAGGCTGCCCTGCAGCTTGGCTTCGGCAATCAGCTTGCCTTCGGCCTTCAGTTTCTCGATGTGGGCAAGCAAACCGTCGCGGGCTTCAGCGTCGATAACCGGCCCCAGGTCATTTTCGCGTAGGTGCGTCGGGCCGACTTTCAGCTGTGCCATGGCGCCCTTGATCAGCTCGATCACCCGGTCAGCAATGTCACGCTGCACGTAGAGCACGCGCAGGGCCGAGCAGCGCTGGCCGGCACTGGTAAAGGCCGAACCCACCGCATCCTTGACCACCTGCTCAGGCAGTGCGGTGGAATCGACGATCATGGCGTTCTGGCCGCCGGTTTCGGCGATCAGGGTGGCGATGGCGCCCTCCTTCTCGGCCAGCTGGCGGTTGATAATGCGTGCCGTGTCGGTGGAACCGGTAAAGCACACGCCCACAACGCGAGGGTCGCGGCAGAACACGCCACCCAAGGTGGCACCGTCACCCGGCAGGAAGGCAATCGCCTCGTTCGGCAGGCCAGCTTCGAACATCAGATCCAGCGCACGAGCAGCGATCAGGCTGGTCTGCTCGGCGGGCTTGGCCAGCACGGTATTACCGGCGACCAAGGCTGCAGTGATCTGACCGAGGTAGATCGCCAGCGGGAAGTTCCAAGGGCTGATGCAGACGAATACGCCACGGCCTTCGTGGAACAGTTCGTTGCGTTCGCCAGTCGGGCCCTTGAGTTCTTCACGGCCGAGCTTCAGGCGCGCCTGCAGCGCGTAGTAACGGCAGAAATCCACTGCTTCGCGGACTTCGTCGATGCCGTCCTGCAGGGTCTTGCCCGCTTCCAGGGTGCACATGGCCATCAGCTCGGCGCGGTTGGCTTCGAGCAGGTCAGCGAGGCGCTCGAGAATCTGCGCGCGCTGCTCGATCGGCGTGGCATTCCAGCGCGGCCAGAAAGCGGCCAGACCGTCGATGGCCTGTTTGGCCTGCTCGGCCGTGGCGAACTGGGCGGTGCCCACTTCCTGGCTGAGGCTGTAGGGGCAATACACCTTGTGCGGGGTGCCGTTGAGCTTCTGACCGGCGATCACCGGGGCGGCTTGCCACTGGCGGTCGAGGAAAGTCTGGTAGGCGCTGGACAGTTCGTTCCACTGGGTCTGGATGTTCATGTTGATGCCTTGCGAGTTGGTCCGGTTGCCGTACAGCGCCGGCGGGAGCGGGATGCGGTGGTTGCCGAGGGTCTTGAACTGGCGCAACTGGGTGACCGGGTGATCGATCAGGGTCTCGACCGGTACGCGCGGGTCGACCAGCTGGTGGACGAAGGATGAGTTGGCGCCGTTCTCCAGCAGGCGACGCACCAGGTACGGCAGCAAATCCTTGTGAGCACCGACGGGCGCATAGATGCGCACGTTCTTGCGGTACATCTCGATCACCGTGTCGTACAGCGCGTCGCCCATGCCGTGCAGGCGCTGGAACTCGAATTCACGCGGCGTCTTCAACTCGCCGACCATCGACAGGATGCAGCTGACGGTGTGGGCGTTGTGGCTGGCGAACTGCGGGTAGATCACGCCGCGGGTCTGCTCGGACAGCAGGTAGCGGGCGCAGGCCAGGTAGGAGGTGTCGGTACCTTCCTTGCGGGTGTAGACCGGGTAGCCGTCGAGGCCCTGAACCTGGCACTGCTTGATCTCGCTGTCCCAGTAGGCACCCTTGACCAGCCGCAGCGGGATCCGCGCGCCCAGCTCTTTGCCCAGCAAGGTCAGCCACACCAGCACCGGCAGGCAGCGCTTGGAGTATGCCTGGATCACCAGGCCGAACTCGCCCCAGCCGGCAATGGCCGGGTCGCGCATGAGCTTTTCATAGAGTTCCAGCGACAGCTCGAGGCGGTCGGCTTCTTCGGCGTCGATGGTGATACCGACATCCAGGCGACGCGCCAGGATCGCCAGCTCGCGGACGCTCACGAACAGTTCGGTGAGGACCCGCTCGCGCTGAGCCACTTCATAGCGCGGGTGCAGTGCGGAGAGCTTGATCGACACCGACGGACGCGGCCCTGGACCGACCTGCGGCTCGGCGCCAACGGTTTCCACGGCTTGGCGGTAGTCGGCCATGTACTTGCGGGCATCCTCGGTGGTGAGTGCCGCCTCGCCGAGCATGTCGAAGGAATAGGTGTAGCCCTTCTCGCGCTCGGGACGGCCGTTCTTCAGCGCCTCGGAGATGGTGCGGCCGAGCACGAACTGCTTGCCCATCAGCTTCATCGCCTGGTTCATCGCGGCGCGAATTACTGGCTCACCGGAGCGCTTGACCAGACGGCCAATGACATTCTTTGGCCGGCCGTCAGCATTGTCAGGGTCAACGACTTTGCCGGTCATCACCAGGCCCCAGGCGGCAAAGTTGACCAGCACGTTGTCGCTCTGGCCGAGATGGCGTTCCCACTCGGCGGCGTTGAGCTTGTCGCGGATCAGTGCGTCGGCGGTGGCCGAATCCGGCACGCGCAACAACGCCTCGGCCAGACACATCAGCATCAGTCCTTCGTGGGTATCCAGGCTGTACTGACGCAGCAGCGCGTCCAACGTATCGACCGCATTATCCCGGCCGCGCACCGCCTCGATCAGCGTACGGGCTTCACGGCGAATGGCTTCGATGCCAGCGTCGCCGGGATCGGCCAGCTGCAAGAGCTCATTCAGGTAGGCCGCTTCGTCAACGCTGTAGTTGGCGCTGATGGCGGGAAAGAATTCGGCGGCTTTCAGATTGGCGAAATCGCCCTGCAAGACTTGACCGGCTTTGAACATCGCGCCGCTCCTCTCGTGGAGTGTTGTTGAATCAGGCCCAGCGGGTCGCTCACGCCAGTGATGGCGCAGCGGTGGCCGCCAAACGGGTAGGGGAATCTACGGCGGGAGGGTTTTGCGGTGTTGCAGATACCTACGGATCTTTTACAAAAAACTACGACTTTGCGCGCTCGTCAAAATCCGGTCATATAAGCCGGTTGGCGCAGTGCCAAAAAGTTTGCGGCCCCACGAAAAAACGCACCGTTGCGGTGCGTTTTGTATGCCTCAGCCTTCGCTGCGTCGCAGCTTCTTCGGGGTCAGTCCCAGGTAACGGCGCGTTGCCGTGGTCAGTGCGCTCTGGCTAGAAAACCCGCATTCCTCGGCAATCCGGACAAGCGGCAGCGGGCTCTCGCGCAACAGCCGCGCCGCGCGATCGAGGCGGCTTTTAAGCAGGTATTGATGTGGCGTCAGGCCGACACTGTCCTTGAACTGCACGTGAAAGTGGCTGGGACTCAGGCAGACAACCTGCGCCAGCTCGGCAACGGTGATCCGCCGCGCCAGATTGCTTTCGATGTGCGCATCTAGCCGAGCGATATCCAGCGGGCCGGTCGGCGGCCGTGACGATTCGCCAAACACCCGCAGGTGTAACGCCCGCAACAGCACGCCACCCAGCGCTCGCGCCAACAACGGATCGCTGCCGTAGCGAGCCAGCTCCGCACCGGCATAGTTCAGCAGGTTGTGGAAGTCTGCATCGAGCGCGGGATAACGTGGCGTTTCGAACAATCGCGCAAGCAGGCGTGGGTCGTCGGCACTCATGTCCTGCTCATCAAGGTCGATGATGAGCATGCGGTTATCGCCCTTGCCGGCAAACTCGTGTCCAGCGTACCCCGGTACCAGACAGGCACGCATACGGCAGACCTCACCGCCCGAGCCATCCACCTCAAACTCGGCACTGCCCGACAGCGACATGACCAACTGGTGGTAGTCGTGTGCGTGTTCGTGAGCCTGATCATCGAGGCGAAGCAGACGTGCAGTGAGCATGGCGAGGTACCTGACGTGTTGCCGCACTCTACCGGAGGCAGCCGTATTTTTACAGCCAGCCCCAAACGTCAAAGGCTGGATTGGATTGAAATCATTCGGCGGATACCCATCTAAAGAGCACGTACTCGCCACAGGTGCCGCATGAACGACGACATCCATCAGGAACTCGAGCAAGACCAATCATCCACCGGGCTGGTGTTGCCTGACCAGGACCAACCCGACAAGCTGTACATCGTCCCGATTCACAACCGGCCCTTCTTCCCGGCTCAGGTGCTGCCGGTCATCGTCAATGAAGAGCCCTGGGCCGAAACCCTGGAGCTGGTCTCCAAGACGCCGCACCAGCGCCTGGCCCTCTTCTATATGGACACGCCTGCGCAGGACGCCGCCAGCTTCAACCCGGACAGCCTGCCCGAACACGGCACCATGGTTCGCGTGCATCACGCCTCGAAGGAAGGCGGCAAGCTGCAGTTCGTAGCCCAGGGCCTTGCACGCGTGCGAATCCGCGGCTGGCTGCGGCGCAAGCCGCCGTACCTGGTGGAAGTTGACTACCCGCAAAGTGACGAAGACCCGCGTGACGAGGTGAAGGCCTACGGCATGGCCCTGATCAATGCGATCAAAGAGTTGTTGCCGCTCAACCCGTTGTACAGCGAGGAGTTGAAGAATTACCTCAACCGTTTCAGCCCGAACGCGCCGTCACCGCTGACCGATTTTGCCGCGGCGTTGACCACTGCGCCCGGGCCCGAACTGCAGGAAGTACTCGACACCGTGCCGGTGCTCAAGCGCATGGAAAAGGTTCTGCCGCTGCTGCGTAAAGAGGTGGAAGTCGCCAAGCTGCAGAAGGAACTGACCGGCGAGGTGAACCGCAAGATCGGCGAGCGCCAGCGCGAGTTCTTTCTCAAGGAACAGTTGAAGATCATCCAGCAGGAACTGGGCATCACCAAGGATGATCGCAGCGCCGATGCCGACGAGTTTCGCTCTCGGTTGGAAGGCAAGGTGGTGCCTCCAGCCGCGCAGAAGCGTATCGACGACGAGCTGGACAAGCTCTCGGTGCTGGAAACCGGTTCGCCGGAATATGCGGTGACCCGCAACTATCTGGACTGGGCCACCTCGATGCCCTGGGGGCTGTACAGCGAGGACAAGCTCAATCTGAACCATGCGCGCAAAGTGCTCAACGCGCACCACGCCGGCCTCGACGACATCAAGGATCGCATCATCGAGTTTCTCGCCGTCGGCGCCTTCCGTGGCGAAATTTCCGGCTCCATCGTGCTGCTGGTGGGCCCGCCAGGCGTCGGCAAAACCAGCATCGGCAAGTCCATCGCCGAGTCCCTCGGGCGCCGTTTCTATCGTTTCAGCGTCGGCGGCATGCGTGACGAAGCGGAGATCAAGGGTCATCGACGGACCTACATCGGCGCCCTGCCCGGCAAGCTAGTGCAGGCGCTGAAAGAGGTCGAGGTGATGAACCCGGTGATCATGCTCGACGAGGTCGACAAGCTCGGCAACAGCCATCAGGGCGACCCGGCGTCGGCACTGCTGGAGACGCTCGACCCTGAACAGAACGTCGGCTTTCTCGATCACTACCTGGATTTGCGCCTGGATCTGTCCAAGGTCCTGTTCGTCTGCACTGCCAACAGCCTGTATTCGATCCCGGGTCCGCTGCTCGATCGCATGGAAATCATCCGCCTGTCCGGCTACATCACCGAGGAGAAGCTGGCAATCGCCAAGCGCCACCTCTGGCCTCGGCAGTTGGATCGCGCAGGCGTGCCGAAAAAACGGCTGGCGATCAGCGACAGCGCCCTGCGCAGCCTGATCGAAGGTTATGCCCGCGAAGCCGGCGTGCGGCAGCTGGACAAGCAGCTCGGCAAGGTGGTGCGCAAGGCGGTGGTCAAGTTGCTCGACGAGCCCGAGGCCAACATCAAGATCGGGCCAAAGGACATCGAAAGCTACCTGGGCATGCCGTTCTGGCATCCCGAGCAACTGCTTACCGGAGTGGGTGTCGTCACCGGCCTGGCCTGGAACAGCATGGGTGGCGCCACGCTGCCCATCGAGGCGACGCGCATCCATACGCTCAATCGCGGCTTCAAGCTCACCGGCAAGCTCGGCGATGTCATGAAAGAGTCGGCCGAAATCGCCTTCAGCTACGTCAATTCACACTTGAAGGAATTCAAGGGCGATCCGGAGTTCTTCGACCAGGCTTTCGTGCACATGCATGTGCCGGAAGGCGCGACACCAAAAGACGGTCCTAGCGCCGGCATCAGCATGGCCAGCGCGCTGCTCTCGCTGGCACGCAACCAGGCGCCCAAAAAGGGCGTCGCGATGACCGGTGAACTGACCCTGACCGGGCTGGTGCTACCCATCGGCGGCCTGCGCGAAAAGGTCATCGCAGCGCGGCGTTTGAAGCTCTACGAGTTGATCATTCCCGAGCTGAACCGTGGCGACTTCGAAGAACTGCCGGACTATCTCAAAGAAGGCCTGACGATGCATTTCGCCAAGCGTTTCAGCGACGTGGTCAAGGTCCTTTTCTGACGAAGCGGGGCCGTGAAGGATGCGCCACGGCCCGTTACCTGGACCTTCTGCCTGCCGAGAATGGCTTTACGCACGCGGCTGCGCGTCTTATGGTTCAGCCGACGCCCGAGCGTTTCCTTTCCCTTGTTGAGTCGGTCGCCTATGTCCGTAACCCGCCTGCTATCGCCGTTCGCCCCCTTGCTGCTGCTAGCCGGCTGCGCCAGTGCCCCATCCAGCAGCATCGCACTGAGCGACGATGCCGACTGTCCGCTGACCTTGCAGTCCGGTCAGATGCTGATCCTGAGCCTGCCAAGCAATCCCACCACGGGCTATCGCTGGAACCTGCGCGAGGTTTCGAGCGAACAGCTGAAAAGCCTGGGCCCGGAAGTGTTCAGCTCGCCCAAAAGCGATCTGGTCGGCGGCGATGGCCTGTCCACCTGGCGCTTCGAGGCGGCCCAGCCCGGCAGTGGTCGCCTCTACCTCACTTATCAACGTCCCTGGGAGGCTGACGCCGAGCCGGCGGAGCTGTTCGACTGCCGAATCGAAGTCCTATAGCCGAGGACGGGCACCGACCGTCCACTTCGCCACGGCCATCGGCACGGCTTTCCGCTACAATGCCGCCCCTATTTTTCAGCCTGCCCAGACGCCGCCGTGAGCCACGAACCCGATCGCCTGTTCGCCCAGCCCCTTGCCCAGCCCCAGGATTTCGTCTTCAACGAAGACGTTGTGCGGGTGTTTCCCGACATGATCAAACGCTCGGTGCCGGGCTACCCCACGATAGTGGAGAACATCGGCGTACTGGCGGCGCAATTCGCCCAGCCGAACACCTGCCTGTATGACCTCGGTTGCTCGCTGGGTGCGGTGACACAAGCGCTGCGTCGGCACGTCAAGACCGATAACTGTCATGTGGTTGCCGCTGATAACTCTGCGGCGATGGTCGAGCGCTGCCGCGAGTATCTGCACGGGCAGGATTCGATGTTCCAGGAGCTGCTTCCGGTTAAAGTGATCGACGCCGACGTGCTCGCTCTCCAGTTCCAGCCCGCCTCGCTGATCGCCCTCAACTTCACCCTGCAGTTCATCCCGCCCGAACAGCGGCCTGAGCTGCTCAGTGCCATCCGCCAGGCGCTGGTGCCGGGCGGCGCACTGATCCTGTCGGAGAAACTGCGCTTCGAAGATGAGCAGGAACAGGATCTGCTGACTGACCTGCACATCGCGTTCAAACGGGCCAACGGCTACAGCGAGCTGGAAATCGCCCAGAAGCGCAGTGCCATCGAGAACGTGATGAAGCCGGACAGTCTTGAAACCCACCGACAGCGCTTGCTGGACGCCGGCTTTTCCAAAGTGGTGCCCTGGTTCCAGTGCCTGAACTTCGCTTCCCTGATCGCCCTGCCATGAATCTCGACCTGACTCCCCTTGCCTGGCGCGTTGCCGGAACACCTCTGGCCACCTGGGCCAACGGCCTGCAACAGCAACTCGACGCCAAGCTCGCCGTCGGCCACGGCGATCTACCGCGCTGGCGCCGGGCGGTCGATGCGCTGCCAGACATTCAGCCTGACGCCATCGAGATTCGCGATACCTTCCGGCTGGATGCCGATTGCGACGAGGCTACTCGGGCGACGGCCCGTGATGCGCTGTTCGGCCTGTCCCCGTGGCGCAAAGGCCCCTTCGACGTGTTCGGTGTGCATGTGGATACGGAGTGGCGCTCGGACTGGAAGTGGACGCGTGTCGCTCCGCACCTCAACCTTGCCGGCAAGCGCATCCTCGACGTCGGCTGTGGCAACGGCTATTACATGTGGCGAATGCTTGGCGCCGGGGCTGATTCAGTCATCGGCATCGACCCGAACTGGCTGTTCTTCTGCCAGTTCCACGCCATGAAACGCTACCTTTCCGAGTGCCCGGTCTGGCACCTGCCAATGGCCCTCGAAGAACTACCGGCGAAGCTCGAAGGCTTCGACACGGTGTTCTCCATGGGTGTGCTTTATCACCGACGTTCGCCTATCGATCACCTACTCGACCTGAAAGACTGCCTGCTCAAGAACGGCGAGCTGGTGCTGGAAACCCTGGTGGTCGAAGGCAACGAACACACCGCGCTGGTTCCCGAGGATCGTTACGCACAGATGCGCAACGTCTGGTTCCTGCCGTCAGTGGCTGCGCTGGAGTGCTGGCTGCGCCGGGCGGGATTCACCGACGTGCGTTGTGTCGACGTCAGCGTCACCAGCGTCGAGGAACAGCGCAGCACCGACTGGATGCGCTACCAATCGTTACCGGATTTCCTCGACCCAGAGGACCACAGCAAGACCATCGAAGGTCTGCCCGCACCAATGCGCGCCGTACTGATTGCCCGCAAACCCTAGCGCCCGCGCTGGCAACGTTGCTCCTGCACCAACTGCCTCAGCGGCATCCGCAGCTTTTCGATGAGCCGCGGCCTGCTGAGGTCGCGCCCGCGTAGTTGCTGGTCGCTGAGCCTCAGCAGGCGCTGGCACAGGCGCCGTTTGCGCCAGGTAACGAACCAGTCGATCACCGCTTGTTGAAGTTCGACTGGCCACATGGCCGGCATATAGAAGTCTGGCATTTCCGGCCGACCTTGGTCTTCGAACCTATCGCGTTGCTGTTCTCGCTCAGAATGTCGCATCGCATCCTCCAACCATTGAGAGAGTGCACGGGCGCACCCGATACCTGCCAACCGCTCGTGGTCGGCAGATTCAGATTGAGCGCGCTTGACGCTTCAGACAAACGACTACAATAGAACTCTCGGTTCAGAAAATTTGAAGGCCCGCCTATGCCCGGTATGCCCGGTATGCCCGAAGAGCTTCCTCAGTCCGCAATGCCCCTGCTGGAGATCGACGTGCTGCGCACGTTCGTCTCCATCGCCGAAAGTGGCAGCTTCACGCGTGCCGCCGGGCAGATCTTTCGCACAACCTCCGCCGTCAGCATGCAGATCAAACGGCTCGAGACGATGCTCGGCTGCACGTTGTTCATCCGCGAGGCCCGACGTATCACGCTTACCGATGAAGGCGAGCGGCTACTGGGTTACGCGCGGCGTCTGCTCAAGCTCAATGAAGACACAGTCAGCGCGTTCATCGAGCCACGGCTGAACGGGCGGGTTCGCTTCGGAACGGCGTCGGATATCGGGACCCACATCCTGCCTAGTCTGCTGTCGCTGTTCGCCCGAACTCATCCCGGAATCGAGGTGAATGTGTCGGTGGGCCGTAGCATCGAGATGATTCAGCGCGTTGATGCCGGTGAGCTGGATGTCGCGCTCATCAGCGTCGGCAACCTCGGTCAGG